>CAZTTF010000391.1:0-38629 GCA_964616365.1 uncultured Lewinella sp. | reverse complement strand
AGGGAGTCATCTTGTAATCCGCTCCAACACGCGAAAAGGGCCATTGATCTTCGGATCGATGGCCCTTCTGCGTTTTTGTTACTTGGCTATCTGCTTACGACAACTTTAAATGTCTGGGTAGCCGCTCCATCGGCTACTTCCAGAAAGTATAGCCCCTGGGGGATGGCCTTGGTTGGAACACTGGCATTCAGGCTACCCTGAGGCAGATTAGTCTGGGACACAACCTGGCCTTGGGTAGAAAAAAGCCTGATGACAAGATTACTACCGTGAGGAGATTGGAGTTTGACCTGAAAATCTGCAGGGCTTGGATTAGGGTAAATACTAATGTCTGCCTGAAGCGGTGAGGGACTCCAGCTGGCAGTAGTTCCTTCATTATTCTCGCCATTAAAGGTAGGCTCCATCTCTCTGAAATCACCAGTACCATTGGGGTAGCGACCATAAGATATGTCGGTCTCCTGGCTGGCAAAGGTCAGTGAGTCAATCAGCCCTCCTTCAGCATCGCTTAGCACGATAGCTTCTCCGTCAGCTGATAATTTGAAGCTGGCGTGTAGGCCTGCTTGCTGCTCATCGTCGTCCAGCCAAATGATCAGGTAGTCCTGAGCTCCGATCACCGTTCCTGCCGGGAAAGTCCATTTTGTAGCGTTATCCAGGTCATCTGAGAGAAAGAAACCCTCCAGGTCGATCGCTACCTCAGAGTTGTTGTAAAGCTCTACCCAGTCATCATATTCGTCGTCCTGGTCTGCTTCAATCGCATCATTTGAGGCGAGGAATTCATTGATGACCAGTGCCCCGGCAAGCGTGCTGGTGGATCCGGCGGTAATGCTATAGAATTCATGTTCAGCGCGCTGAGGAGAAAACTTACCGATACCATCGTTTTCTGCGTAGAGGTAGTATTCCGTGCGGGACTGGGTAAGGTTTATTTCGATCCCGTAGATACCATCGTTGGCGGCGCCATCGCCATGATTGCCATCATCCAACATGGTCATTTTCGTGAATGGGCCACCTTGAGCTGAACGGACACTACAGTAAACCCGCTCGGCATTTTCGACCATTGCCGTGATGAAAACCGATTGGTTGGGTGCCGGGTTGTCATCTGAAAGGGCAACATTGCTAATCGTTGGCTCGGTCTGGGAAAAATCGGTTTGGCTCAGCAGGAAGTCAACTCTGGCATCCATCAGGTTGGTAATGCCTGGTGCAGAAGCGCCGCCGCCAGGACCGCCACCGCCTCCTATGTCAGTCGTAAGATTGTTCAGAAATTCGTTGTAGCTGTAAAATTTATTAGGGTCATTTTGAACGGCGGTTGCAATCAGGTTTTGTAGCTCCAGTGCTGTCTCCTCATATTGCTGGCTTGCAAAGTTCTCCTGGAGCATGGTCTTCATATGGGCCAGGTATTTGCGCCGGTATTCCGGGACTGAAAGTAGTTGACTAATTAGCGGATAGTCAGCATCATTTTCGTGCAGGACCTGGCTCATACGTGCTTTTTGCGCGGTACTGTTGAACCGAACGGAGCCTGCGTCACTAAAGACGCCGAAAGATTCATTAAGGTCCCAGACAGTCGGTACAAAGCGGCCAAAATCGTCTCGGTAGAGATAGTAGTTTTGTGCAAACCGACCGGAGTAGCTATCCAGATTAACAAGGCTGTTGTTAAATGCCAGCATCCAAAGTACCCGGTCAACATCAAGGATTTGCTCAATGGCTTCCACATGGCTGGCTAGGGTGTCACAAAGGTGAATAAGCTCATCCCATCCTCCGTCAGACTTTATTTCGTAGGCGTCATAGTAGGCACTGCTATCGGTGCCGAGATACACCAGGTTTGGGAAGTCGTTGGATTGTGGCCCCGCCCCTGCGGGCGGGTTGCACTTGATTCGGGTATTATCCTTGGAGCCATAGTGTTTCTCAACAAATTTCCTGGAAACAGACTCTGAATTACTGTACAAGCCAATCAGCGAACCATTCACCCATACGTTGGCATAATTCGAACTCGGAGCATCCATGTACTGCCGTAAGATCTGATAAGAAAGCACTTCGCGTAAAAACGATGGATCTTTCGCTACGTTACTCATTTTTATATCAGTAAATCCATCATATTCCTGGTCTTTGTATGTATCGAGTTCAATATGGAATGGGTTCTTCACCTGGTTGGCCTGGTAGGTGCTATTGCCCTTGTATTTTACCCCTACACTATCAAATTGAATACCATTGATCGTTACTGATTGGGCCATGATGTATCCCGCATCAGCAGCGTAGGCATTGTCCAGTAGCTGATCCCAGTTGCTCTGGGCAAAGGTTATCTCGATTTCCTGAATAGTAGAGATGTCATAAAGCTGCTGCGCTGAGATGGAACTCGTAAGGAGAAGGAGTAAGGCAAAAAGTGTGTATTTCATGTTGTTTAGCTAGGTTACAGTTTAGGAAGCGGGCTAACCGCTTCAGCGGTTAGACTGTCTGCTGCACTGATTCCTGCGCACTAACTAAAAATTTAATTTTCGGGCTTATGCTAAGCAATAAAAAAAGGCCGGTACAAATGAATGTACCGACCTCAGTTTGCTTATTCGCGTGGATTATTTTGCTCCGTAGATCACTTTGCCGTTCTGGCGAATGTCTTTGATCTCATCAATACTACTGATGTACTTGTAGCGGTTGTTGGTGAATCCATCGGGTCGATCACCAATAATGTAATAGCGTACGTCAACGTCAGGGGCGTTTACTACCACCTGGTCGCTAACGCGCATTAGACCTTCGTCAAGCATTTCGCCTTCCTTTTCCAATGCTGCGACCACAATAATACGATCACCGTTGGTGTAGACTTCTTCGATGTCCAAGTTAGCGTCTTGATTCACGTCTGCTTCAACAATTAGGGTACGTTCTTCGGTATCACCATAGTCTTGTGGCCAGTCCATATCGATAACCGGCACTTCGATCTCTTCTTCTTCCATCACCACCTTTACCTTAGGTACTGATACGGTCTTGGTAGTGGTAGTAACGTCTACATCAACCCAATCCACGTCATAGGTTGGCAGTTCACCAGCGTCTACATCAACGTCAATATCAGGTAATTCTCCTGAGCTTGTTTGGTCGACATCACAACTGGAAAAGGCAAAACAGAATAATGCAGCGAGCGAAAGAATCTTGAATTTCATAATGGTTTTGTTTAGTTATTTAGAAAGCAGTTTTGGTTGCTTTTCCATTACGACGTAAGACCTTCGGGTGATGTTCGTTTGTGTTGGCATTTGATTGTCAGTTGGTTTTGGGTTTTGGTTGTCTACCCATCTTTGCCGCATAGGTTTTAAAGGGAAAGAAGGTGATAAAGTGCTTAGAAAAAAAAAGAGCGGAAACACCTACGTGCTCCCGCTCCTTTTCAACGTGATAGTATGTCACTCAATGCCGCATGCTGGCGCTTAGAAAGTGATCTTCATGCCACGCTTGCGCTCAGCTTCACGCAGGAGGATCTTACGCAGACGGAGGCTCTCTGGAGTTGCTTCAACGTACTCATCGGCCTGGATGTATTCCAGAGCTTCTTCGAGCGAGAACTTCCGTGGTGGCACGAGGCGTGCTTTGTCATCCGCACCGGAGGAGCGCATGTTGGTCAGCTTCTTGGTTTTAGTAACGTTGATCACCAGATCAACCGCCCGGCTGTTTTCGCCGATAACCTGCCCTTCGTAAATCTCTTCACCTGCTTCGATGAAAAAGCGGCCACGATCCTGGAGGTTGTTGATAGAGTAGGGGATTGCCTTTCCCTGCTCCATGGAGATCAGGGAACCGTTCAGGCGACCGGGGATTTCCCCTTTGTGCGGCTGGAACTCTTTGAAACGGTGGGTCATGATGGCTTCACCGGCAGTAGCAGTAAGCATATTGGAACGCAGGCCAATGATGCCACGGGAAGGAATCTCGAATTCCAGCACCACGCGGTCTCCCTTGGGGGTCATGCTCTGCATGAGTCCTTTACGCTGGGTAACCATGTTGATGGCCGTTCCGGAAACATCTTCCGGAAGGTCGATCGTCAACTCTTCTACGGGTTCCATCTTAACCCCGTCTACATCCTTGATGATTACCTGAGGCTGGCCGATCTGGAGTTCGTAGCCTTCACGACGCATGGTCTCGATGAGTACTGAGAGGTGCATGACCCCACGACCAAACACCTTGAAGGTGTCAGCACTATCCGTCTCCTCTACCCGCAGGGCAAGGTTCCGCTCCAGCTCCGCCTGCAGGCGGTCGTGAATGTGACGGCTCGTTACGTACTTGCCTTCCTGACCGAAGAAAGGAGAGTCGTTGATGGTAAAGGTCATCGACAGTGTTGGCTCGTCGATGGCAATGGTTGGCAGGGCCTCCGGGTTTTCTCCAGCAGCAATGGTGTCACCAATTTCGAATCCTTCTACACCGAATACCGCACAGATGTCACCAGCTTGTACTTCTTCCACTTCAACGCGGCCGAAACCTTCGTAAACGTAGAGGTTGCGGGCTCTCGCTTTCGTCTCTACGCCTTCACGGTTGATCAGGGTGAGTGGCTGGTTAGCCTTGAGTGTTCCCCGGCTTAGTTTGCCAATGGCCATGCGACCAATGTACTTGCTGAACTCAATGCTGGTCACCAGCATCTGGGTGTTACCCTCAGGAATCTGTGGCTCTGGAACGTGCTCCAGAATGGCATCGAGGAGCGGAAGAATGTTCTCTGTGGGCTCTTTCCAGTCTTCACTCATCCAGCCGTTTTTGGCTGATCCGTAAATCGTAGGGAAGTCCAGTTGCTCTTCAGTTGCGTCGAGTGAGAACATCAGGTCAAAGACCTTCTCGTGTACTTCTTCTGGGGTACAGTTAGGCTTGTCAACCTTGTTAACTACCACTAGCGGGTTCAAGCCCAGCTTGAGGGCTTTGTCCATCACGAAGCGCGTCTGGGGCATTGGGCCTTCGAAAGCGTCAACGAGCAGGATTACGCCGTCGGCCATGTTGAGGACGCGTTCTACCTCTCCGCCGAAGTCGGCGTGACCAGGGGTGTCGATGATGTTGATCTTCGTTCCCTTGTAGTTGATGGATACGTTTTTGGCCAGAATGGTGATCCCACGCTCGCGCTCCTGATCATTACTGTCCATGATCAGTTCGCCCGGCTTTTCGTGGTCGCCGAACAGCTGTCCGGCCAGCAACATTTTGTCTACCAGGGTTGTCTTACCGTGGTCTACGTGAGCAATGATGGCGATGTTACGAATTGACTGCATGCAAGTTGAATTAGCTTAGCTCCTGCCCCGAAATGAACAGGCTCGCGCTAAGAAGGCGCAAAGGTACGCCTTTCCAACTTAGCATTGCAGCAAAAATCCAAACATGCTCTAAGTTATTCTGGTCAGCAGCAGTGCCCTATACTTTTGGTTCCCAGCCTGGTTCGTAGGTTCTACTCCATAGTTTCATAGCTGCAGCCTCTGCGGGCTGGCCCGTTGCTGGGTCAATGTTGAGGGCCATACCGGTACGCTGGGCCATATTCCCCAGGTGGCAGGTGGTCACACTAACATTGGCGTCTTCGATCGGGGCGTTCAGCTGTTCTCCTGAATTGATGCCGCTAATAAAGTTGGCAATGTGACGATCATCAAGATTACCACCACCGGCGAGGTCCATGCTTACACTTTCTCCTGCCTCCATTTCTTTGCGAATTTCCTTACCCCGAAGGTCGTAGACCCAGTAGCCCTGGCGATCCATCAGTACGGAACCTTCCGTTCCGTAGATTATCGATCCACGACCCCGATCCCAGATCGGAATGCCGTTGCAACTGCGCCCGTCCCAGTGAATGGACTTTTTGCCGGCGTATTCGAAACCGGCTAACTGGGTGTCGTACCATTCCCAGTCGTCCTCAAAATGGTACCGGCCTCCGTGGCTGGTAACCTGGGTAGGGTAGTCTACTCCCAGTGCCCACCGGCACATGTCTATTTCGTGGGTGCCGTTATTGAGGAGTTCGCCTGTTCCGTACTTAAAGAACCAGTGCCAGTTGTAGTGCACCATATTGTCTGTGTATTCCTGCCGGGGGGCAGGACCTTGCCATAAGTCCCAATCCAGCCATTCGGGAACCTGGGCTGTTTTGCCCGTCCCGATCGACCCGCGCGAGTTGGCATACCAGGCTTTACCGCCATATGCTTCACCGATCAGACCGTCTTTGATCTCTTTAACAACCCGATTGAGCGATACCGAACTTCGGGTTTGGTTACCCATTTGCACCAGCTTACCGGTTTTCTTCTGCTTGGCGATTAAAAGTTCGCCTTCGTTCGGGTTATGACTACAGGGCTTCTCCAGGTATACATGCTTACCTGCTTCTAGAGCCATAATGGCCATCGGAGCATGCCAGTGGTCCGGCGTCGCAATTACTACTGCATCAACCTCTTTGTCGTCAAGAAACCGCCGGAAATCCTGATTACCAGTAGGTTTCTTCTTATTGGCGTCTACAACAATTTGCTGCGCCTTCTCCACCGCCCTGATATCTACATCACCAATGCCGGTAATGAGACAGTTTTTCGCTTTGACAAAGGTTCTGGTGAGCTGTGCCCCCCGACTGTTGGTCCCGAATACCGCAACATTGACCCGGTCGTTAGCACCAATAACACTGTTGGAATAGAGCGGGAAACCGGCGGTGACACCAGCACCGGCAAGTGCTGCGTTGCGGAGAAATTTTCTTCTAGTAGGCATAGCTATTGAATTTTCTTGTTTTGCTAAATGGTGGTTGTGGCTAAGTTGACGTCAGGTTTGGACGAGGTAATATGGATAGTTACTGACTGTAGTGCTCTAATCTTCCGTGGTCATCAAGTCTTTTGGATGTCATGACCGTCGAACAGCCTAAAAGACCAACAGAGGAAATAAACTAAACACAAGTGTTTGATCCACTTCAACGAGAAGAAGCCAAGCATCGCGTTAAGTGGAGCCACTAAAGTGACCGGATCTTGATAGATCGAAAGGCAACGGCATCGCCGTGATCCTGTAGCAAAATCGGTCCTGCTGGCCAACGGCCAAAGTTTTCCCAGTCCTTGTATTTGCTGTAGTTGACCAGCGCGGAGAACATCTGACTGAAACGGTCGTATTCCACCACCTTGTAGCCGTTGAGCCAATGCTCAACGTGGCCACCACGGACCACAATGCGGCCACGGTTCCAGCCATTGATCTTGATCTCTTTGTTGCGAGGCGTGTCAAGCACTTTAGCGGTAATCAAATCGTAGAGCGATCCGGCAGTACGGTTGCCTGCCACCCCCATCTTGGCATCTGGATGTTTGTTGTCATCCAGGATCTGAAACTCCAGCCCTATTGCTGAACCAGTGCCCTTGTTGAGAGAAGGATCGACGAAGTACTTAACCCCGCTATTGGCACCTTCCGTCAACTTGAATTCAAAGCGTAGGTCAAAATCACTGAAATGTTCCTCAGTGATGATGTCTCCTCCGTTAGTGCTTTCTCCGCCGTTGCCAGCCAGCACTCGCAATTCTCCTTCAGCAATCTCCCAGCCTTTGGCGGGGAAGTTGTCCAGTTTTGCACCGCGCCATCCAGCGGTGCTGACTCCGTCCCACAAGAGGCGCCAGCCGTAGCGTTTTTCGGTTTCGGTGAGCTCGTTCACCAAAAGGTTTACCTGAGGACCAAGCGGTTGTTTAAGCCGATCATCAGCCGTAGCATCTTCTTTGATCATGATGTTCCGCCAGCGCATTTCCTTGCCCTCGAGCTCAGGGCCTATGGCGTGGACCTGAAGGCAAACCATGCCCGAAGCATCAAGGTCGTCTACGAGGTTGGCGACAGCATGGCCGTTCAGAAAAGTTCGTAATTCATTGCCGATAAACTCGATGCGGAGTTTGTTCCATTCACCGGTACGGTAGGCAGCCCTGGCCGGAGGATTGTAGTGCAGCGGATAGATCCAGCCGCGCCGCGCCTCGTCATAAATTCCGGCGGTATAGGCTCTGGCGGACGGATCGATTTCCACCTGGTAGCCATAAATCTGGCGCATATCACCCTGAGGGCGCCACTGGCCACGTGCCATCACGCCGGAGTTTAGCGGAGCATCATTATAAAATTCAAGCTCAAGAATGAAGTCCCCGTAAGGTCGGTCCGTACACAGAAAGGTATTGGGGGTGTTGACGATGGCAGTCCCGAGAATGTTTTCACCTTCGGCGGTAAATGGTGCCTGCCCACCGTAACTTTCCCATCCATCCAGGTTTTTTCCGTTGTAGAGCGAACGAAAACCTTCCTGCTGTGCGGGTAAGGCCAGACTGAGGCAAATAAGACTAAGGAAAAGTAGGTGGTGGTGCATTGATCGAATTTTTCCGAAAAGTAAGCAACTGTGAGCAGAAAGTCAGGGTCATTACTCCAGAATCACGGGCAGTGACCTCATCGCATCAAAAACTGTTAAACGGCATGATGGCCTGCAAGCTGGCCGTTATTTGTTCTGCCACCGTTTTTAAGCTCTTTGTGCGCGGGATTAGTTTGTATTTTTCTGGAAACAAACGAATTACGAAGGGGCGAGGCACGTTTCTTAGATAACTACCTAATTCAGAACCATGACCAGGTTGTTTTTATGCTTACTCATTTTGGCGGGGCCGCTGGTGCACAGTTCGGTATGGGGGCAAAGTGATTTCATTCTGGAGGCTGATGAGGATAACGTACAGGTGTACGTCCGCCCCGAAGACCATGGTGAGATGAGCGTAAGAGTGAAGACCACCGCAAGAACTAATGTTGCAGCCGTACTGCGCGTCCTGGACGATGCGCCCAGCTACACCGAATGGGTCCATCGTTGCTCCGAAGCCTATGTTTTACAGGGAGGCACACCGATGGCTTACACCTATTATTCGCGGGTAAATCTCCCCTTTCCCCTGAAAGACCGGGAAGTGGTAGCGGCAATTCAGCAGGAGATCGACCCGGTTTCCGGAGTGCTGACCAGACATATTACCAGCACGCCGGAGGCGCTGCCGGTAACGAGGGGATGCAACCGTGAAGCAGTGTATGAGGCAGATTGGGTTGTCTCCCCCCTCGCCTCCGGCGAGGTAGCGATCAGTTGTACCGTCCGAACGGCCGCAGGCAACGGGCTCCCTGATTGGCTCCGCCGCGAAATCATGACCGGTGGCCCGGTAAAGACAGTCCGTAACCTTGTTGCCCGACTGGAGGAATAACAAGCGCTGAGCTATTGATTTATACTGGTGGAGGTATACTGCTATACATGGCTTCTTTTTAACCTCTCCCCGGCCCGCTCTCGTGGGGGACTCTCCCTACACAAAAAACAGCGCCTGCCATGTTGCCCTTCTTTTGAGGCCAAAAGAAGCAAAAGCCTTTGGCTTAAGTCCCGGCTGATCGGTAGGCAACCCTCCGAAAAGCTAAAATGAATAAACTCGCCGCACGCTTTCCGCTCTGTGCACCACCGACAGGTACTAGTCATCTGAATGGCTAGGGAAAACCTCGTTTTGGCTCAAACAGTATTCATTTCTTGACGCCTTTCGGAGGGTTACCAACCGGCCGGTCCTTAAAGCCAGATGGGTGGTTGCAGAGGACGCTTGGGAAGAAAGTAAATCGTTGATTGATCAGGTAGTTTCAAGGGGAGTTAGGGAGTAGTGTACCAAATTGTCTTTTACCTACAAGTTGTGCTTTATCCTCTGGGCCTTGGTAGCTTCCTTTCGACTACCCCACCCGGAGCTATTGTGAGGGCGGTTCCGTAGACCGTTAAGCCGTCGTATTGGCCGTGAGTTTTTGCTTGTTTTGGCGGGCCAAAAGAAGGGTTAAACGGGAAGAAGCATGCATCAACCGAAGGCATCGGTTCCGTTTTCTGACCGTTTGCTTTAGCGACTTGGATAGCTGCAAATTCGTGTAGGGAGAGTATCACAGGAGGAGAGGGGAGATCACATAACACGAATTTATTGGTGATTCTTGCTGATTAAATTGACTTTGAATGAAATTTGTGGCCTTCATACATAGCAGTACACTGGTGGAGGAGTAACACCTTGCAACTTGGTCCTTTCCACTGCACCTGCGTCCGCGCCCACCTTAGCCTAATCCGGGAAGCATTTGTCACCCTAACGGCGCAAAACCCTGACGGTGAACTGCCTTCCCGCTGCTCGTAAACGGACGAGGTAATTTCCGGGAGGGAATAATGTAAGATCCGCCACATTTCCTGAGAGTGCCTGGAGGTGCCGGCCATTTACGTCAAAGAGGTCGGTAAATTGAGCCTCGCCAGTCAGATGGAGTACCCCGGCCGTCGGGTTTGGGTAAAAGGTAACCCCAAGTTTCTGCAAATCGCGGATATCGCTGAGCACATCGATGGTTACTTGTCTGGTGATGGTCGTCACGCAAGCCCCCAGGCTTGCCTCCAGGGTCACGGTGAAGGTGCCGGTTGAATCGTAAGCATAAGTTGGGTTGCTTCCGCTTCCCATGCCCTGCCCATCGCCAAAGTTCCATTCGAAGGTATCGGCTACATCTGAGGTTGCCTGGAAAACAGCCGTAGCCGTATCTACGCTGAAGGTGAAGTCCACCACCGGGGTAGGGGTGACCAGTACCGAGAAAGTAATTACCGTGTCGGGGCCCAGCGCGCCGAGTAAGGTTAGGCTGCCCTGATAGGCTCCGGGTTCAGCGTAAACTACATTGGCGGTAGCGGCGTCAAAAAGAACCGCTGGTGTTGCTCCGGGGAAATCCCAGCGGTTTCCTGCATATTCCCCGGTGCTCAGATCATTAACGCGTAGCGCGTAAGGAGCACATCCTTCTTCGGTCTTTGCGTCAGTGTCAGCAATGGCGAATTCAGCCAGGCTAATGTCTCGGGAACTAACCAGGAGATCTCCGCACTGCTCGTTGAGCAAGGTGATCGTAATGGTGTAGTCACCTCCTTCGAGGTAAGTATGCATTAGTTGGTTGGCAGTTGTGTCGATGATGGTCCCATCTCCAAAATCATAGCGAATCAACGTGAAGCCAGCAGGTGAGTTAACGGAGGCTGTCGCAAACTCGTCCTCGATTTCGATCGCACCGCCAGCGGCGGTGGCCACCGGAAACACCGTAAAAGTAGCCGTGTCTCCGGGGTAGGCCACGCCATCCTGGAACAGGGTTTGGATGGCCCGGAAGGTGCCGGAGGCACTGTCGGCAAAGGAAACGCGGAGGCTGAGGCCAAGCTGGTCAGTGGTAAGGGCTTCGCTAGCGGGAATAACTTCCCAACTTACTTGTTGGGCACCATTACTGGCGTCGGTCAGGAGCAATTGTTGGTTAGCACATAAGGTATCGGCAGATTGGGTAATGCCGCCGAAGGGGACCGGGAAGAGGATACTTTGTGAGGTGCCGGTTTCTCCGGTACCCCCTGGGCTATCGTCCGGAGCGCAATCATCAGAGCCAAGTCTAAGGCCAAAGCCTCCGCTGCTGAGGCTGACTGTTGGTGTCCAGGCGGTTCGGTCAAAGGCAGCGATCAATAGTCGGCCGCCACTGCCGCCGCCTCCGGGGCCGAAGCAACGGTCGCTGGCGTTGCGGACATCTGCCCCCTTGCCACCGCTAAGGTTGAGTTCTGGAGCTCCACGCAAGGTATCGGCAACGATCAGGACCGATCCACCAGCGCCACCGCCGCCACCACCGTCTCCATCAATTTCGGCGGGAGACCCGCCGCTGACGTCGATGCTGCCATCGGCGGTAAAGACAATGTTCGGGGCCCAGAGGACGACGAGGCCTCCACCGTTGCCACCACTGGCAGTTTCGGTGTTGTTTGCGTGTCCGGCACCTCCGCCACCACCGAGGTAAAGTCGTTCCGTAGAGGTGCCGAGGCTGCGCCCGCCCCGACCGGGAAAGTTGCCCCGGCAGGCATTGTTGAATAAGCCGGTTACAACGTTGATGGCTCCAATCCCGCCATTGGTGGTGTTGGCACCGCCACCACCGCCGGCATTATGATCATTGCCGCCACCGCCGCCGTTGCCGGCCGGCGCCCGTCCGGCTTCCTGTCCACTGGGGACGCCGGCAATGCCTTCCCCTCTGGCGCTTCCGCGCCAGTTGGTGAGGCTGTAAGTCTCCCCATTCGCGAGGGTGAACCGGCTGCACTCACTATCAGCCTCCTGACCGATCCCTCCCCGAAAGCCAAGCGCCGCTGCCGAAAGTTGAGCGGAAATGGTAAGCTGGTGTTCTGCCGCAAGAAAGAGCACCCCTCCGGTGGTGCCGTTGAAGGCGGGAGCCGTCAGGGAGGCATCTTGTACGAAATCAACCGCGTCGGGCATTATTACCAACTGGCTGGCCGAAACTGCATAGGTGTGCTTAATTGGGAGTGCCAGGAAAAGGGTGTCTCCGCTAATCCGGACAACCTGGTTCAGGTCAAAATGTCCGGCACCGTTCAAATCATTAATCTCGCCTACCTGGGAACCCGTCAGGTTAATAGTGGCGCCCTGTTGCTGATATAGTAATAGCCGGTCGTTTACCCGGGATGTCTCCGCTGCATCACTACGTAGCCATCGGTTAGTATTGTTTAGTTCAACAATGGTGGCGTAGGTGTTCTGCGCATGTATTGTGCTGAGCATGGTCAGACAAATGCTAAAGAAAAGGGTACGCATAAGGGAGAGAAGAATTAAAGGGATAAAGGCTAATGAACAGACCAGGCTACTTAATTGAGATAAACACTCGTTGGCCAGTTTTGGGTTCAGGATAAAGGTACTAGTTACAGGCGCTGGAGCGGGGAGGTTCTCTAGAAGAATTAGCGCTTATTGAGCATCAGATTAAAACTGCCGGCACAAATTCATGAACATTTTTTGTGTTCCGCTGTCATACTGGCGAATGCCGGCTGCGGAATGCAGACCCGTGATTCAGTGCATTGATTAAATAATCAAACCCAAATCAAATGAACCGTTTTTCATTTTTCCTGCTCCTCGTAGCAGGCCTGTTCGTTACGTCCACTACGGACATTTCTGCACAGACAGCAGACAAAACAGTAGTAGAAATCGCTGTTGGTAACGATAACTTTTCCACCCTCGTAGCAGCCGTTAAGGCAGGTGACCTCGTCGGTACTCTTAGCAGCGAAGGACCATTTACTGTTTTCGCTCCAACCGATGAAGCTTTTGCCGCACTTCCTGACGGACTTGTTGCTGCACTCGTAAAGCCAGAGAATAAAGCAGTGCTCCAGAAGATCCTCACTTACCACGTTGTACCAGGTAAACTGATGGCAAGTGACGTAGTTAATGGTATCAAGGCCTCTAACGGTATGCTGAAAGCAACAACAGCTTCCGGTGGTGATTTTACCGTGATGACCGAGATGGGCAACGTCAAGATCAAAGATGCTCAGGGTAATGTAGCTACCGTTACTGCTACCGACATCGCTGGTTCTAATGGTGTTATTCACGTAATCGACCGGGTAATCCTTCCTGCCGGCATCAACCCTGCTGACCTGTTGGGAACTGCGATGACCAAAACGAAGAAGGCTATGTCCCGCGCTTCTGAGCCAACCGGACCCAGCATTGCTGCGGTTGCTTCTGGTAACGACAACTTCAAGACCCTGGTCGCAGCCCTGAGCGCTGTTGACCTCGTGGAAACTTTTGACAACCCAGGTGAATACACCGTATTCGCACCAACCGATGACGCTTTCGGTAAGCTCCCAGAAGGTACTGTTCAATCATTGGTGACTGACCAGAAGGAAACCCTGAAGGCCGTACTGGCCTACCACGTTATCCCAGCGGTGATCACGGCTGAGCAGCTTGTTGGAGCAATCAAAGCCAACAAGAACTACTATATGCTGCAAACGCTTGGTGGTCAGAAGCTGATCGCGACCCTAAATAAGGGTAACGTTGAGCTCATTGATGGAAACGGTAACCGTTCCACCGTAATCATGACCGACGTAGAAGCAAGCAACGGTGTCATCCACGCGATCGACACGGTAGTAATGCCTAAGTAGTCAGAATAATTGCTGAACTGAGCGGCCCCTTGTACCACCGGTATAGGGGGCCGTTCTTTTTGTACGGTTTCCCCTAGTAGTTAATCTATCCACTTCAGTGCCCGGGAGAGGTCCTCTGGGGTGTCAATGCCAATGGCAGGGATATCCGTAATGCCTACGTGGATCGAATAGCCTGCCGACAGCCAGCGTAATTGCTCCAGCGATTCACTTTCTTCCAGGTCTCCTTTAGCGAGTTTGGTCAATTCGGGCAGAATTGCTGCCCGGTAGGCATAAAGCCCGAGGTGCTGCAAGTGCTTACCGGCTAAAATCCACTGACCAATGGGCTGGTCCCGTAGGTAAGGAATGGCATGCCGGCTGAAGTAAAGCGCCCGTCCCCGGTTGTCCCGGACCACCTTAACCACGTTCGGGGACAATAGAGCCCTTTCTTCGGTGATCGGATGAGCAAGGGTAGCGATGTTTAAGTTTGGGTCGGAAAATGGCGTGACAACGGCCTCAATCTGCTTAGGGTCGATGAATGGCTCATCTCCCTGCACATTGACGATGAGGGAGGCTTTGGGGAAGTTAGCGGCGGCTTCGGCAACCCGGTCAGTACCGCTGGGGTGTTCTGCACTGGTCATAACAACGGTACCGCCGAAATCATTTACGTGACGCTCAATGCGTACATCATCAGTGGCCACCACCACCTGGTCAATTAGATCACAGGCTGCTACCCGCAGATAAACCCGTTCGATCATGGATTTCCCCTTCATTTCAGCCAGAGGCTTACCGGGGAAACGGGTGGATGCGTAGCGTGCTGGAATGATGGCGATGGTCATGAAGGTAGATTACTGGATCAGCCGCAGGCTGATGGTTAAAATAGGCCGGCTTAGTACCCCAGGATCTCCAACATTGCGTCTGCCGATTGCGTCGGATGAAGCAGCCGGTCCGTAAGATTTCCGGCATCGTCAAGGTCAATGATGATATGCTGGGGGCTGGGAATCATACAGTGTTTAATGCCACCATAGCCGGAGATGCTGTCCTGGTAAGCACCGGTATGGAAGAATCCAAGATAGAGCGGTTCCTGGTCATCGGGCTTGTTGGCAGGCAAATAAACCTGACTCTCGTGTATTTCTGAATTGTAATAGTCAGAATTGTCACAGCTTAACCCTCCGATGTTTACCCGGTGGTAGTTGTGGTACCATTTGTTGATGGGGAGCAAAATGAAGCGCTCTCCGATGCCCCAGGCATCGGGTAGGGTAGTCATGAGGGAATTGTCAATCATGTACCACATTTCAGAGTCGTTCTGCTGCTTCTGCTCAAGTACCGAGAAGATGGTGGCACCGGATTCCCCAACGGTGTATTTACCAAATTCAGTGTAAATATCTGGCTCAGGTACCTCTATTTCCTCGCAGGCTTCCAGAATGTTAGAGACAATCTCGCGCACCATGTGCTTGTAGTCAAACTCAAAACCAAGGCTGTTGCGGATGGGCATTCCTCCGCCAATGTTGAGCGCGTTGAGTTGTTCTGATTCCTGCTTGAGCGCTCCGTAGAGTCGCACCGATTTTTTTAGCTCTCCCCAATAGTAAAGGCTGTCTTTTATTCCGGTGTCGACAAAGAAGTGGAGCATATGTAACTCCAGCTTAGGGTTGTTCTTGATCTTTTCATTGAAGAGCGGAATAACATCCTGCGCCCTTAGCCCCAGGCGGCTGGTATAAAATTCAAAGTTGGGCTCTTCTTCTGTAGCTACCCGGATGCCAATTTTAGCCCGTTCACGTACGTACTGGCTATAATAATCTAGTTCATGTGCATTGTCAACAACAGCAATCACATTGCTGAAGCCATCGTTGATCAAACCAACAATATTGGCCAGGTAGTTCTCCGGCTTGAAGCCATTACAGATAATGGTAATGTCCTTGGTGATCTTGCCTCGTTGCAGCAAACGCCGGATTAGCGCGACATCGTAGGCTGAACTGATCTCCAGTTGCACGTCATGGTCAAGTGCCTCCTCCACTACATGCGCAAAATGGCTGCTTTTGGTGCAATAGCAGTAATGGTATTTCCCCGAATAGCCCTGGCTGCGCATGGCACGGCGAAAAAGATTCCGGGCCTCCTTGATCTTTCGCCCGATACTGGGGAGGTAGGTCAGCTTTAAGGGCGTACCGTACTTTTTGATCAAATGGATCAGCGGGATATTGTTGAAGGTCAGGTACCCTTTTTCCAGGTCAAACCCTTCTTGGGGGAAATAAAAAGTCTGATCAATCAGATCAAAGTACTTATTGGCCACCGGCTTAGATTTTGTGGCGCAAAAGTAGTCTGTAGAATGAATTCACGACCATTTTTTTTCGCCTTGGGAGAATACCCGGTTTTAGTCCGATTACTCGTCTCGGAGGAGGGCATAAAACCAAAAGCTTGTCTTTCCGTTTTGCGCCTAAACCGTTATCATGAAAACCAAAGTTTGCGCTACCTGCAAAACAGAACATTCCACCATGTTTCGGGTGCAGATTCAAAAGGGGAAGGTCTGGATTTTTGTCTGCAAAGGCTGTTGCGAGACCCACCAGAAAGGCGCTTTCTACCGCTACGGTGGGACGTGGAAGGGATACCGTCACTAAACCCCAAACGCTGTTTTTAAGCCAGTGAGGTTGCGTCGCAGTAGGGAGAGGCTTATTTTTAAAGCATGTTTTTTTACGCATGGCCGGTTGCCAGCGTCTTTTGCCCTCACCACACTATCTATGGCTTCCAAACGTCCTCATCCCGCATGCACCCTGGCATGCGTCAGCTTTTTTCCACTGATTTACCTGGTTGGCATCGGGCTCCGCAGTTGGTTGGGCTAATTGGTTAGCCCGACCTTACTTTATATCGTAGTCAAAATGATTTGCCGCGGCCGCAGGTGCAATAAGGTACTTTTAACAGGCAATGTTTAAATAATGCCCAGCGGTTCAAACCGCTGGCCAAGGACTACTTCCGCATCTCCCTTCAGCCAGTTATCCAGTACGCTTGCGTAGCATCGGCGGAAGTCAACCTCGTAGATGAGGTCACCCCCCTGGAGCTTTGTCAGGTCAGGAGCCGGGTTGTAAAAACCTGCTTTTTTCAGGCTGCCGCCGATGAAGGTGACGTTACTTGCGGTACCGTGATCAGTCCCCCCGCTACCATTTTGTTTGAGCCGACGGCCAAACTCCGAGAAAGTCATAATCAGGACGTCATCGAACAGCTGGTTGGATTTCAGGTCTTTCACCAGTGCTGTCACTCCCTCAGCGTAAGTCTTGAGTAGCCGTTGCTGGCGGTTCTTTTGTCCGGCATGTGTGTCAAATCCCCCCAAAGAGGCATAGTATACCTGAGTGGCCGTATCTGCCGTAATCAGTTCGGCGATCTGCCTGAGATCCCGCCCGAATGCGTTCGCAGGGTAAGTTACCTGGCTACGATGGGTGGTCAACTTTGAAAAAAGGTATTCTGCCGAGTCGGTGGTGGTGGTAAGGGTCTTGTAGAGGTAATCAAGGCTTTCGTTGTCAGAGTTGGTTGGTGGTGCCAGTCTTTGTACCCGTTGGTTATTCACCGCCTGCCGCAGGCGGCGGGCATCACTCATTGCAAAGCCATTGCGCTGCTGCCCTTTCATAGCCAGGCTCAGGCCATCGTCTACCTCAAGTGCGTGGTAGGCAGGCTTCCCCGCACAGGAATGATCAAGGTAGCGACCAAGCCAACCAGTAGCCCAGGTCTCTTCCGCTCCACTGCCAGACTGCCAGATGTCCATCGATCTGAAGTGGGAACGGTCAGGATTAGGGTAGCCAACACTGTTGATAATGCTCATCTCCCCGGCATCGTATAGCGGGCGTAAAGGGCCTAACGCCGGGTGAAGCCCCTGCTCATCATTTAGCCGCAGGACGTCTTGAACGGGTATGTTGATCCCCGGCCGCTGCTGGTAGTAAATGTCATTTGCGTAAGGGATGATGGTGTTGAGGCCGTCATTCCCTCCGGAGAGTTGCAGAACAATCATAATCTTTCCCGAACGGGAAGGCAGCGCAGTCGCGGGGCTGCCGCCCCGCAGAAAGACAGGGGTAAACAAGGCCGTGGAGGCCAGGGCGGATTGCTGCAGAAAGTTTCTTCTTTTCATGGCGATAGACTTAGCAGAGCTGGTACTCAGGGATGGACAAGAGTTGGAGGGTAATCAGATCCGGAACGGTAGGCACCGATAGGCCGGCGGGGGAGGGCGGAGACAGGAGGTAGTCGGCAAGGGTGGCCCGGGCTGCACCTCCGGTTTGTTTACCTACCAGCGCCCGAAGGGGCGATAGATCAATAGTCGCTTCTAATTGCTTGAGACGTTGTCGACCGCTGGCTTCAAGGTCCTGTGGGAGCCGGAGATCGAAATCCGCAGCCAGGGCAATGCCAGCCGCAAGGTTCAGCCTGGTAAGCAGGGTTGCATTATCAATCCAGCGCTTTCCTCCCGGCCACCCCGCCACATTGGGCGGGCTGAGGAGCTGTTGCCCCAGCGCTCGCTGAATCGCGAGCACGCCGCGGACAGACATCGATGTGATGTTTAACTGTTTCGTCAGACCCACCAGGAGCTCAACGGGGGATTTAATGCGGTTCGCCTGGTTCTCCCTGGCATAGAACCAACTGGAGGATAGCATATGCCGCATCACCGCCCGAATGTCATAATCAGTCTTCAGAAAGATGGACACGAGTTCCTGAACGTGGGGCTCATTGATCTGAGAGTTTACAAAATAGGCGTACAGTTTACGGCAGATGAAAGGCGCCACAGCGGGCTGCTCGAGAATAATGTCGATAATATCGTCTCCGTCAAAGTTGCCGGTCTTGCCCATGAAGGTCTTACTGCCGTAATCATGCTGCATGCGACGAAATATATATTCACCGTGTAGGGTGCTGGACCAACCGGTAAATGCCCTGGCTGAGGCTTTAACGTCTTGCTCTGTATAATGACCACGGCCAAGGGTGAATAATTCCATTAACTCACGGGCAAAGTTCTCATTAGGAGCCGTTTTACGATTCTGTTGGTTGTTCAGGAATCGAATCATGGCCGGATCCCGGGCGATTGCCCGGAGCAGGTCCCGGAAGTTGCCAAGCGCATGTTCTCGCAGCGTGTTTAAATGTCGAATGGCAAAAGTGCCACTGCGAATGGTACAGGCGAAGTGACCGTGCCAGAAGAGACACATCTTTTCCACTAAAGGGTTGGAGGCCGGGTCTGCCATCTTGGAAATCCAGTCGTAGTTGACCTGGATGGCCAGCTTGCGTTGTTGTTTCCGCCTAGCTTTTCGGTCGGTATTCCGAGCACCTCCTTCAGGTTCTGATCCAACAGGAGCCGCCAATGGGCTGGAGGTGATATCGCTGAAAAGATGGTTGACGGCCTGTTCCGTCGTCCAGTGTTTGCGGGACTGCCATTCTTCCGGACGAAGCCCAAAGCCGGCTCGCCAATACAGGTGTTTAAGGTGGTTGGTATCGTTCATAAGTCAATTTGAGGGGACTGACTATCTGATGAACGGAGTGACCAATGGTTTAATCTGTTAGGATGGTTATTTAAAAGTTATCGACGCGTTACCACGAAGGGAATGTAGGTTGTCCGGTAGTTTTCAGTTTCTCCGGATTCTTTCGGGTAGTGAGTGACGATCTTAAACAGATGAGGGCCTACCTCCGGCATTTTATCCGTAAGCTCAAGGCGAACCCCGAATTGACTCATGCCTACACTTTCCCGGAACTCACGTTTAGGCAGTGGGGTGGGGATGCGTTCATCGTTCAGATAAAGATCGATGTAGGGCTGTGCGCACCGCATGAGCCGGGCACGGGCAAGTTTTCGCCGCTCCGGCTTTTCGAGTGCTTCATCAACCTCGGCCTCATTACAAGCCTCCCGCACTAAGGTCAACTCCCGCTCCGGGAGCGGGACCCAAAGCCAAAGGACATCATTCTCCTCTATCGAATAACTGGAAAGCTGTGGTTCCAACAACAATTGATCTACCCGATTGTCGGCATAGTTCTTTGGGTCAACGTCGGTGGGGGCGTCACCCAGCCGGTGATATACGTCTGATACAAATTCTGACTTTAGGGCACCGGAAGCAGACAGGGCAAAACCAACAACGGCAAATAGCAACATGGAAACGATGAAACTACCTACGTATTCACTTACCGATTTTGCTTTGGCAGCCGACTGACTTGAGAGGAGCATCAGCCCCGTAATCGTAAAACGGGTGTTCACCGGATACGTTAGCCGGGAGAGTAACTTCTGGACAGGAAAATGCCACGTTTTTACCCACTCCCGCTCCCGGAGTGCGGGGAGTGCTAAGAGAGAACTAATCAGGGAAAAGGAAAATATGATGATGATGGGGGATAATCCAATGATCCAGGCCATGGTAGCTTCGAGCCCCTGCCGTTGCAACCAGGTAACCAGCAGGACGCTCAGCGAGACGATGATGCCCAGGTTGAGGAAGAGTCCCGCTAACGTGAAGCCAGTACCAAACATGCCGCTGGCCGAGAGGTCAAGCTTATTGATGAATCCGTCAATGTCACCGTATTCTTCCTGAATTTTTTCCTGGTAGTCTTTACTGGTAAGTTTCGTCTCGGCAATACCATCGGGATATACGCTGTTCAGCCCCACCAGGCCGATCCATAGTGCCCGAACCACAAAGTGAAGGATGAAGAGAATAATAAGCAAATAGACGAATAAGGCCCAGTAACTGGTGGCAAAAAACCAGAGCATCAACGCAGACCGATCGAAATTAAGTAGTAGGTAAAACTGAAACTGCTCTAGTAAACCTGGAAGCTGCAAAGTGCCAAGAATAGCGGCACCCGAGATAATCAACTCTGCCTGCCAGCTCTCGCGCTCAAGCCGGCGCAACCATTTGGGTTTGTCTTCTTTATCGGTTTGCATTGGGTGAAGATAGGGGCAAATTCCGACAAGTAATCGGCGGGCTAAATTTTCTCAGATTTCCAGGAAAACAGTGTTTATGGTCAGCTAACAAACCAAATACAACTTGACAGAACATACCACTTCGACTAATTTCGAAGCACCGATTTTAACCGTTGTGCTGAACGGACAAGAAGGACTCATCCGGCTCCAGCACTTTTAGTAATAACCCAATTAACCATACCGATGTCACTGCGCTGCCTATGTGTTTTATTGTTGCTTTTTCCGCTAGCTCTGAGGGCGCAAACGCAGGTGCAGGGTAGTGTAGTTGTAGCAGGGGACGAGCAGGCCATACCCTATGCCAACCTGCTTGTTCTTGGTACGGACACTGGTGTGGCTGCCGATGAAAACGGAGCGTTTACCCTGCCGCTGTTGCCGGTACGTGGGTCTGAGGCAACGTTAGTACAGGTGTCAGCCGTTGGCTTCCGTACCGACACCTTTTCCCTTTCAGCCGGTAAAAACATTGTCCTTGCCCTGGAACGGGCCGCCAACCTACCAACAATCACCGTCTCCGGTGGAGATTTCCGGAAGCTCAAAGAACTGCGCGCGCCGAAGTTTTTACCGTTGTTCCTGGAAGCCTGGGGAGATAAGGTAGCAACCTGCTATAAACGCAGTGCCAAACAAACGTACGAACTCCGGTTGCTCCATAATTCAGGTGTTGAAACGAGACATACGCTGAGCTTCGGTAAGATTACGGGCCTGTCAACCCGCTGCAGTGAACGTCTTTACATCATGACGGAGGAGTTTGCTGTCAGTATGGAGTTAAGAAAAGGACAGCTCGTGCCGGTCGAGCGAATACCGATAAACGACTACCGCTGGCTGTTTGCTGATTGTCAGGATCGCAAAGGGAACGAGTTTCTCTACGAAAGAAAGCGTTTGGAAGGCTTGAATAAGCTATACCTCTTGCTGGCTGCCGGAACGGAGCAGCGGATCATTCGTGAATACGCGGACGCCCGGCTATTAGCTGAGCTACGCGCCAGACGCGGTATTATGGCCTGGGAACAGTCACAGGAATTGCGCGCCACCGGCGGGCATTATTGGCAGGAGAATATGGCTATTCGCAGGGCTGTCGCCCGGGCAGACTTTGACGTCGCAATCAGGTACAAAAACCACAACGATAACGCCATATTCTTTTGGGATAAATACATTAAGCTGGTCAACTTTGATGAAGGCCTGCTGGAAACCTTTGGTAACTCCGGAGAACAGCTTTCAGCTATCCCCTTTTCTCCGGATGTCGACAATAAAACAACGCTACAGCAGCGAATTTTTAAAGACCAATTGTCTGACCGCACCTTCGCACTGGCACGGGACCGCAAAGGACACCTTGTCTACGATTTTAACACCGACACTGGCGCAACCCGCTTGCTTTTCAGGATAGATGTGGAGGAGGTAGAGGAGTTGGTCGTCCTTGGCGGCCGCTTTTATCTCCTCGCACAAAAGGATAAGTACGGTATGGCAAGTGGCCGACGACTATATGAAGGTGAGATATAGCCTTCTGAAATAGTCTATATGCTGCGGTCCAAAGTAGCACGTGATAATCAGTTGTCTAAAACCGTAGGTCTTGTCCGCTAATAGACTGCTGGGCCTACTCTTTAGTGCTGATCAGAGATAGCTTGTCGCCTACCTTGGCGTACAAGCTATCTACCCAAACGGGCTCAGCGCGTACTTTCCATAGCAGGCTGTCAAAAGTTGGGCGGTCGAGCCCATGGTCAGCAAGCACTTTATCGTATAAGACGTCACGCATGGAATCACGCACAATTGAAGGTATCTCGCTAGACAATGCTTCGGCTAGCTGCAGCTCCGTAATTACGGGGACCAACCGGTCAATTTCCTCAGGAGGAAGACCAGGTCCCGGATCAGCACAGGCGAAGAAAATAAAAAACACCAGTGGGAGGAGGAATAGTTTGCGCATATAATCAATGATGCTCAGAAACGGTAAAGTGTGGCAAGGAGCTGCCCCAAATGATCTCTTAAACTTGCTTGGGGTAAAGGTAAACGAACCTGCGCGCATCTTTGAGGCGAAACTCGGACCATTGATCAATAGCTGCTTTTGCTCCGGAGATACCACAGGTTGGTACGTTGCCGATATAGAGATCGTTTTGCAGCAGGTTGGTGAGTTCTGTGTAGCCGGGATTATGGCCGAAAACCAGGACTGTATCCCAGTGCTCGGGAAGTTTTCTTATGCTATCTGCGATGGCGTCAGGCCAGGCGTGGTAAAGGGTAGGGTCTACGATAGTCGCATCATCACCAAGATTGAATGCCTCGAGGAAAAAAGCAGCAGTTTGTTGGGCTCGGGTTGCGCTTGAAGTTAGAACGCCGTCAGGAACGACGTCGAGGCGAAGAAGTCTGTTGGCCATGCGGGGACCATCACGGAGGCCGCGTGGGTTTAAGGGCCGATCATGGTCCCGTAAATGGGGGTCGTCCCAACTCGACTTGGCGTGTCGGATGAAGTAAATCGTTTTCATAGGGATATAATTGCCGTTGCAAAATACAGGTTGAAACACTCGTTTAAAAGCTTAAGGCCTTTATTTAGGGACTAAAAATCAGAGCTTCTACGGTTTAATGTTAATTTCAGGCAAGGTTCTTTCCTGTATAAGAAGGGTTATCCTTAATGGTGAGTTAACCCACCCAACAATATCTTTGCACGACAAGCACGCTAAAAATTACAAAATATGAACCCGGCAAAAATTCTGTTGGTAGACGACGAGCCTGATATCCTGGAAATTCTGAAATACAATCTCAGGAAGGAAGGATACGAAGTCGCAACGGCAGGTAATGGAGAAGAAGGCCTGCGTCGAGCGGAGGAGTTTCAGCCGGATCTCATCATCCTGGACATTATGATGCCAGTGATGGATGGGGTAGAAGTATGCCGCCAGCTCCGGGCAAAACCGGAATTCAAGCATACCATTATCACCTTCCTTACGGCGAGAGAGGAAGACTACAGTCAGATTGCAGCCCTCGATACCGGGGGGGATGATTACATCACTAAACCTATTCGCCCACGGGTATTGATGAGCCGCGTAAAGGCCCTGCTGCGTCGTAATGAGCGGGAGGAAGAAGGAGAAGAAATCCGGGTGATGAAAATCGCTGATATTGAAATTGATCTCGACCAGATTGTTGTCCGCCGCGGAGAGGACAGGATTGAGCTTGCTAAAAAAGAATTTGATCTGTTGACCCTGCTGGCCTCTAAGCCGGGAAAGGTGTTTAGCCGCGATGAGATATTCAACCGAGTATGGGGAACCGATGTTATCGTCGGTAATCGTACCATCGATGTGCACATACGTAAACTACGGGAAAAACTGGGTGACCACTACATCAAAACCATTAAAGGTATTGGCTACAAATTTGTGTTTTAGCCACTAATGCTGCTGCTGGGCCACTCCTTTCCTTCCTCCCTGAGAAACAGATTCTGAATTGCTGAAAAATAGTACCCCCCGTGAAATTGCTACCCGCGCTGCCCTAACCATAAGTGGGGCACTCTTTGGGGTAATGCTGCTGCTCAAGCTCACGGGGTTTGTCGTCTCCTGGTGGTCAGTAGGGCTGGCCTTCGTGGCAGCCTTGATCCTCAGTTATATCGTTGTCCTTACCTACCTGGACCGGTACATTTACCGTAAAATCAAGCTGATCTACAAAACGATCCATAATCGTAAGGTCAGTACAGATGTAAAAAGAGAAGGTGTTGATTTGGATCAACCCATTATTGACGACGTCGAACAGGAGGTAGAGGAATGGGCCGAAGCCCAGCAGCGCCAACTTGACCAATACGAACGGTTTGCCGAGTATCGCCGCCGCTACGTTGGGGACATCAGTCACGAGCTGAAAACCCCAATCTTTAACATTCAGGGCTATCTCCACACCATCCTCGATGATGAAAAGGTACTTGATGACCGGGAGTTTACGCTCTCCTTTTTGCGAAAGGCGGCCAAGAATGTGGAGCGCTTACAAACAATTGTAGAAGACCTTAGCGCGATTTCCCGGCTGGAAAGTGGCGAACTTATTCTCGACATGGAGCCTTTTGATATCAAAAAACTGGCCCAGGAGGTAATTGAAGAACTGGACCTTAAGAGTAATGAATCGGGCATAGATTTGGGCTTTAAGTCCGGTGCCGATACGGGTTTTATGGTGTACGCTGATCGTGAAAGTATCCGTCAGGTACTGATCAACCTGGTCAATAACTCCATCAAGTATGGCAACGAAGGTGGCTTCACAAAATTCAGCTTCTACAACATGGAGTCTTACGTGCTGTGTGAGGTGGCCGATAATGGCATCGGTATCCCCGAAAAGCATTTGCCTCACGTCTTTGATCGTTTCTACCGGGTAGATAAAAGCCGTAGCCGCAAGCGCGGAGGATCCGGACTTGGCCTGTCAATCGTAAAGCACATTCTCGAAGCACACCAGCAAACCATTAACGTGCGCTCCAGCCCCGGCTTAGGAAGCACTTTCGGTATAACGCTGGCAAAAGCTGAGGCCTGATCAAGCCACTTAAATCAGGTAGAGCAGTGATTCGATAGTGGGATGCTGCGAGTATTGGAGGGCTGGTGAAGGCTAACAGGTACTTCTAATTGAGCCGTTTCCCGGCTATTTCGAAGGGTAGAGGTGAGTTAAAGCTGGAAATAATGCAGGAAAAATGGCTAAAACCTGCTTTTTTCGGCAATATGTGGTCCCTAAACCTTTGTCAGGTTGAAAAAGACGGCTTATCTTTGCACTCCATTTTAAAATAGCTCTGTTTAATGCTAATTATCAACGTCCGAGAAGGAGAAAACATCGACCGCGCACTTAAGCGGTACAAGCGTAAGTCAATCAACACCCGCGTTATCCGCGAACTGCGTAACCGCCGGGAGTTCACCAAGCCAAGCGTACTTCGCCGTAAGGAGAAGCTTAAGGCTGCTTACCGTTTGGAAAAGTACGGCGAGCGCTAGTACTTATCGATTAATCATATTTGTAGGCGCAGGAGGCGTCTACGCAGTCAGAAACGGCTTCGGGTTAGGTATATCCTTCCGAAGCCGTTTTTGCGTTTGGGGGAAGCTAGGAGGAGTCAGAAGTTTAAGTTGGAGATTATCCGTAGCGGAGTGCAGCTTGAGTTTTTCACCGGACGGGAACACCGTTCTTCCCGGGGTTGATAGGGGATTCTTTTTTGCGGAAATTGAAGAGGTGCCGGTTACCGTGGAGTTGATGATTTAGGCCTAACTACCTGGCCCCTATAACCTTCGCTGCACCTGCGTCTGCGCCCAATTAGGCGATGAATTTGGATGAAACAATAGCAGCGCGCCAGCACCTGGGTGCTCTAAGCAATAAGGAGGTCAGCCCCTGTGCTCAACAATTCTCTTCGCCCTTCGTTCCCCCAACATGACTACCACCCGGACGAATGATCTCCGCCTCCGCACCGAAGCATTGCTAACCAGTTTAGGCACTGGTTTGTATGAACGAGAACAGGCTATTGGCCTTGCACTCCTCACCGCTGTTGCCGGTGAATCTATCTTCTTGCTTGGCCCTCCCGGGGTAGGGAAGAGCCTGATTGCCCGCCGGCTAAAGCATGCTTTTAAGGATGGGGTAAGCTTTGAATACCTAATGTCCAAGTTTTCGACTCCGGACGAGATCTTCGGACCGATTTCCATTAAGAAACTTAAGGACGAGGACAAGTATGAGCGCTTAACTGACCGCTACTTACCCGGAGCTAATATTGTTTTCCTGGATGAGATTTGGAAGGCAGGGCCTGCCATTCAGAATGCCTTGCTTACCATCCTGAACGAAAAAATCTACCGCAATGGCGATCGCGATATCGCGGTTAATATTCGGGGCATCATTACGGCATCCAACGAGCTTCCCCCCCGCAATGCCAACCTCGCCCCCATCTGGGATCGCTTTTTGGTGCGCCAGGAGTTAGGAAAGATCAAGCAGTACGAGAACTTCGTCCGCATGGTGGTAGATACCAAAGATGTCTACCAGGATGATATCCCGGAGACCGTCAAGCTTAGTGAAGCTGAATTGGATGAATGGTCACGGCAAATTGATGAGATCGAGGTGCCTGCTGAAGTCCTCAATACCCTGCAGCTCATTCTATTCAAAATTGAGCAGTACAACGCGCAACCCAATAATGCCCCCAATCCTATCCGGATTTATGATCGCCGCTGGAAGAAAGTGGTGAGATTACTCAGGGCCAGTGCTTTCCTCCACGGGCGGGCAAAGGTTGACTTGATGGACTGCTTCCTAATGGAGCATTGCTTGTGGAATGATCCGGGACAGCGTGAAACGATCCGCGAGATGGTCGTTGATGCCGTCCGGAAGCATGGGTATTCTGTAGCCGTCAACCTCCAGCAACTCAAGCGGGAGGTTTCCGAGTTCGAGGAGGATGTGCATAGTGAGACGCGCATTAAGCATACGGTAGAAGAAGAACAACTTGTGCCGGTACAAGAGAGTTACTACGAGCTGGAAAAGGATCTGAGTCAGTTCCGCGGTGTGCTCGTAAGTATCGACCAGTTCCGGAGCCTGACGAACCAGGACTTCGTGTCCGTCAATTTCTATGATGAGGAGAAAAGCCTGGTTAACCGCATCCGTGGCCGCAAAGGGCCACGCGAGAATACCATTGAGGTCAATTTCAACGGCACGGATCAGGTATTCCGTCTGAAAACCCATCTCGTAGAACGTTCTGAAGTAATTCGTAAACGCCCGCACCGGGTGCTGGAGCAATTTTGGGATACCAGAATGGAACAGCTTTCCACCTACATCAAGGGGCAGCAGGAAGCGATTGCGGATAATGGGCCCGACGAGTTAGCGGATATTGGCAAGCACCTGTTTGTGGACAGTGCCTACGCTGAAGTTGTTTCGAGCAATCTTGAGGAGGTGCGGGAAGCACTTGCCGGATTAAGCCTCAGGCTCGAGAAACTGCACTTTGAGTATGCAGAGCGGGGAAATGGATAGGAATATTGATGACCTTTTCGCTGGGCTTCCCGAGGCGGAGCGCATCACTGCTGTCATTTTAAGGGACTTGGTCCGGGAAACTATTCCCGGGGTTCGGGAGAAGCTTTCCTGGGGCGCTCCCTTTTATCACGGAAAGCGGTCCATTTGCTTTATCTGGCCGGCAAGTATTCCCTGGGGTAAGCTTGACGAAGGAGTAGCGCTTGGTTTCACCAAGGCGAATCAGCTCAGTCACCAAGACTTGCTAAACCTCACCGAGGGAAAGCAAATCGGACGACTGGTGTTTTTGCGTCCCGAGGATATTGACGTGGAACAAGTCGTTCAGCTATTGCACGAGGCCCGGGAGATTGACGAAAAGGGAAAATAGTCTAACCTTACATTTGCTACCTAACGTGCGGTTTGGCAAAAATGCCTGGTTTCCTCTTGTTGAAATGGATCAAGTACTATGTTTGGTTTGTTTCGTCTGTTAGTCATTTAGCCTGTTAGACGGTCACAACTGCCTAACAGGCTAACTGCCTAACAGACTTGATAATCACGAGAGATTAAAGCATGATAGTCAGCAACGTGCATTATTGTCTCGTCCAAACCTGACGCTACCTACTTAATGCCAGCTTTAAGGTCAATGTGAATCTTCCCCTTGTCTGTTCTGATTTTCAAGGTGTCTACCTGGACTGCTTTTAGCAATACTCCCGGATCAGGGGCTGCAGGCGCGGCTTTATCTGCCACTAAGACATCCTCAGAAGCCTTTGGCTGCTGGAGGCGTTGTAGGGCATCCAGTACCCCCAGGTTGATTAATGCTTCTGACAAGGCCAGGGTGCCCTCAATGCGGGCACCACTAATCCCCTTGAAGTTTGTGTCGAATAAGATACGTTGAATCGGATGCATGCGGGAGGGTTGTGCAGAAGGATTGAAATAGAAAGGGCTGAGTGGTGATCAGGCTGCGGTAAGGTGCAGGGTGAGTACGAGTTGATTTGCCCGGGATTGCAGTTGAAGTCGTTTAATCAGGGGAACTAATTCTTGCAGGTCCATTGCCTTCAGGAGTGCCGGAACATGGAGACGGAGGTGATCACTGGTTAGTCGTAGGCTGCGGGGCAGTTTTTCCGCGATCTGGCTTTGCATGAGGTTAATAACGGGCTTGTCGAATAAGCGGAAGCCGGCCAGGATGTCGATGTGTAGCCAGGGGTAATCAGGAAAGGAGACCGGCCCACCGGGCCGGAGTGTCAGGCGGCGTTTCACCGCGCCGATCACCGGCGCCTTGACGGCAAGGTGTAAACGAACAAGGTTATCTTCCTCCGGGTCAAGCAATATCTCTTGCACGGGGGTGTTGGCGGGCCTGGCAGCGAGTATCTCGTTGAGTAGTACTCTGCTCAGAGGGAGGGTGATCTGAAGGTCGGTACCGGAAAGGTGTTTTCCGGGATCGGAGAGCAGTGCTTGAAGGGGAGCTGGAAGGTCAGCCATGAACAAGAGGTTTGACGCAAAGAAACGAGTATTTCTTAAACGCGTTCTGTTTCTTTCTGCTGTAATGCAGTAACGGGTGCCCGGCAAAAGCAGCACGGGCCCGATGCACTGCACCGGACCCGTTTTTCTTTTACCAAAGTCAAAAGACCTGGGCGTATGAATTTGCGGTTTACTTCCCGCTTGTAAGTTGCCGACTGTCTTCCAGCCAGTTCGTAATTGAAGGACAAGCCTCATACCGTTTGTCAACGGTAAAGAAGGTCTTGTTGATGGTCTTCTCGATCCAGTCGCTTAGGTGCTGTTGTTGTTTGGCCTGTTTGGTGGCCTCCTGGATCTTGGCGTAGTCCTGGTCCAGTGAGGCACGGTGAGGTGCCGTGCGGGACTGCAACTGTACCACCCGGATCATTTTCTCTCCGCGAGGACCATTGTACTCAAGTACTTCACTTACTTCTCCGACTTCCATATCATCAATGGTAAAGTAGATGTCAGGGTCAAGGTCACCAATTTCGAAAAAGGTATTACCGGTAGTTGGATTGGTCATGCGACCGTCGTTGTTATAGCTCTGGGATTTATCGAAGCCGTAGCGCTTCACCGCGAAGCTGAAAGTGATACTGTCGTTTCGGACCAGGGCCGCCACACTGTCGAGCTGGTTTTTTGCTTTGTTGATATCCTCCTCGGTAACTTCTGGTTGCAGCAGAATGTGAGATACCCGGATGGAGTTACCCCGGCGCTCCTGCAGCTTGATCAGGTGGTAGCCAAACTCGGAGGCAACCACATCACTCAGGACGCCTGGTTCGAGGTTATAGGCTGCCGCTTCAAATTCAGGGACGAACTTTCCGCGTTTGGTCCAGCCAAGGTCACCTCCCGCCTGGCGGGAGCCGTCCATACTGTAGCGCTTGGCAGCTTCTTCAAACGTAATTTGATTACTGTCAATCCGGGACTTAATATCTTCAAGACGGGCAATTACAACGTCCCGCGTATCCTGATTCGGTTCTGGTTGCATTACAATCTCTGCCACTTCCACTTCTGCGTTGAAGTAGGGAAGGCTGTCTCTGGGGATAGCGTCAAAAAAGGCTTTTACCTCGGCAGGTGTAACCTTTACCGACTGGACTACCGTGCCACGCATACGATCCACGGCCAGCTGCTCTCTGAGGCTTTCCCGGAACTGTTCTTTAACGGCGGTGATGCTTTGTCCGTAGTAGTCCTCAAACTGATTGATGTCTCCACCCATGTAGCCAAGGATCCGGTCGATCCGCGCATTCAGCTGGTTTTCAACTTCACTTTCCTGTACTTCGATACTATCGAGCTTGGATTGGTTGAACAGGAGTTTACCGACCAGCAACTGGTCGAGCATCTGGCACCTCGCTTCGGGGGGGATAGCAGCATTGCTCTGGGATTGCGATTGGGCAAATACTTCTTCCAGCTCTGAAAGCAGTACGTACTCTCCGCCCACCCGGGCAATTACCTGGTCAATGACGGCTCCCTGGCTCCAAACAACTGTAGGAAGCAGCAATAAAAGCAGCAGTATTAGGCGGTTGATTATTGCTTTCATGGTTGAAATGTTTCAATGTTATTACGCCGCAGTTCGCGGTTAAATATTTCTTCGCGGGCCTCTTCGAGGACCTTTCGTTTACGGTTGTGCAGGATAACTTTCCTGGCTTGCTCCTCAATGTAGCTAAGCGGGGCGATTTCCAGGCGGGGCTTGACGTCCAGTAACCTGAAATAGTAGCGGTAACTACCTTCCCGCATGCTGAATTCACCCTTCTTGCTGACGTTGTCAGCAGTGATGACGCCTTCCGGCAATTGCTGAGCAATATCATCAAGGCTGTACCAGGCATCAGTTTCCAGTAAGGCTACTTCTGCGAATCGATCACAAAAGTCTGCTAGCGCTATCGTGTCCTCAATGCGGCCATTGTTCCACAGCTTTTGCAGCTCCGCTTCATCTTCCACTGGGTAGGGCACCCGGATGAAATAGCAGCGCACGATTGGCCGCTCGAGTTGGTACTGACTCTTGTGCTCTTCGTAGTAGGCCTCCAGTTCCTGTTGGTCAATAATACTGTCCAGGTTCATCTTGATCAACACGTCTTCGTAGTGACTGCTGACAAGGCTCGCCCGGTAGTCGCGCACGAGGCGGTCTATGTTCAGGTCCGGAGGCAGGTTGCGCTCCGCTTCCCACTGCAAAATGGCGTCTCGGGACCAGCGGTTAACAAAAGCCTGAATGACCAGAGCACTGTCCTCCGCCGTAGCGTTATTGCCAAACATCCCCTCCAGGTCGGAAAGGCGCAGTTCCTTTTGGTGAACACGCGCCAATACTGGGTCCTGTGCTTCCAGGCCGGAGCTGGAGCAGGAAAAGGTAAGCACGAGTAGCCCAACGGCTAATGTCCAACTTAGGATCCTCAAGATTTAGTCAGTTTATTAAGTACCTTCTTGTTAACCTTGACCGGAAACTGCTTGCGCAGTTGCTCGACCCACTGGCGCTCCAGCTGGTCCTGGTAGTCTGCAATGGCGTAGCCACGGGCTTCCTTGAGCTCTTTTTGCCGGCCCGGGAGCACACGCTCTACTTTGACGAAACTGGCCGAACGCTTGGATACGTCGTTTTTCAGCTCCGTGGTAATACCTGATTTCATTACCGAAATGCCCAGGTCAGACAGTTCCTTTTTCGTAAGGGTGCTTGACTTGGCGAGTACCGTGTTGCCAAACTTGGCGACGGTTTCTTCGCGGCTGTGGGTGGCGGCATAATCATATACCTCCTGAGCGTTCAGGCCGGCACCAACGTTGAGGCCGTACTGCGTAACCTCAGCCCGGGGCTCAAATACATAGTTGTCCCGATTGTCCTCAAAAAACGACTGCAGGCCGGTGGTATCTGCACTGGCCTTGTCCCAGACCTCCGTCTTAGTGGCTTCAAAAAGCAGGATGCCCTCGCGGTATTCCCGCATCAGAGCGGCAAAGTCAGGGTAGTCTTGTTCCAGACGTCCTTCGGCGTATGCAAGGACCTGTGTGTCTACCCATTCGTCAAAGAGTTGCTTGGCCACGAAGTAGGCATTACCGTTCCGACCGAGGCTGACGCGCTTACGGTTGTTTTTGCGGTAGTGTTCCTGCAGGGTAGGCAAGTCAATCCGGGTACCGTCGGCAAAAGAGACCAGGGCTCCTTTTTCTGCAGTGGCCACGGGCTCCCAGCGGAAACTGAGAAAGGAAGAGTCTACGAGCGTGGCCGCATAGCGGCCGAAAGCCGCTTTGTCTACCGTCACCCCAAACTTGTCCCGTAACTTAACCAGCATCTCTTTTTGTGCATCGGCAAAGCGGTTGTCCGCCTTGATTTTCTTTTCTAAAAGAGGGCGGACGGTGGCTAAAGGTTGTTTCTCCTTCAGGGAAATTCGCTGGATAAGGTGTTCTCCGGCACTGGTAAAGACTACCCCTGATACATCACCATCATTCTTCAGCGCGAATGCTGCTTCTTCAAAAGCAGGTTCGTAGCGGTTAATGCCAAAAAAGCCGAGGTAGCCACCGGCCTTAGCTGTTTTCTTATCGTCGCTAAACGTTGCAGCCACCGTTTCGAAGGGTTGGCCACTCTCCAACGCTGCCAGCGCCGCTTTGATCCGCTCTGAAGGTTCTCCGGTTGTAGCGCTTTCGTTTTTACGAACCAAAATATGGGCAACCTCCATTTCCCGCCGTGCAGGCCTCTCGTCCTGCTTGATGACGAGGTGGTAGCCTGCCGCCGACTCTAGCGGACCGAGTACCGTATTGGCAGGAGCTGAATACAGTGCTTGCTCCAGGCGGTGTAGGCCCTTAGGGAAAGGAGCGGCAACGAAGCCGATCTTGCCCCCTTTGTCTTTGCTGTAGGTATCCTCACTCCACTGTTTTGCCTGTTCGGCAAAGTTGGCAGCAGTAGTGGATTGCTTAACTGCCTCCGCACGGGCCTTGGCCGCTTCTTTCTCCTTATTGCTTGTGTTTTTGAAACGGAACAGAATGTGGCTGAAAGAAACATCGGTTTGTTGATGTTCGTACAGTTCGTTGATGAGTTCGTTGGTGACTTGCTGGTCGACCAGGTAGTTGTCAGCAAGTTGGCGGCGGTAGCCCGCCAGTTCGTTCTGGAGCGCTTTCACGGTGTCCAGCCCCATCGCTTTGGCCCGCGCAACTTTAAGCTTGAAGCGCTGGTAAAGGTCCAGGTATTCCATGACGCTTTCTTTGCTGAAATCAGCAGCCTCGCCGTTGGACTTGGTATAGATGTATTTGAACTCTCCTACGGTTACCGGTTCGCCCGCAACGGTGAAGAGCACTTCGCTGTCTTTTTGCGCCGTGAGCCCACAGGAAATGACCGTTAAGACGGCCAGTAGTACAAGATGCTTACAAGTTTTCATAAAACGCGTTTCGATTAATCCGCTGCTTAGTACTTATCGGAGAGTAATTTCCCCGCTAAGCATTTAAAGTCAAACAACACTTTAAGAGCGCAAAAGTAACCATTTTTTGGGGTAGGTTATTGTCAGCACTACTGCTTCGTTTCTCCTTAACACCGGGAGGGTGCAAGCGGGCGCGGGCGCAGGATGCAAGGAAGGATTCAAGAAGCAATGCATAAAGCTGTCTAAATGCCTTAGCAAGTGGACCAAAGCGTCGCTCGTAAGAACACTGCCCCTGTTGGGCTTGCCTTGCTCCTGCGGCCGCGCCCAAGACCACAAGCGACTAATAGTACGGAAATCACTAGGTACAAATACCTAATTTATCAATATGTAACCCCGAATATTTGTCATTGGAATGTCAGGGGGCTATGTTTATTGAGAAAATAGCCTTTGCTGTTTTTACTGAGTTCTGTACTAACACCCATATAGATTTATGAAAAAATTACTTGTCTTTACCTTCCTCATCGGACTGGTAATCGTCAGTTGTGACGTGAAGATCGCCGATATGATTACCAAGGAGGAAAACGAAATTCCTTCCGACACCCAGTACCTGCCAATTGACGGCGAAAAGCCTCCTGTAAGAGTTTCGTTCGATCAGGACTGGACTGATGAACAGCGTGCAGCATTTTGGTTTACCCCACAGGGTGCACAGATTATGCCTTATCGGTGGTTTGCTGCTTTAGAGCAGCCTGATAATGAAAGGTTGTTCCGCAACACTGATCATATGAAGATGCTCGGGTACCTGCCTATGGATAGTTCCCGGATGAACCCCGCGGCACTTCCGATTGGCTTTGCGATGAGCAGGGCAAGTTCCCAGAAAGAAGCCTACATGGGCTTTACCTGTGCCACCTGCCACGTCAATCAGATCGATTACAACGGCAAGAAAATGTTGATTGACGGAGCGCCTACCCTGGGTAATTTTGTCGGGTTTTATGACCGGACTGTTGATGCGCTTAATAAGACCTACAGTGACGAAGAGAAATTTGCCCGCTTTGCTAAAAGGGTACTAGGTGATGAATTCTCGGTTACGGCGGCAACGGCCCTTAAAATTGAACTGAAGGAGGTCGCTGACGGGGCCAGCCTTCGGCAACTCGTGAATGCTGTCCCGGACCACTATCCCCGTGATTTTACGAGTTATGGCCGTCTGGATGCTTTTACCAATATTGAAAATGCAGGTACTGCATTCGCACTCGGGATGCCCGAAAACCGAAACCCCGCAATTGCCCCCGTCTCCTATCCCTTTTTGTGGGGTACCCACCAGTCGGATGTGGTTCAGTGGAATGGTTCTGCGCCCAATAAGCCGCGGTTACTCGGACCGATGGTCCGTAATATCGGCCAGGTCGTAGGCGTCTTCGGCGGGCTTAAGATCACGCCCAAAGCCGGAGGGGATGTCCTCCAGCATCACTATGAAGCGACCATTGATTATGAAGGGCTGGGGATCCTTGAAGGCTTGGTGAAAATCCTTCGCTCGCCGCGTTGGGATGATCCTAATTCCAACCTTCCTGCGCTGGATAGCGATAAGGTTGCCGCTGGAAAGGTGCTGTACGCAGAGCACTGTGCCAGTTGCCACCAAGTGATTGCTCCGGAGGATGAAGGGGAGTTCTACGATGCCGTAATGACCCCTGTCGCCGGAGAATTGATGACTGATCCAATGACTGCCTGGGCCGCTGAACACCATATGGCCAGCAGTGGTATTCTGGAGGGAAGTAAAGCTAAAATTCTGGCGGGCCCGAAACTCGGTGATACCGTCCAGGCAATTAGCATTCCGGTAAACGGCGTTGTAGGCCTGATGCTGGAATACCCCCGTAAGATCGTTGACGGAGCCTTGACTACGCAAAGCGCTGAGCCCAATGAGGAGTGGTCAGCTCTCGTGCAGGAGCATGCCGATGAACGGCATGCTATTCAGCAGGCCAAGCGGGAAGACCACGAACTCGATGGAGTCGTGATTGAAACTGCAGGAACCTCCCGGAACCTGGAGGGATTATTCTACAAAGCGCGCCCGTTGAATGGAATTTGGGCTACTGCTCCCTACTTGCACAATGGTTCCGTCCCAGACCTTTGGTCACTATTATTGCCTCCTGGCCAGCGGCCAGATGAATTCTGGGTTGGCTCCCGCCGCTTTGACCCCAGGCGAGTTGGGTTTGAGTCCAACCGCGGCAAGTCCTTGTTCAGGGTCAAAGACAACAATGGTAAAATCATCGAGGGTAATTCTAACTACGGTCACCCCTGGGGAACTACACTGAGCGATGAGGACCGTTGGGCCCTTGTGGAATACATGAAATCGCTGTAAGGTGAAGTACTTACCCATATTGGCCTTGCTATTTACCCTTCCGTTTACGTTGCTTGGTCAACGCCCACTGGCTACTGAGAAAATACCAGCGAGCGAAGCAAAAGCAACCACTAAAATTGTGGGGCTCCTAAAGGAACGTCTTGAGAAAGACTATCCTGAAGGCACCCGCATGGAACGGGATGCTCACCCGAAACAACATGGTCTGGTCCGGGCAACCTTTCACGTTGTCCCAGATATTCCGGAAGCCTACCGCGTAGGTATATTCGCTGAGCCAAAGACTTATGAATCCTGGATCCGGTACTCCAATCTCTCACCAAATATCCCTGACCTGAACAAGGATTCGCGGGGGATGGCCATCAAGTTGATGGGGATACCTGGTGAAAAGATTCTCGTTGACCAGAAAACAGCCAAAACGCAGGACTTCGTCTTTATGAGTACGCAACGATTCGTAACTAAGGACGTAAAAGGCTTTGGAGGTTTGTTGGGGGCGATCAATAGGGGAAAAATTGCGGCTGGTTTACACTTTTTAACCCATCCCCGGCTGGTCGTGCTCTTTCTTAAAGTCCGGATACAAGTACCAGACATTTTCGACTTGGAGTGGGGGAGTACTACTCCTTACCTGCTTGGTGAAGGGCAGGCGGTCAAGTATGCTGTGTTGCCGCACCAACGCTCCGGAGCAACAGTGCCGGAGGGGGACGATGTTTCCCCGAACTATATCCGGGAACGGATGGTCGAAAGACTGGACAAGGAGGAGGTGGTACTGGATTTCTACATCCAGCCACAAGTAGATGCCCGGAAAATGCCAATTGAGGATCCCCGGAAAATATGGGACCGTAAGTTGTCACCCTTCATCAAAGTGGCCACCATCCGGATTCCAAAACAGACTTTCAATACGCCGGAGCAGCAGTTGTACGGAGACAATCTGTCCTTTACTCCCTGGCATGCTCTGCCAGTTCACCGCCCGTTGGGCGGGGTGAACAGGGGGAGGAAAGTTATCTACGATACGATGTCCCCCTTTCGGCATAAGGCCAATGGAGAGGTAATGATAGAACCGGATGGCTGGCGAGCGTTTGATCGCCGTAAGCGTTAAGCTTTAGGCAGGGGAGTAGTACTAAGGCGAGGTTTTGGCAAGGATGCTTGGTTTATTTCGTCTGTTGGGCAATCATGACCGCCTAATAGACGAAAAGACCTACAGACTTGGTGATCACGGGAGATTAGAGCTTGCTTTATTGACTCGTCCAAACCTCACGTTTATATTAGTCCGGCGCTTTGTCCGTTAATTCCTGAAACCGGAGGTTACTGGCAAGTAGGGTGGCATAGTCTCCCGAGGCAATGATCTGGCCTTTTTCCACTACGTGAATAACGTCAGCATCCTCTACGGTACTCAGCCGGTGAGCAATGATCAAGGTGGTTATCTGCTGATCTAGCTGCCGCAGGGTAGCGCGAATGGCTTTTTCCGTTGTCGTATCGAGTGCACTGGTTGCTTCGTCCAGTACTAACACTGTTGGGCGCCGAAGGAGCGCCCTGGCCAAACCAATCCTCTGCCGCTGACCGCCACTGAGGCGTAGACCGTTTTCCCCCAGTGGAGTATCCAGTCCCGCCGGGCATGATTGCCGGACAAAGTCTTCCAGTTGTACCTGATGAAGCACTTCCATGATGGATTCATCAGTTGGGGTGCCGGGGCAGCCGAAGATGATGTTTTCTCTGAGGCTGGCATCGTATAGGTAGACGCGTTGGGGGACGTAGGCTAACTGGGACCTCCAGGCTGGAAGCAGAGGAGAAGCAAGCTCAATGCCATCGATCAATATTGCTCCGTCCGTGGGTTGTAAGAGCCCCGTAATCAGGTCAACAAGGGTGGTCTTCCCTGAACCGGTAGAGCCAACGAAGGCTACCGTATTTCCCCGATTAATTGTCAATTGTAAGTCCTCAAACAGTGGTGCATCTGTTTCCGGGAAAGAAAAAGTGAGGTCTTGCAGGACGATGTCCTGCGAGAAGTTCGCGGGCTGAGCATTCGGCAGTACTTCAGTCTCCTGTTCCAGCGCCGCGAGTAGATCTGGCTTTAATCGCTCCAGGGTAGAGGTGAAGGTTTGCCGGGTGGATACTGCCCCGAACACCTGCTGTAGCGCAGGTAGTAAGCGGTAGCCGGCAACGGTGAAAAGGGTGAGCGTCGGGAGAATGGTGGTAAGGTCTCCCTGCCGGATGTACAGGAGCAGCGTAACCAGGATGATTCCGCTGAAAGCGAGGACCTCCAGGAGAAAACGCGGCATTTGGTACATGACCCTGAGGCGGGGGTTGATGGTCGCCAATTGCTGGGTGTCTTGCTTATAGCGCTCCAGGAAAATGGCCTCATTGCCGTAGGTTTTTACCGTTTTAATACCCGTGAAGAGCTCTTCCAGGCTACGGTTTCTGCGCAGGCCGGTTTGTAGCCGTTCTTCGCCCAGCCTTTGCATTGGTCCCTTGCGCAGTAAAAAAATAAGGGCATAGGCTCCTCCGAGACTAAGGGCGGTTGTGATGGCTACCACTGGGTTGATTACCAGCACTAACAGGACAATTGCAAAGGCCGTTGCTCCATTAATCATGATGGTGATTAAAGGGGCCAGCATACCCTGAACAAGGTTCATGGTTTCGTTGATCAGATAGCCACGCAGGTCTGCAGTGTTCTGGTTAAGAAAATACCGGTAGGGGCGATTGACATAAAAACGAAGGAGCCTTTCGCTTGTCCGGAGGTAAATCCCCCATTCAAGGCGGTCCCGCCAATAGCTGATGCCCCAGGCAAGTGCCCGAGAAAGGACCAGTAGAACCACCACCAATACACCTGCGGCGATGATGAAAGTTTGTTGGGAGGAGAAGCCTCCGAGTTCATAAGC
>CAZTTF010000390.1:0-4937 GCA_964616365.1 uncultured Lewinella sp. | reverse complement strand
GCCAAAATCATTCCCTACCGAAAATAAGCCTACTACGGATACCGTTAAAAAAGTCTTAACGGATATGTTGCCGCTCTAAATCGGCGATTAATCTTCGAAGCTACCCTTCAAATTACTCTACTCCACGGTAGCCTGATTTTTCGGAACTACAAATTACCCAATGCAACGAATCTTACGTAACACCCTCAGCATCCTGACGATCTGCTGCTTTTCTTTTGCGCTGAGTGCTCAAAATGCCTGTGTACTGGACCAAGACGGTAACGCCGTTCAACCTGGAACGGGTGAACCATGTGTCAATACTGTCGTATCTGCAGTACCCTTTCTGCGCATCAACCCAGATGCCCGCGGCGGCGCCATGGGCGACGCAGGAGTAGCACTCTCCGGAGATGCGAACTCGATCCATTACAATGCCAGCCGACTGGCCTTTGCTGAGGAAGACCTCGCCCTCGGAGCTACTTACACGCCCTGGCTTCAGGCGCTTGGCCTCAACGATGTTTACCTCGCTTACCTAGGAGGTTTCAAGAAACTCAATGACCAGGAGGCCATTGGCGCCAGTTTGCGCTATTTCAGCCTTGGTGATATTCAGTACACCGACGTTAACGGTATGAGCACTGGTACTGGCAAACCCAACGAGTTTGCCTTCTCTCTGGCCTACACCCGTAAGTTGAGTGAGCGTTTCAGCGCCAGCCTTACCGGGCGCTACCTCAACTCCAACCTGGCCGCAGGCCAGGAAGTGAGCGGGGTGGTACTCACCGCAGGTAATGCCTTTTCCGCTGACCTTGGCTTCACCTACCGCAACGAAGACACGAAGAACGGTGACGCCTTCGCCATTGGTGGTGCCATCACCAATATTGGCTCCAAGATCACCTACACGCAGGATACTGTCCGGGACTTCCTCCCCGCCAACCTGGCCATCGGTGCAGCCTATACTTTCCGCCTCGACCAGTACAACGAACTGACGCTGACGGTAGAAACCAATAAGCTGCTCGTTCCTTCACCCTGTGACGGTACTGATCCAGACTGTAATCAGGATGAGATTGACGACCAGTCTCCCATCGCAGGTATTTTCTCCAGCCTCAATGATGCTCCACAAGGATTTGGCGAGGAACTCCGGGAATTCACCTTCAGTGTAGGTGCTGAATACTGGTACGACAAGCAGTTTGCCGTACGCGCAGGTTACTTCCACGAAGACCAGACCAAAGGTGGCCGCCGTTACCTGACGGCAGGTCTTGGACTCAAGTACAACATCTTCGGTCTGAACTTCAGCTACCTCGTTCCGACGAGCAACCAGCGTAACCCACTGGACAACACCCTTCGTTTCAGCCTGCTGTTCGACTTCGGTGAGCAAGCTGCCCTGGGTCGCAGATAACCCTATGTCATCTCCCAAAGAAGCCCGCTGTGTCAATACTACACAGCGGGCTTTTTTATATTGATTGACCTGCTGAAGGAGCAAATGTTAATTGCTGTATTTTTGCCTAAAAAATCTGCAGGCCAGGCAATTTGCACCTTCCACCCGACGTATTATCAACTGTATTCCTGCCTTGCACGGCAGGCTCCAAGAATTTTTATAACTGGGGTTTAGTTCAGGAAAGGTGCGGCGCTTGCGTCGTGCCTTTCTCTTTTGTGTGGATTAGTGCTACTTTACGGCGAAGTCCTACCCTGTATGTCTCTTGCGCTTCATCCGTTTCCGAGCTATCATCGCCTTTCCTTCGGTAATACCGTCAACAGCCTGCCCATAACCAGGGACGGTATCCGGAATTTACCCGCCGCAACTTTTCCCGGAACGAGTGAGCACTGCTTCGCCCACCTGAGGATACGGCGCAAGGTAAATGACAAGGAGTGTCGGGGAATAGGTGGGCTAATACACCACTCAGCCTTCTTCAACGGGCAAGTGCTCCCGCACGAGAAAACCCTTATTGCCCGTCTGAAAAGACAGGAACACCTCGTTTTACCTGACCATGGAGCATTGGGCAAGCCCATATTACTAACTGTTCCTTCGCTGAAAGGCTGGTGGAAAACACAAGATGAGACTCATTTTGCCGGAGAAGAATTTCTGGCACTAAGCGGGGATGATAACGATTACATCCTCAGGGATTACGCTCCAAAATCCACTCCCTCACCCCTAAGCCTTGAAGGGCTCGGCCCCGTCGTGATTGCAGATGGCCACCACCGGGCGGAGACTCATGCCCGACTGGGTGCCCAGGGCACCCCTGGGTTTGAGTATGTTCCCGTATGCCTGATCGGAGGTGATGAGCTAAATATCGGGGCATTTGCCCGGATCATCACAGCCAGCAATTTCGAAGGAGACCTGATGACTGAATTAGCCAGATTCTTCATCATCACGCCCCTCTCGGCCCCGCTGGCCCCCACCAGTGTGGGAGAATGGCTACTGACCCACGAGCAACAATACTTCAGATTACGCTGTAAGTCTAACCCCAACGATCTAACCGATGTGGAATGGCTTAACTCCGTCTTTTTACCTCAGTGCTACGGGATAACAGACGTCCGGACTGACGACCGTATCTCCTTCGATCCGGTAGCTGACCCCATTGATGGTTTAATCAATGCAGACTTCCCCCCTAAGGCAACAACACTGGTTGGCTATGCCTTGCCCAAAGAGAGGTTCTTTGCCGAAGTGGAAGACCAGCAGGTACTACCGCCAAAAAGTACGCGGTTTGAACCGCGTATTCCGAGTGGGTTAATCGTCTGGATACCTTAGTGAAATCACTGATCTGACGGGCTATTGCTCATCAGGCACGTAGAGATCACCCTTGAGTAATCCACGGCTAATAACAATTTGCTGTACTTCACTGGTCCCTTCGTAGATCTGCGTGATCTTAGCATCACGCATCAGGCGCTCTACGTGGTACTCTTTCACGAAGCCATAGCCTCCGTGAACCTGCACAGCTTCCACAGTATGCTTCATCGCTACTGTACTGGCGTACAGCTTAGCCATTGCCCCGGCTTGATTGTAGTCCATTCCCGCATCCTTTAACCAAGCTGCCCGGTAAACGAGCATACGAGCGGCTTCAATGTCGGTTGCCATTTGGGCCAGCTTGAAGGCGATGGCCTGATGCTGCGCAATGGGCTTTCCGAATGCTTCCCGCTCCTTGGCGTAAGCCACACTGAGTTCGTAAGCTCCGGCAGCAATGCCCAACGCTTGTGCCGCGATACCTATTCTACCACCGGCGAGGGTCTTCATGGCAAACTTGAACCCAAAGCCATCTTCACCAATGCGGTTCTCCTTCGGAACCTTTACGTCATTGTACATGATCGTATGGGTATCAGAGCTACGGATCCCCAGCTTATCTTCTTTAGCACCAATGGTAACACCTTCCCAGTCTGCTTCTACGATCAGACAGTTGATGCCACGGTGGCCTTTATCCGCATCCGTTTGCGCTACAACGAAATGTACGCTGGAAGTTCCGCCATTGGTAATCCAGTTCTTGGTACCGTTTAGCAGATAATGATCTCCCATATCGATGGCGGTTGTCCGCTGGCTGGTAGCATCAGACCCTGCCTCTGGCTCGCTGAGACAGAATGCACCAATCCACTCTCCCGTAGCGAGTTTCCGAAGGTATTTATCTTTCTGGGCTTCGGTTCCGTAGTGCTCTAGCCCGTAACAGACAAGGCTATTGTTCACTGACGCAATGACGGAACAACTGTTATCAACTTTGGATAGCTCCTCCAGGGCAATGACGTAGCTGAGGCTGTCCATACCTCCCCCTCCGTACTTAGGGTCAACCATCATTCCTAAAAAACCAAGTTCAGCCATTTGCTTAACCTCTTCTTTAGGGTAGGTCATGTGGGTGTCCCGCTCGATAACACCAGGTTTCAGGACGCGTTGGGCAAAATCCCGTGCGGCTTCGCGCACGGCTAATTGTTCTTCGTTAAGGGAGAAATTCATGGTCAATTTGGCTTTGTCGCGAAGTTAGCGAAAATTCGCTAATTGCTTAACTTTGTTCGCAAGGCAATAAGGGCAATCACAAGGTCCGGAGCAAAGCGTAGGAGACAAGGGTCCTCCGAGCATCCGGTCTCCGACCTTGCGATTACTATAGTATTTGCAAGGATTGCCCTGGGTGAGGCCGTGCTATATCTGACTCATTACTTACCTTTACTTCATACCCTACTCTAAACACCAATGCCTTCAGATTTTGACTACCACTACCGCTTCAAAAACTTGCCGGACGATGACCTCATTGCCGCACTCACGACTGAAGCTTACAACCATTCCGTGCAGGCGCGGAAGATCATTCGTAAGATACTGGAGGAGCGTGACGTGATGCTGGGAGATCTTCCGGAACCAGCGCTTCAGCGGCCAGCCCCTACAGCAGATAATGCGGAGCAAAATGGAGGTTCTCTTTTTAGTGCGACCTACGCTGAGACGCCAGAGGCATTTAGCGAGCGCGCCGAGACTATTTTTAAACACCGGAATCTTGATCCTGCCGGGGAGGAAGAGCACAAGCGTTTCGACCTCGATAAAAACACTGGTAGTACGATCAAGGAGTGGGGTAAGCAGTTATCGGCGGCTCTTCTGGTACTCTACGTGGTTTTTCGGATCATCCGCTTTTTAATTGTGAATAATTGATTGGGGGTTAGCTGTAGGTTTTGAACCGGGTGATATTGCCCGGTTAGTGGGAGATTTGAACCTCTTCCCCTAAGCGCTCCAGTTGTTTCCCCTCGTCCCTGAACATGAATTACTCAAAACACCTTATTCCCCTTACGGTCATACTATGGGCCATACTGACTTGCTGCCAACCTTCACCTGACCCTCAATCAGCATCAGTACCAGAAGCAAAAGAGCATACCCTCCAGCCCAACATTCTGCTAATCACTGCGGACGACCTCGGCTGGGCAGACCTTAATTGCTACGGAAGCACCCTGGTCCAGAGCCAACACCTTGACGCACTCGCCCGCGACGGTGTACAGTTCATGCA
>CAZTTF010000389.1:0-6163 GCA_964616365.1 uncultured Lewinella sp. | reverse complement strand
CCCCAGGCCAGCACTCCACTGATGATCAACCCTTCCCGGCCATCCCGGAAGCCTCCCTGCATAACGTAGTGCTTAAAAAACCGGAATACCGGTTTGATGAAGAGGTGGAAGAAGCCGACACGGGGTGTTTTTGGTCCGTAGTCTTTAGCCGACCAGCGGGCGTAGCGCCGCGTTTTGTCCAGAAAGTGCTCCAGGTTTTTGAAGGTATAGTGAAGCATTCTGCCCTTAAGCCAGCCGACGTTGACCCCTTCGGTTTCAATTTCCTCGTGCACCTGCTTGCTGTTGTACCGGCAGCGGTCCCGGTGAAACAGACGAATCACCTTATCTCCGGCCCAGCCGGAATGGTAGATCCGCTTCCCCATGAAGTGATTGTCACGGCCAATCCAATAGGCATCAAAGGGGATATCATCAGCTGCGAGTAGAGCATCAATTTCTGCACGCAGCTCGGGGGTGATGAGCTCGTCCGCGTCCATCACTAAAATCCATTCGTGCTTCGCCCGTTCGATGGCCCAGTTCTTCTGGTCCGAAGGACCAACGTATTTCCGTTGCCGGAGGATAACATCCTCCCGGGCTTCCAGCAATTCGGCAGTACCATCAGTACTGAAGCTATCTACCACCACCAGGTCATCGCTCCAACCTGCTACGCTGGCGAGGCTACGCTCAATGATATCGAGTTCGTTAAAAGTCGTGTAGATGATGGAAAGTGGACGGGGGATAAGCGCTGTTTTTTGTCGCCCAGGCTTGCGCAGCTGAGCCGTCAAATAAAGTCGTGCCGGAGGTGACAGACCTGTTCCGATAACCGGGGGAAAGCGGTTGAAGCACACATCTTCTCCTGGTTACCGTTCCGCAAAATTACGTAACGCAGCGGTCAATTCCACGGCAGCTGCCCGTTTCGGGCAGGTTGGGTCAGACCTGCCCCACCATAAAGGAATAGGCCAAACAGCCTAATAGTACCGTAGCGACGATGCTGTAGATTAGCGCTTTGCGGTCCCGGCGCTTTTCCTCCGCCAGTTGCTGGCGGAACTTCTCCCGGACCTGGGCCGCGACTGGCCGCACCTCCCCAACGTAGCGCCTGGTTTTCAAGTCAACGTTCCGATCAAAAAGGTGATTCCGTCCCCGACGAAGCGCCAGGTTACTTTTCACGCTATGGACCATTGCACTTGCAGCTCCTCCGAAACCCATAATGAATAATTTAAGCGGCGTAGGAATTGATTTCTATCCAACTTAAAGTCTACCACAGCGAAACGGAGATTAATTCGACGAATGCTAGTAGATTGTATCTTAAAGCAAACAAGGATCGCTATTAGCCACAGTAGTGATTTGACACACAAGTACACTGAGCAACATTGGCCACAAACACTAATTACCTGCACCGCGCCCTGACGTTTTTCATTGGCTTTGTCTGGATGGCTAACGGCCTCTGGGCAAAGGTCCTTCGGGGCGTGCCGCGTCACGAAGAAATTGTAGCCAGCATTCTGGGAGATACATATGCCCGGGAATTAACCATCCTGATCGGCCTGGCCGAAATTGCAACCGCAATTTGGATCATCCTCGGCCACTACCGGAAACTGACCACCGTTGCCCAAATCAGCATCATCCTGTTGATGAACATCCTGGAAACACTTCTCGCACGAGACCTCTTGCTTTGGGGACCATACAACCTTCTCTTTGCCATCCTTTTTTGTGGGGTAGTCTACCTTCATGGCTTTAAGTACAGCGGACCTAATGAGCATTCTTAAACGACATCCCTTCTCGGTAACGGCTCATTTTCAGCAGTCGTTAGTGCTGACCTTGGCGGTGCCTGCAGCAAAGTTGCAGCAGCTACTCCCCCCACCACTATCCCTGGATACTTATCAGGATGACATTGGCTTCATTGCCGTTGCATTTGTCCAGACCAAGCATTTGCGCCCCACGGGTTTTCCCCGCTGGATGGGAAACGACTTTTTTCTTGCGGGCTACCGCATTTTCACGCGTTACACCAATAAAAAAGGAAAGCGCCTGAGGGGGTTGTACATTCTTGAGTCGCAGACCGATCGCAAAAAAATGCAGTTGCTCGGGAATTTGATGACCCACTATAACTACTCGTTAATTTCTATTGAACAAGCTACTACCGGAGACACTTATACTGTCCGTTCCAACTCGGAGGGTTTCTCGATTCAGGTGACCACCGCTCCCCAGCCGGCGCTACCTGACGGCTCTGTTTTCCCGGATTGGAAAACTGCCCGGCGCTACGCCGGGCCGCTACCGTTTACGTTCACTTACCTGAAGGAGCGTGGTGAAGTGCTAATTGTCCAGGGAGTCAGACAGGACTGGACACCTCAGCCTGTCCTGGTAAACAAATGTGAACTCCCCTGGCTGGATAAGCAGGGATTTACCGCCGCAAAGCTCGCTAGCGCCTTTGTAGTAAGGGACATCCCTTATCAATGGAAGAAAGGGATCACCGAAAAATGGCCGGCATGAGACATCCACTACAGGGAGTAACCAACATCGTTCGGTTCAACTGGCATTTTTATATCCTGGCCGTCGTTGGCACGCTGCTCGGCCTGTTGCTGGCCTATCGGCTCGGTGGCGTATTTATCACTATTGGCTGGGGTGTTGCCCTGGCCGTTATCGGCACCACGCTGACTTCTCTGTTAGTCTCCTGGTACGTATACGATTATTCTGATCTCTACCGCTTCGAATGGGTTGACCTGCCTGCCGCTCCACAAGCCATCGTTAACATCCACGCTGGTTTTGATGAGACGAGCGATCTATTGGCGCAGCACTATCCGGACGCGCAGCTCCGCATCTTCGATTTTTACCATCCTGAACAACACACCGAGGTATCCATCAGGCGGGCAAGAGCCGCCTACCCAGGCCACCCTGACACCGAAAAAGTAGCAACGGATCAGCTCCCCCTCTCTCCGGCCTCTGTAGACCTCGTCTTTCTCACCCTGGCGGCACACGAGATCAGAGACGACCACGAAAGGGCCGTTTGCCTTGCCTCCCTCCGCCGGGCACTCCGGCCCGGAGGCCGGATTATCGTAACGGAACACCTCCGGGATGCGCCAAACTTCCTGGCCTATACCCTGGGCTTTCTGCATTTCCTTTCCCGCAGTACCTGGCTTTCTACCTTTGCGGCAGCAGAGCTGAAGATTGTCCGGGAGCAAAAAGTCACCCCCTTCATCACCGTTTTCAACCTGGTTCCCAATGACCTTACACCTTAACCTGATCGGTTGGCTGCTGATGTTGCTTGCCCTCGTCCACGTAATTTTTCCCCGCTACTTCAACTGGAAAGAAGACCTGGCCCCATTGAGTCTGATCAACCGCCAGATGATGAAAACGCACACGTTTTTCATTGCGTTTATGGTCTTTTTGATTGGCTTGCTCTGTGCTGTTGCTGCTCAGGATCTCATCAGCACCGCACTGGGAAAAAAAATATGTATTGGATTAACGGCTTTCTGGGGGCTACGACTCCTTTTTCAGTTGTTTGTCTATTCTCCGAAACTATGGCGAGGAAAAGCCTTTGAGACAACGGTACACATCGTTTTCACGGGCTTCTGGTCCTACATGACTTACGTCTTTGGCAGCATCGCTTTCAGTTAAAACGTGGGTGTGTTCAACTTACAAAACCGCCCTGCCCGATCCGGGCAAGGCGGTGAAAAACACTCGTTCATCAATAGTCAAAAACCTCTACTCCGGCGAACCGGAGCAGAGGAGCCAGGCGCCTCCGCCCGGACTTACGCTTTCTTAATAGTTCAGTGAAAAATCTGTATTTATTGTTTCACCCACCGGAGCGTACCCGCAGGTGTTTGGAGCAGATAAAAGCCGGGGCGGAGATGCGCCACCGAAAGGCGTTCACCTTCCTGAAGTTGCCGCTCCAGGACGACCCTACCCTGGCCGTCGAGTATACGGACAAGGCCGCCGGCGAAGCCGGCGATGCGGAGAACATCTGTTACCGGATTCGGATATACCGATAATTGGCCTGTTACCACTACCGTCACCAGTCGGACCTCACTCAAGGTTTCGGTCCCATCATAATCTACCTGGCGCAGGCGGTAGTAGTTGCGGCCGGGAGCGGCCGCCTCGTCGACAAAGTCATACCATTGCTCCTCGAAACTTTCACCTGCACCTGCGACCGCGCCCAGATAAGTAAAGTTGCGGCCATCAGTACTGCGTTCGATTTCAAAATGGCTGTTGCCTGACTCCGTAAGTGTCATCCAATCCAACTGCACACGCTCCTTGGATAAGGCTGTCGCCGTGAACTCCGTGAGTTCCACCGGCAGCACCGTGCTGGTGGAGAATAAATAGAAGGTCGAGAAGGTGCCCGTAAAGAACTCGAAGTAACGATCGTTACCGAAGCAACCTGCACCTTCACGCGTAGTGTTCATCGCGGAGTTATTCATGCCCGAGTACCCTGTTCCACAGTCATCATCACTTGTCTTGATGATGGTAAAGGTGGCTGGGGAACTACCCGGAGTTGAATTCTGCAAAGCAGTCATTTCTTCAGCAGTGTAGTACAACCGGACGTATACCGGATCCGTATTGGGCTGTACTTCCTGCCCATTATTGAGCATAGTCAACGCAATGCGTTTAGACAAATACTTCGCACTTCCTACACTTTCAACGGTGGCCGAACTTTTATAAACATCTACCTGCACTTCATCAATATTATTAGCTCCAATAATGACTTGTGCTACTAACTGTCCGTTGATGGTAAGATCATTCCAGGTTTGCCCCCCGACAACCCCATGTTTATCCGAAATACAGTTATTATCCTGCCCTTCTGCAATGAGATCCTCTACGATTACGGTGACCGTGGAGGTACAGGTTGCAGTATTCCCCTGCAGGTCTCCGACCGTCAGCGTAACGGTATTGGGGCCCTCGTCGGCGCAGGTAAAAGTATTGACGTCAATGCTTCCCCCGGCGAGGTTTCCGCAGGCATCGAAGCTACCATCATCAATCTGCCCGGCATTGATGGTGCGGGTCTCACCTTCCGTCAGGGTAATCGTCCCACTCCGACACAACGCAACTGGCGGGCCAAAATCACCCTCCGCACAAATAGTTTTGATGGTAAAAGGAATGTCGATAGCCACCGGGTTACCAAATTGATCCGTTGCGGTGTATTCTCCAATGAAGTCGAAGGTTCCGACTTCGTTCGGGGCTTGCAGGACCCCACGGAAAGTCAGCGCCCCTGAAGGCCGCAGATCAAAGCTCGTCCCGCCAATGTCTCCCAGACCGGGAATAGTTACGTCGTGGTTGGTTAGAGAATCGATGCCCGTATTTGCTACCGGGAACTGGAAGTAAATCCACTCCGCAACCCCCATGCAGAGCTGATCACTACCACCACTTTCAACGCCACAAGTGGTAAGGTTGTCCGGTTCAGTACAGACATCGGCAGCTCGGTATAATTCCACCTCCGCAGTTGCCTGCGGCGCCGGTACCGTAAGCATAATCGGCATATCGTTTTCTACTTCGTTGCCGAACTGATCCTCACCAGTGTAGGTCACCGTGAAGTTGTAGGTCCCCGGTGTGGTGGGCGCCTGGAAAACGTTACGCATCGTGATGGCTCCACCGGGACGCAGGCGAAAACTGGTGCCGCCGAACACGCCCAGGCCGGGAACATTACCACCGTGGTTAATCAAGGTATCAATGTGGGTGTTATTTACGTTGAGTTCAACGTACAGATAGCGGCCCGGCGGGGCGGTGATGGACGTCCCGCCACCACTCTCCACGCCGCAGGAGATCAGGTTGTCTTCCTCGTCGCAAACATCGCGGGCAACGTACAACTCCACGCTTGTCTCAGCCACCGGCCCCGGTACCGTAAGCATAATTGGCATATCGTTTTCTACTTCGTTGCCGAACTGATCTTCACCAGTGTAAGTCACCGTGAAGTTGTAGGTCCCCGGTGTGGTGGGTGCCTGGAAAACGTTACGCATCGTGATGGCTCCACCGGGGCGCAGGCGGAAACTAGTGCCGCCGAATACGCCCAGGCCGGGAACATCACCACCGTGGTTAATCAAGGTATCGATGTGGGTGTTGTTTACGTTGAGTTCAACGTACAGGTAGCGGCCCGGCGGGACGGTGATGGACGTCCCGCCACCACTCTCCACGCCGCAGGAGATCAGGTTGTCTTCCTCGTCGCAAACGTCGCGGGCAACGTACAACTCTACGCTTGTCTCAG
>CAZTTF010000388.1:0-6234 GCA_964616365.1 uncultured Lewinella sp. | reverse complement strand
ACGAATACTTTGCGCCCGTTGGGCGCAAGCCGGGGCTGCTCGCAGGCGAAGAGCCGATCGATCAGGGAGCGCATTTCCGCAGCATCCAGCAGCTGCCCGCGCCGCAACGCGGCGCTGCGTGCCAGAGCCTTCGCAACCCGGGCATGCGCATCCAGTTCGGGGTCGAGATTGTCCCGATACTGTGCGATGAGCTGCTCCAGCACCTCTACTTCGTTTTTCTGGCCCGCCAGTTCGGCGGGTATTCCGCGGATGATAAAACTGTTGCCGCCGAAGTCCTCCACGTCAAAACCAAGTTGTTTGAGGTCGGGCAAAATCTCCGTCAGAATGCCTGCATCACTTACCGGCAACTCGATGGTCTGGGGAAACATAGACTGCTGACTAGCAGCCGGGCTCTCCCGGAGGGTACGCAGGTACGCTTCAAAGAGGATGCGTTGGTGCGCAGCCCGCTGGTCGATCAGTAGCCAACCGCTCTTGATGGGCGATACAATGTAGCGCTGGTGGAGCTGATAGGGTGCCCGATCCTGCGGTTGCGAGACGGGTGAATCGTCCTCCTCCTGGCTCATCCGGCTGGGCAACAGTTCTCCGATATCAGGATTACTGGTTTCGGGTGCCCCGAAATCGATGTAAGCGGGTGTCTCTCCGGAGGTAGAGGAAGATTCCAGCCCCTCGTATAATTGTTGCCAGTTGCGGAGGTTGTTCGCATGGCGTGCCGCTTCGGAGGCGGCACCGGTGGCTTTCCCACTGCTTCCACTACCTCCGCTTGCACCTGCGTTCGCGCCCCCCGTGCCTGGCTGATAATCATCGTTCATCCGGCTAGACAGCGTTTGCCCCTCATCGATGGGCGATGCGGAGCTTTGGATGGACGTCCGGGAAGGTGAAAAGGGGTTGTCCGTCTCAAAATCGATGCTCGGCATGATACTTGCCCGTCCCATACCGTGGCGAATTGTTGCCTTGAGGTAGTTGTAGATCAGGCGCTCGTCTTCAAACTTTATCTCCTGCTTTGTGGGGTGTACGTTCACGTCGATCCGGGCAGGGTCAATCTCCAGATAGATGACGTAAAAGGGGTAAGTATCCTTGGGTAGCAAGTCATCATAAGCATTAACTACCGCGTGGTGGAGATAGCTGCTCTTGATGAAGCGGTTATTGATGAAAAAGAACTGCCCGACGCGGGTCTTGCGCGCCGCCTCCGGCTTACCAACATATCCCCGAATAGAAAGAATATCGGTATCCTCTTCAATGGGCACCAGCAAAGCATCGTACTTACGGCCAAAGACCTGCACAACGCGCTGCCGCAGCTTACCCGCCGGCAGTGCGAGATCAAGCCGGTCATTAACGTGCAGATCGAAACGTACTTCAGGGTGTGCCAGGGCAATCCGGATGAACTCATCCCGGATGTGCCGCATCTCGACGGTATCACTTTTGAGGAAGTTCCGGCGCGCCGGAACGTTGAAAAACAGGTTGCGCACCGCCATGGTGGTTCCCGGGCTGGCCGCAACAGGCTCCTGAATCTTTACTTCGCTTGCTTCGACGATCAGGCGGGTACCCAGTTCATCCGGTGCGCGCCGAGTCTTCATTTCCAGCTGGGCGACGGCGACAATACTCGCCAGCGCCTCGCCGCGGAAGCCCATTGTTCGTAGCGCAAAGAGATCGTCGGCTGACCGTAGCTTACTCGTTGCATGGCGCTCAAGCGCCATGCGTGCATCCGTTTCAGACATCCCACAGCCATTATCCCGAACCTGGATGAGGGTCTTCCCGCTGTCCTTTACGAGCAATTCAATCTCGCTGGCTCCGGAATCGATGGCGTTTTCCACTAACTCTTTGACCACACTCGCCGGCCGCTGGATCACCTCTCCGGCAGCAATCTGGTTAGCAATAGCATCAGGCAGTAACTGGACGAGATTGTCCGTCATTTGGCAAAGTAGGTTAACACAAGGGCAATAGTGCACTATGCCCGGCGAAGATACGAAAAAGAAGGTCGGGCTATCCGACATACGCTGCATTCATCGTAAGGTGACACAGCAATCGCCTAGCTACTCTACCGGTGGTGTGGGCGATGACATGATCCAAGCATCCAGATCCGGGAAATAGTACACGTAGCCAATGTAGGTTAAGACGAGGATGCAAATCATTACGATTAGCAGTGTCCGGTTAGACTGGCGGACACGGGCGGAACGGTACGTTCCGGCGGCTGCGCCGCCGGCTCCCTTACGGAAGCCTCCGGAGATCCGGGTTTTCATTGCGTCTACCCCACCATTCTGAATTTGCTCGATGCGCTTGCGGCGCTCTTCGGCCTCTTCTTTTTTGGGGTCCCAAAAACGAGGCTTGTAACTAAATTGCTGGTGACTTGGCGGCTTAAAAAGACGGAGAAAACCCATAGTATAGCATTTTTGATAAGAACGTTTAAAGTTAAAGAAAGATGCACAAAAAGTGGCGCATGGCGGGTGAATGCACGGGGCAAATCCTTTCGCTACAACTCACTTTGCTTTGGAAAGAAAATCCAGAATCCGACCGCTGCCAAGATTCCCACTATTCCGGGCACGATCCAAATCGCTAACCAGTCATGGCCACCTTCAGGCAGGGTATTTGCAAGGACAACTTCTCCGGCGATCCAACTGCCAAGAAAGATGCCCAACCCCTGGTTCGTGAAAGCTACCAGTCCCTGAGCAGTACTGCGCAAAGTGGTCGGCACCCGGTTGTCCACATAAATCTGTGCCGCGATCACGATCCAGGCAAAAGCGATACCCTGAACAGCTATCCCCAGGTAGAGTAAATACTCGTGATGCTCAGGTCGGCCAAAGGCAAAAGCGAAATAGCGCAAGCCCCAGAGGAGAAGCCCCCAGAAGACAATCTGACGAAAGCGTAGCTTCCTAAAAATGAAGGGCATCGTGATGATCACGCCAATCTCCACAAGTTGGCCTATTGACATTTTGGCCGCCGCCGCCGTCCAGCCAATCTCATTGAGGAAGGGGTTAACAAAACTGTAGTAGAATGATGCCGGGAAAGTCGACAAGAAAATAGCGAGTAAGAGAATGATCATCCCTGGTTCCCGGATGATCTTCCTTACTGCCGGACTTTTCAGCATCGTAAGGTCAAAACCTGGTTGGGGTGGAATTCGTGGAATCGTTAAACAGGCAAAAGCCATCAGAAGGGCCAGCCCGGAGGCCGCCAGCAGTGGCAATGCCGAATCCTCTACGGCGAAATAACTCAAGCCCAGGCCAATGAACATAAAAGAGACCGTGCCCCACACCCGTACCCCGGGGAATTGGCGGGCAGGCTCTTCGAGTTGATGAAAGCAAACTGCCGACAAGAGGCCAAAAGTTGGCATAAAACATAGGTTGAAAAGGAGGATCAGCCCATAAAAAGCCCAGAACCCCGTCACAAAAAAGCAGCCCACCAGGGCTGCCGCGGCCAGCGCACTCAGGGCCACCAGCATCCGGTCTGCACTAAAACGCCGATCGGCCAACCAGCCAACCAGTGGCGGGGTGATGGTCGAGGCGATGGCATTAGTCGCGTACACCATTCCTACTTCCCGGCCGCTGAACTCCAGGGTCTGCAGCAGGTAAGTACCGATGCTGATGACGGAGCAGGCATAGACGGCATTCTGCAGTGCCTGTAGCAGCGAAAGTCGGAAAACAGTTGACAAGGGAATTATTTTCCGCAAAAGTCGGCATCCCCGAGAACATAAAGGCGAAAAACGTCACCCTCCCTGTGTTTACACGATGAGCTCGTCTTCTTCATCGGCTCGTAAAGGTGTCTTTACCGGACGGTGGGCAAAAGCATCCAGGTCCAGAACTTCTGCTGGTGGGTCGGCCTTGTCTCGCCGGCCTTGCCCGAATTTCAGCGCAAGCAAAAAGAAGAGGGCTACCGAAACGAAAACGGCGAGAAAAATGACAAGGATGGCCATGGCTAAGGATTAAAGAGGCGTTATCTCCCCCGGTTAAAACGTTCTGCAAGATCTATTGGTTGGCGCCGTGAGACTGGCAAAGTTGGCCGCACTACACGGATTATCAGTCAGGGCGCCTCTTGCTAACAACCCGCTTCAGAGCAGCAACTCTTCCTCCTTCTTCAGTTTGTCTTTCAGCTCCATACTTTGCAGGCCGTCCCCATCAAGTTCAAGGCGTTTCGTTGGCCTGGTTTTACGCCAATTACTCTGTAGCACCATCAGGTTGAGCGCCAGGCCAATCAGGATAATTCCAATGCCGAGCAGATTGAGATCGACGCCTCCGACGGATGGCATCTCCCAGCTCTGAATACGGTAGAGCGCACCAATCAACAAGGCCTGAAACCCCAAAAGAGAAAAGATAATTACCAGAATTTTCAGTGTTTTTTTCACCTGCTGCAATTTGGTCATTAAACGCTCATTATCAGCTAATTGTTTCTACTTCAACCTACCTCCTAACGAGTGAATCACGGAAAAACATGACGTTTCCATCATTTGTCTCGTAAAAAAACCTCCCCTACATTTGCCTCCGCAATCGGGCAAAGCCCTTTGCCATTTTTATAAAGAAGCGTGGAGAGCACAGGCTCTGTGAAACGCTGGCAACCACTTCACCTGGCCGGTGAAAAAGGTGCCAATTCCTGCCGCGATATTGCGGAACTATAAAATTACGAGCCAATGTCCCAAACTTCCCGTCTCTTCCTTTCCCTGCCCGCAACCGGCACGGACCATGGATAAGCAGTTGCTTCACGACGAAAAGCAGCTAAGCCAGCTCCTGACCCAGGTGCGTGACTTTGCTACTAGCTTCCGCGCAGACGATAGTTTGCCTGCGGGGAGCTCCCTGCGGGCCACCCCTTCGGAGGCACTCCCGCAAGTGGGCGGCGGCGCGCAGGATGCTATGCAGCGGTTTAAAGAGCAGTGGACTCCCTACCTGGTCGCCGCGCCCTCGGCGCGGTACCTCGGCTACGTTACCGGTGGCACCACTCCGGCTGCCTTGCTTGGCGACTGGCTCACGACAGCCGTCGACCAAAACCCACAGGCCACCAAAGGCTTCGGCGATGTGTCTGCGGCCATCGAAGTAGCCACCATCGGGATGCTGCGGGAGTTGTTCAACCTACCCCCTATTTACAATGGCGGTTTTGTTACCGGTGCAACGATGTCTTCTTTCACTTGCCTGGGCGTAGCCCGGCAGTGGGTCGGTCACCAGCTGGGGCAGGACATTGCCAAAGACGGCTTGCGGCAGCCTATCGCTGTCCTGACGGCCACCCCACACAGCTCCGCCGTCAAATGCCTCGCGATGCTCGGCTTCGGCAGTAGGAACATCACCAAAGTAGGCACCCTCCCCGGCAGGGAAGCCATGGACATCGTCGATCTCGAAGCTAAAATCGAAAGCTTGCAGGGGCAGCCTTGCATCGTCATTGCCAGCGGAGGAACCGTCAATACGGTCGACTTTGATGACCTCCTGGCCATTGGCCGGCTACGGGAAAAACATGCTTTCTGGCTGCACGTCGATGCGGCCTTCGGCGGCTTTGCCGCCGTGAGCCCCGACCATGCCTACCTGCTGGCTGGCTGGGAAATGGCTGACAGTATCACCATCGACAATCATAAGTGGCTAAACGTCCCTTACGACTCCGCCTGTTGGTTCATCCACCAGCAGCACGCCGCTTTGCAGGTAGCTACTTTTCAAAACAGTGCTGCCCCTTACCTCGGTGACCCCGCAGCAGACTTCAACTACCTTAACCAGGGCCCCGAAAACAGCCGCCGGCTGCGGGCCTTGCCCGCATGGTTCAGTCTCTGGGCTTACGGACGAGGCGGGTATGAGGACATCGTCATCCGCTGCATCACTACCGCCAAGGCGCTGGGGGAGGCACTCGATCAAAGTGCGGAATTCTCCTTGCTGGCACCAGTAAAACTCAACGTTGTGGCTTTCGCCCTCAACGATAAGACGGATGATCAAATCGATCAGTTTGTCCAAACCCTCAACGATCAGGGGAGGTATTTCCTCTCCCCCACTACCCTTTTTGGGCGGCGGGGACTCCGGGCCGCCTTTGTAAACTGGCAACACGACCCGCACCAGGTTCCCACCATCATGGCCGCTTTACACGCGGCCCTCAAAACCATTACCACTGCACCCGCGGCCGCGCCCTGAAAAGCGTTGCCCCCCAATTTAGTACTTCTCAATAACCCCACAATTAATTTACCATGCGATTCGAAACCCTTCAACTCCACGCCGGCCAGGAAGTCGACGAAACCACCCGTAGCCGCGCCCTGCCGCTGTACCAAACCACCAGCTTTAC
>CAZTTF010000387.1:0-12047 GCA_964616365.1 uncultured Lewinella sp. | reverse complement strand
GATAGAATAGGTGTTATAGAGTTCGCTAAAAAGGGAGCCTTCGGTTATATTATTCAACATAAAGGAAGTGATGCTATGCTTATGAGGATTGATAATAATGGAGACTATGTAGATTGGTGAGATATTTATTGCGTGAGTCTTTAACGAAGCTATTCCTATTTTAATAAACCTAACTCTCCAATATGAAAATTGATCTTCTCGTTTCCTTTAGTGTCACTTCAAAAACAGGTTCAGAAGAAGCGATAGACTTAATTAGGCCAATTTTAGTGCCTGATGAGTACGTAGTTTTGGCGTATAAGCACACAAGAGATAAAGTGTGGTTTACCGATAAGAGAATTATAGCAATGGATGTCCAAGGTTTAACCGGGACCAAGAAAGAATTCAGAAGCTTTCCTTACAGTAAAATAACTTCTTTTTCGATTGAAACAGCTGGGTTTATCGATAGTGATTCAGACTTCAAAATATGGGTTAGCGGCGTAGGAGTCTTTGCAATAAAATTTTATAAGAAAATAGACATCCAAGAGGTTGCCAGGTTTCTTGGGGATGAAATATTGTAGTTCAACTGGCAGCGGACTTTAGGGAAGAGGTCAAAAATTAGAGTTGCTCATCTCTCACTTTCCCGTAGCGGTTAATGCTGAGTGAAATCTGCCTTCTGTAGCAACGCCAAAAATGTACCAACACTCCGTTTCATTCCTTCCTGCTACCTTAATCCCTTGACAATCAAAGAGCCGGGGTCTGACTTGTGGGTTTACTGAAAAAGCGCCGCCACTTCGGTGTTGGGGCTTTTTTGTTTGGGGGTGGGAAAGTTTCATGCCCGAGCGGAAAGTTAGCTTCAGGCCAAATCCCTGCCCTCAGTTGTAACCAAAACTAAAAACGGCGGTAATCAGCAAAGAGCAGCAACTGCTCTCTTCTGATGATTTCAGTGATGACCACTAAACGGAACCTCATGCGCATTTTAGTTTTACTACTATTTACCCTAAGCCTCACTGGCTGTACCGCTGCTTTTGATGAAGGAAGTAGTACCAATCGTGCCTTAGAGGAAAGCATTGCCAGGATTGAAAATGGACTACAACCCCGACTCCAAATAAAAGGGTTTGATGTCCCGAAATACAACAGTTAAGATCGACTCAGGGAACTGGGTATTCCGGGGGTGAGCGTTGCCGTCTTTAAAGACGGCGAAATTGAATGGGCAAAGGGTTATGGTATGGCGGACAGCACCGAACAGCGCCCGGTTGACGCGCAAACCCTTTTCCAGGCCGGCTCAATCAGCAAACCCGTCGCAGCCACCCGCGCCCTCCAGTTAGTGGAGCAGGGGAAGCTTGATCTGGACGCCAATGTTAACAACTACCTAACGAGTTGGCAGGTGCCAGAGAATGAATTCACGACCAGCGAAAAAGTGACAACGCGCAGGATCCTCACCCACACTGCCGGACTGACAGTTCACGGTTTTCCCGGCTATGCCAAAGGAGAGCCCATTCCTGATGTTCCCGCTATTCTGGACGGTAAAGGGAATACTGAACCCGTTAGGGTGGATCAAGCGCCCGGTCAGGGGTATCGCTACAGCGGAGGGGGCTATACCATTATGCAGCTGATGATCTCCGACCTGGATAAGGCACCATTTGCCAGCATTATGGAGGAAGAGGTGCTGGCGCCACTGGGCATGACCTCCAGCACTTTTGCAAACCCCTTGCCCCAGCCACTCCATGCACGAGCCGCAGCCGGATACAATGCCGATGGAAAAGAAGTGCCCGGAAACTGGCACGTTTACCCAGAGATGGCAGCTGCCGGACTATGGACAACGCCTTCAGAGCTGGTCCTGTGGGGCAAAGACATGCAAGCAGTGAAACAACGCCAGCAAGACGGTCTTTTGCGTACAGCGACGGTGAACGAGATGCTTACGCCCAATGATGATGACATGGGGTTGGGACCATATGTCATTAAAGAGTATTTCGGGCACGGTGGTGCCGATGAAGGATTTCGGGCGGAACTCATGGTGTGGAACGAGTCGCCTGTTGTTGTCGCCGTCATGTCCAATTCAGACAAAGGGAGCACGATTATTTGGGAGCTGCTGCTGAGTATTGCCGCGGAATATGACTTGCCTGGTATCTACCCCAGAACAAGAACATATTCGGCCCAAACACCAGAAGCGCTCACCCGCTACACGGGCAAATTTCGTTTCCCGAACGGCGGCGAGGGACGCATTGAGGTTAAGGCGGAGGGACTGACTTTTTCTTCCGACCTGTTTTCCAGCGGCGCCGTCTACCTTTTACCGAAAACAGATAGCGTCTTCTTCAATAGGGAAACGGGGACCTACTATGAGTTTCTCTGGCAGGACGACCTGGTAACGGGCGTTAAGTTTGGCAACCAGCAGGCCGAACGCCTCGAATGATTTAACCTGGAGGCTTCCTCCTCTGCTTGAGCGTAACTTTTGGGCGCGGCCGCAGGTTGCGAGCCCGAACTCCTTTGGGGGGCATTGGGGGGGGGGCAAAGAATAGCAAATGCCGTTCCTGCGTCACGCTTACGCGCATCCATACATCATACAGGCTTGTTTAGTGGAGGCGTTTTTGCTTCGGTTTCTCTTGCCTTTAACTTCGCTGCGTCCCGTGGCGGACACTTTTCGTTTTACATGTATAACCACTAGCTCATAACTAATTTCCTATCTTTGGTCTCCCTAAAACCCAAAAAGAACTATTGATCAAGCTACCGGAAGGTGTTTTTTGTTTGGTCGCCACTTTTGGGCCTCTACAGCGAACATCTGCCTTGCTTGAGACATATCAACTCTATGATATTACCACTACCCATTAGTTTGGGTAGTTATTATTTCGCCTACATCAACTTTGTATAAACCAATCATTACATGAAGCAACTAATACTCTTTGCTTGTTTGTCACTGTTTACCCTCGGCCTTAGCGCACAGACGGTTTTCGTTGACATTGATGCCGCAGGAGCCGGAGACGGTACTACCTGGGCAGATGCCTACACCAACCTTAACGACGCACTACTTGCTGCACCTGCCGGATCTTCCGTCTGGATTGCAGAAGGAACCTACGTTACGCCTGACAGCACTTCTTTCTTCGTTGATAAAGAGCTGACCATCATCGGTGGCTTCAACGGAACAGAAGCTGATGCTGCTGACGCTGACGCTGCTGTTAACGTTGTTATCCTTTCCGGAGACGTAAACGGTGATGACGTAAGCGGTACTTTCGACGCTGCTACCCGTATGGACAACCAGCCGGTACTTTTCTTCCAGGATACTAACGCAGTAAACGCCTTCACCATTAGCCTCGACGGTGTAACCATCCAGAATGGTAACCTCGGTGGCTTCATGGACGGTGACAACCTGCTCAACTTTGCGGGCGGTGGTCTGCTGAGCTTTGCTAACTGTAACGTTAGCAACGTTACCTTCCGCGACAACTTCGCTGATTTCGGTTCTGCCATCGTAAACTTTGGTACCGACGGATCAGTATACGACAACATTACGGTTGACGGTAACTTCCCCGGACAGGGATCCGTTGTTTGGGGCCAGGCCAACAGCAACCTGACTTTCCAGAATTCAAGCTTCTCATCTGGATCAGATGATGTCCTGACTACGGGCATGCTTGATGACGCGTTTTCTACCGGGACAACTATTGCCGATTGTTCTTTTGACGGCATCGCTTCCGAAGGACGGGGTGGCGCTATCCGGGCTAACGCTTGTTTTGACCTTGTAATCCGTAACACTACCTTCAACAACACCTTCGCAGACATTGGTGGTGCACTTTACATCATCGACCCTGATGGTACTGCTGATGCTGACGGTAACATTACCGTTCCTGAAGCTTTAATTGAAGGATGTACGTTTACCGACATCGGAAGCGTACAGTGGGGTGGCGTTATTTTCTCCGCACTTTCCAGCATCACGATGAAGGACGTAACCTTTGACGACATCAACACCCTTCAGTCCGGAGCCGGTCGTGGTGGTATCATGCACGCACAGCGTTTTGGAGACCCAGACGGATTGCTGCAGCAGATTATGTCCTTCAATAACGTTAACATCAACGATGTAACTGCAGGCGGCGTAACTGGAGGTATTAACGTTAATGTGGAGCCTTTAGACCAATACAGCGCAACTAACGTTACTATGACCAACGTGAGTTCCGGAAGCTTTGCTGGAGGTTTTGGTATCTTCGGATCTGGCCCTGCAACTGCTGCTGAGAACGTAGCTACGTTTGATAACATCATCTTGGATGCTGTTTCTGGAGAGAGCTTTGGTGGAGGTATGCTACTCATTAACGTAGATACGCGAATCACTAACAGTTCTTTTAATAATTGTTCTACTGGAGAAGGTGCTGGTAACGGTGGTGGGATCTACGTAGAAGGTGCTGATCTTTCCACGACAGTAGAGAACTCTACTTTCACGAATAACCGCGGTCTTGGCGGTTCTGGCTTGGCAGTCAGAAGTACTGGTGCTGACATGAACACTATTGTTACTAACTCTACTTTTGACAGTAACGGTTCTTCTGCAGCCGGTGCTCACCGAGGTGGTGCGATGTACTTCCTGCACGGCGGAGGTTCCAGCGTTTCTATCGACAGCTGTACCATCCTTAACAATGCCCTGATTGCTGACGAATTCGTTTCTGGCGGTGGCGCTGTTTACATCAACAACATCACTAATGAGGCTGGTGACTTTACCTTTACCAACTCTCGGGTAGAAGCCAACGTACTTAGCGGTACTGCCAATGGTGGCGGTGTCTACTTTGTAGATGCTGTAGATGCAACCATTGACAATGTTGATTTCATTGCCAACTCTGCTAACGATGGTGGAGCACTGGCTTCGCTGCTGTTCTTTGTTAATGATACCGTAGATAACATTCCACTGGTTTTCCTACCTGAGTTCAATACACAAGTCAATAATGCACGTATTCTGAATAACCTGGCTGGCGAACAAGGTGGTGCTGTGGTAACTCAGCGTTCAGTCATGAGCTTCTCTAACTCGCTCTTCGGTATCAATGCTGCCGTAGCGAATGGTGGTGGAGCAATCATCTTCAACGGTCCTGCACCAATTGTTGAGAACGGAGAATTCCAGAATGCGGCCGAAAGCATCCTCACCACTAACCTGATCAACAATACTTTCTACGGTAATGCTGCAGGAACAGTTGGTGATATCATTGCCCTCAACCAGGCAGAGAATACCTTTAACGAGACTGAAATGTCCATGACGGTAACCCTGCAGAACAATGCCTTCCTGGTACTGGAAGATGACGAGACGCCAATCGAACTTGAAGATGCTGATATTAACGGCGGAGGTGACTTCGGAGACATCCGTTTCGTTTCCCTGGGAGGTAACTTCTACAACAACCTGAACGGTGATATGGTAGATGCTGCTGATCCAATGATGGATATTGTTGACACTGAACTCGACGACGTAGAAGCTATTCTTGACGTAGACGACGAGGAGTCTCCAACCTACATGACGCCAATCCTCACCGACCCAGAGTCTGACAATCCACTGATCGACGCAGGTACTACTGGTGATCTGGTAGCTGTTCGCGGTATCTACGGTAACCCACGTGGTGACTTCCCTGACATCGGTGCTGTTGAGCTCGAGTGGAGCCTTACTGACGTTCAGGACTTTGACCAGAGCGGCCTTGACATGAGCTTCTTCCCTAACCCTACCGCCGATGTACTTAACATCGAAAGCCGTGACGCAACCATCCAGAGCTACCGTGTTATCCTTACGGATGCCAACGGTCGTCTGCTGCGCAACAACCGCTTCAACGGTACGGTTAACCAGATCGACTTCACGACGCTGCCTACCGGTGTATACACCCTGCAGCTGGAAGTAAACGGAAACGTTTACAGCAAGCAGATTGTAAAGCAGTAATTTATTACCGCTTTACCGAAGGCTTTGCCTTCGGTGGTTATTCGCCGCCCCTCTCCCGCCCCGGGAAAGGGGCGGCGTTTTTTTACAATGCCTAAGTCCTTCCCCTGGCACCTGCGCCCGCGCCCGAAAAATGAGTAGATGCTTGCATGAGCCAATTGTTTGTCCCTACCTTTGCAATATGATTACGAAAGTAGCGTCCACCAACCGTCGACTCCGACGACAGGTCCGAGTCAGGATCAAGTAAGCTTCCCGCCAATGGCCCGGAAGCGTCCGTTCCGCAATGCTGCGGGAACCGGACAGTGACGATACCATCTTCTACCACCTCCCCGGTCATCGCTGACCACCTTCCCATTTTACCATGCAGATTGATATCCTGACGGCTCAGCCAGAGCACGCCGTCTTTGCCCAGGCCATTTGTGACCTGATGGCGGAATCCGCCAAAGCACGCGGTACCGGTATTGCTACCCGGACCCCGGAATACGTCGCCGAAAAACTCGGATCCGGCAAAGCCATCATTGCCCTCGTGGCGGGCGAACTCGCCGGCTTTAGTTACATCGAAACCTGGAGCCACGGCCGCTACGTGGCCAACTCCGGACTGATCGTCAACCCAAAGTTCCGACGACTTGGCCTCGCCCGTAAGATCAAAGCCGCCATATTTAGCCTCTCTCGGGAGAAATACCCCGATGCTAAAATCTTCGGTATCACCACCAGCCTGCCGGTCATGAAAATCAATAGCGACCTGGGCTACAAGCCGGTAACTTTCTCCGAGCTTACCCAGGACGATGCCTTCTGGGCGGGCTGCCAATCCTGCCCCAACTACGATATTCTGCTGCGCAACGATCGCATCATGTGCCTGTGTACTGCGATGTTGGCACCAAGCGCCAACGAAATGAAAAAAATGGCGGTGGATCTGAGTGATCAGATCATCCAGAAATGACCCCGAAAGGGTCGAACTTCTTTTATCCCCGGATGTAAGAATATCGCACAGCGATTTCTGGAATCCGGGGCAACCCAACAACTATGAAAAAAATTGTTCTCGCCTATTCAGGCGGCCTCGATACCAGCTTCTGCATCAAGTACCTTACCGAAGAGAAGGGCTACGAAATCCATGCCCTCTCGGTAGATACCGGAGGGTTCTCCGACGACGAAATTCAGGAAATGGAAGCCCGGGCTTTTAGCCTGGGAGCTACCAGCTACAAGCGGGTGGATGTTACCGAGGACTACTACCAGGAATGTCTCCGTTACCTTGTTTATGGTAATTGCCTTCGCTACCAGACCTACCCCATGAGTGTATCTGCAGAGCGGATGTTCCAGGCCATGAGCGTAGCACGCTATGCCGTCGAGATCGATGCTGACGGTGTCGCCCACGGCTCCACCGGCGCAGGCAACGACCAGGTGCGCTTTGACCTGGCCTTCGAGCTTAGCGGAAAGGAGTTAGAGATCATTACGCCCATCCGGGATCTTCAGCTAAGCCGGCAGGAAGAGGTCGATTATCTGGCGAAACACGGCCTGGTATGGCCGGAGAAAAAAGGAACCTACAGCATTAATGCCGGCCTGTGGGGGACATCCGTGGGCGGCGCAGAAACCCTGACCAGTCACCAGGGGCTGCCTGATGACGCTTGGCCAGTGCCCGTGACGGCCACTGATAGTCTTGATGTTGACCTCAATTTTTCGCAGGGCGAGTTTGTCGGTTTTGACGGAAAAGAATTTGCCTCGAAAGTCGAAGCCATCAAGGCGCTGGAAGCGCTGGCGGCTCCCTATGGCGTTGGGCGGGATATCCACGTCGGAGACACCATTATCGGGATCAAAGGCAGGGTGGGCTTTGCGGCCGCTGCAGCGGTGTTGATCATCAAAGGGCACCACCTGCTGGAAAAGCATACGCTGGGGAAATGGCAGCTTTTCTGGAAAGAACAACTCAGCAACTGGTACGGCATGATGCTGCACGAAGGACAGTTCCTGGATCCCGTGATGCGGGATGTGGAGGCCTTTTTGGAAAGTGGTCAGACCACGGTCAACGGCACCGTACACCTGACGCTGCACCCGCACCGCTATGTCCTCAATGGCATCACTTCTCCCAACGATCTCCTGGGCGCTGGCTTTGGTGCCTACGGCGAGATGAACAAAGGATGGTCGGGCGAAGACGTGAAGGGCTTCACCAAGATCCTGAGCGTGCCGGGCAGAATCCGTAACGCCGTTAACAAAGACTAAGGCTTTCCCCTCGGCACGCTTCAGCGTGCGCCTTCCTGTTTACCCCAAACAACTCCTTTTAAGAATCAGGGGCAATCGTCTCGTCACTTGCCCCGGTTAATCTCAATTCAAGACCTGCTTATGAAACACAAAATTGGCATTATTGGTGGTGGTGGCTACACGGCCGGAGAACTCCTGCGTTTGCTGGTCAATCACCCTGAGGTGGAGATCGCCTACGTTCAGAGTGACAGTCAGGCGGGAAAGCGCATTGATGCGGTGCACACCGATTTGGTGGGGGAGACAGATGCCCTTTTTTCGGGCGCGGACGCAGGTGCCGTGCAAGGCCTGGATGCCGTGTTTCTCTGTATGGGCCACGGCCGCTCCCGCGGCTGGGTAGAAGCTAATCCGCTCCCGCCCACGACCGTGATCGTGGACCTGAGCACCGACTACCGCCTGGATGATAACTGGGTATATGGCCTGCCAGAAGTAAACCGTGCGGCAACTCGTGGGGCTACCCGCATTGCGAACCCCGGTTGTTTCGCCACCGCGATCCAGCTGGGCTTGTTACCGCTGGTAAAGGCTGGATTGGCTAACGGGGAGGTCCACATCAATGGTATGACCGGTTCTACCGGGGCGGGGCAGCAGCCACTCCCTACGACCCACTTCAGTTGGCGTAACGCCAACGTGTCGGTCTACAAAGCCTTCAGCCACCAACACCTCAACGAGATCGGACGCATGGTAACCACCCTCGGCCGACCTGATGCCCAAGGACTGAACTTCCTGCCGCTACGCGGGCCGTTTGCCCGCGGCATCTTCGTGACCACCTATGTCCAGACTGATGCTTCCGCCAAAGAGCTAAAGACCCTCTTTCAGGAGTTCTATGCCGGAGCTGCCTTTACTCACTTTACCGAGCAAAACCCCAACCTCAAACAAGTGGTCAACACAAATAAAGGGTTGGTCTACGTCGAAAAACACGAGGATAAAGCCCTCGTCATTTCCCTCATTGATAACCTGCTCAAAGGCGCTTCAGGTCAGGCCGTCCAGAACATGAATCTGGCCCTTGGTTTGCCGGAGGAAATGGGCTTGCGGCTGAAGGCGGGCGTGTTTTAGTCGCATAGTCAAGTAGTCAAATAGTCAAGTAGTCAAATAGTATGACTCGACTACCCACTATTTGACTATTTGACTACCTACTACCCACTATTTGACTACCCACTACACGACTAATCTACTATGAATCTTTTCAACGTCTACTCCCTCTACGATATCGAACCCGTCCGCGGTGAAGGTGCTTACGTTTACGATGCCAACGGCAGGCAGATCCTTGACTTTTACGGCGGGCACGCGGTGATGTCTATCGGTCATGCCCATCCACACTACGTGGCCAGGGTGCAGGAGCAAGTGGCCAGTTTGGGTTTTTACAGCAACAGTGTGAAAAACCCTTTGCAGCAGGAGTTGGCGACCAAGTTGGGTCAGCTGTCAGGTTTAGATGACTATCAGTTGTTTTTGGTATCCAGCGGGGCAGAGGCTACGGAAAATGCCCTGAAATTGGCGAGTTTTCACACTGACCGCAACCGGATTCTGGCTTTTGACGGAGCCTTTCACGGGCGGACTTCGGCCGCCGTCAATGTGACTGACAACGAAAAAATCAAAGCGCCGATCAACCGCAATTTTCCCGTTACTTTTCTACCGCTGAACGATTTAGAGGCAGTGGAGCGGGAGCTGGCCAAAGGCGATGTAGCCGCCCTGATCATTGAGGGCGTACAGGGGGTGCACGGTATTTACGTGCCGGAGCCCGGTTTCCTCGAAGCGTTGCCAGCCTTATGCCACCAACATGGTGCCCTGCTGATTTTAGACGAGGTGCAATCAGGCTACGGGCGTACGGGTAAGTTCTTTGCGTTTCAGCACTCGCAGGTGCAGCCAGACATCATCGCGATGGCGAAAGGGATGGGCAACGGATTCCCGATTGGCGGGGTGTTGATACACCCCAAATTTGAAGGAAAATCCGGCATGCTGGGCACCACCTTCGGGGGGAATCATCTGGCTTGTGCCGCGGGAATTGCCGTTCTGGATGTGATTCAGGAGGAAGACCTCCTGGCTAACGCGACCGAGCAGGGAGCCTACCTCATGGAGCAACTGGAACAAACGGGGCTTTTTACGGAAGTCCGGGGCTACGGGCTGATGATTGGCCTGCAAATGACCGAGCCGATTGCGCCACTACGCAAACAGTTACTATTCGAACAAGGGGTTTTCACCGGTTCCAGTAAAGACCCTAATACCATCAGATTGCTGCCGCCGCTTAACGTGACCCGGGAGCAGTGTGATGACTTGATTGCAGCATTTAAACGCGCATTACTATGACCCTGGAGCACGTGCTGATTTCGATTAATCCCGAGCGTTCAGCTGCATATCTGGTCGCATTTGAGCAGGCGCGGCCGCTGGTGCTGCGTCAGCCAGGCTGCCATGCTTGTCACTTGCTGCCGCAGGTTGACGCGCCGGGAGTATTCCTGCTCCTGATTGAGTGGGAGCGCCAGGCTGATCATACTGAAGGCTTCCGGAAAAGTGCTGCGTACCAGGAATGGTCCCGATTACTGCATCCGTTCTATGAGGTTTTTCCGGAGGTGGAATATTTTGATCTTGGGCCGGAGCCCCTCGCCCAGAAACCCGCAACTGCTAACTGACAACTGACAACCGTCAACTGCCAACCGCCAACTGAAAACTCGGGCCGGAGCCCCTCGCCCGCCAACCGTAAACTGCCAACCGCCAACCCACAACCGCCAACCATGCTATCCTTCCTCTCCGTCTCCGACGTACCTGACATTAACGACCTGATTGCCCGCGCACAAGCACATAAAACTGCTCCCTTTGGGAGTGAGCATCTTGGCCGGCGAAAAATGGTGATTAATCTGTTTTTTAACTCCAGCTTGCGCACACGGATGAGCACCGAAAAAGCGGCCCGCCAGCTGGGAGCCGACGTGATTACCTACGATGCTTCAGGAGGGTGGGGCATTGAGTTTGAAGATGGATCAGTCATGAACGGTAACACGGCGGAGCACGTTCGGGAAGCGGCTGGCGTCTTGAGCCAATACTGTGATGTGTTGTGCGTGCGCTCGTTTCCGACGCTGACGGATAAGGAAGCGGATTATGCGGACAAGGTGATGAAGGCATTCGTAGCCTATGCTTCCGTACCGGTTGTTAGTATGGAGTCTGCCACCCGGCATCCGCTTCAGAGCCTGACCGATTGTCTGACCATTGCGGAGCACAGAACAACAGCCCGGCCAAAGGTGGTACTTACCTGGGCGCCTCACCCCCGGAAATTACCGCAGTGTGTAGCAAATAGCTTTGCGGAATGGATGCTGGCCTGGGGAGAGGTTGATCTCACCATTGCTAATCCGGAGGGTTTTGACCTGGCACCGGCGTTCGCGCCCCCTCACCTGGTTACCCATAACCAGCGCGAAGCATTTGCTGGGGCAGATTTCATTTACGCTAAAAACTGGTCAGCTTACGCTGATTACGGGGCGACTGCTGACCTCCCCGACTGGATCATTGATGAGGAGAAAATGGCCCTGACCAACAATGCCTACTTTATGCATTGCCTGCCCGTACGCCGTAATGTTGTTGTCTCCGATGGGGTACTTGACAGCGATCGTTCGCTGGTGCTGGAGCAAGCCAATAACCGCACCTGGGCGGCACAGGCTGTATTGGGGATGATGCTGGAATAACGTAGTCTTTTTCCAGGAAAATAGAATAGACTCCCATCACCCCGAACTACCTTTACCACATGATCGATTATCTAGACCTTGCTACCCAAGTTGGCGCAATCACCCGGAGTGCCGGCGCAGCCATCATGGCTATTTATGAAACGGAAGACTTCGGCGTGGAGATGAAAGCCGATGATAGCCCCCTGACACGCGCCGACAAGGCCGGCAATGATGTTATCGTTGCCGGGTTGCAGGCGCTTGAATTTCAGGCGCCGATCATCTCCGAAGAGGGAAAAGAT
>CAZTTF010000386.1:0-3344 GCA_964616365.1 uncultured Lewinella sp. | reverse complement strand
ACCTGGCCAACGACAAAAACATCTTCACCTTTTCAGGATTCTACAGCCAGGACTTCTACCAAATCGACCTGCTCAACCGCTTCGGAAACATCGTGGCGGACCAGAATCAAAATGATTATTTCACGCTCAACGGTACGGGAGACTGGCTAAAGATCTTCAACGACAAAACCAGCTTACTGACCAGAGTGGTGAGTTCCAACCACGTCCCCAATATCCTCTTCCCACAGCGCGACAGCGACAATACGGTAACCTACCGCTCTCAGATCAGATACCAGAGTGTGCAAAGCACCCTGGATTATCAGGGTGGCTCGGGGCATCACCTCTCAGGAGGGGTACAGGCTATTCGGTATGACCTGAGCCCGGGGCAACTGGACAATGGTGGCGTTGAGGGCGTAGCTGCTGTTGAGTTGGAAAACGAGCAGGCCATCGAAGCGGCAATCTTCGTCGAAGAAGAATGGACCGTAAGTGACCGGCTAAAGCTCTCCGCCGGGCTCCGCTTCGTTCAGTTCGCACAACTAGGAGCCGGAGACCAACGTACCTACAACTCCTCCTTCCTAGATAGGAGTACGCTTGCCGAGACAACCACTTTCGGTAGTGGAGAGACCATGCAAACGTATAATGGTTTTGAGCCGCGCCTGGGACTTAGCTACCAGTTCTCCCCCAAAGCGAGCTTTAAGGCGGCGTACGCCCTCAACCGGCAGTACCTGCAGAACATCTACAACGCCACCACCCCGGTTCCCAGCAGCCGTTGGAAGGTTTCGGACAACAATATCGTTCCGCAGAGTGCTCAGCTCCTGAGCGCGGGGTTCTATCTCTTACCGGGTGACGGCAAATTCGAATACAGCCTTGAAGGATATTATCGGTCTATTGACAACCTTCTGGAATACAAACCGGGTGCTGACTTTTTCCTCAACCCTACGGTTGAGCAAGACATCTTGCAGGGCGAAGGGCGTGCTTACGGGATTGAGCTGGGCGTAAAGAAACGCCAGGGCAAACTGACGGGAGAGGTCAACTACGCTTATGCCCGCAGTGAGAACCGGGTACAGGGCAGCGATTTCCTGACCAGCATCAACCGGGGAGAGTGGTATAATGGCTATTTTGACCAGCCTCACACCCTGAATACCAACCTGACCCTGGATGACGGCAAGACCAATCGGATCAGCCTAAATTTTGTCCTCCAGAGTAATCGCCCCTACACGGTACCCAACAGCTTTGTCACAATCGAGAACCAGCCCATTCCCATCTTCCTTGAGCGCAATAACGACCGCATGCCGGTGTACCATCGTCTGGACTTTAGCTGGACGATCCATAACCCACGCATGATCAAGAAGCGGTGGGTTGGTGACTGGACGGTTACCGTCTACAATCTCTATGGCCGCGACAATGCCTACAACATCTACTATCAGCCCCGGGAAGGAGGTGCCAACGCACAAATCTTTGGCTCCAGCCCATTGGCTAGTTACAAGCTGACCATTTTCGGAGCCCCTATCTTCAGCCTGACCTACAGTTTCACGTTTGAATAGTTAAGCTCGCCTATGCTTTTACAAAACTTCGAAGCGATCCTTCGTGCTGCCGCCGAGGGACTTGCCCAAATCCCCGCCGAAACACTTAGCGAACGCCCTGGACCGGACCGCTGGTCCGGTAAAGAAGTATTGGGCCACCTCATTGACTCCGCTTACAACAACCATCAGCGGTTTTTGCGGGGTGCCACCCAGGAACATTTGCGCTTTGTGGGCTATGACCAAAATGAATGGGTGAGGCGCAATGCTTATCAGCAACGGCCGGCAGAGGAGGTTGTCGCTACCTTCTTTACCGTACAGCATCACCTGGCAGCAGTGATTGCGACCCTACCTGAGGACCGGCTTAACCGCCAGACAAGTGAGCATGACTTCCACCGCATGGCCATGCGCAAGGTAGCTGCAGGGACACCCAGCAGCCTTGGCTTTTTGATCGAAGACTACCTCTATCATCTCGTCCACCACCTCCGGCAAATCATCCCCGGCTTTACGGCAGAATGGTACAGTGGGTACGGACGGACCGTGGAACACCGCCCAAACGCATGATCCGGCCAGCGACCCCGGCCGATGCCGCCAACATTGCTGATATTTTCAACCATTACCTCGCTACAGCAACGATGGTGATCCGCCCACGAAATGCGGCTCATTACCTTCCACTTTTGAACAGCGAGTGTGCCAGGATATACGTAGCTACGCAGGATGGAGTGGTGGTTGGTTTTGCTGGGGTAAAGCCTTACAGTGACCGGGGAGGGTACCGTCTTGCTGGTGAGGTATCCGTTTTCATTGCCCCCCAGGCTACCGGATATGGCTGGGGCAAAAAGCTGTACGAAAAGGTAATCCCTGCTTCCAGCACCCTCGGCTACCGGCATTTGACGGCGAAAATATGGGCCAATAATACCGCCAGCATCAGGTTACACGCCAATTTCGGCTTCCGTTTAGTAGGAGAACAAAGGGGGATCGGCTGGATCAATGGCCAGCGCATTGATACTGTTTTAATGGAGTTGAGCTGGTGCTGAAGTTACCCGTTAATCATGCGTTCAAATGCCTCCCGGTAGCTATCACTAACGGGCAACCAGTGATCACCGATCACGACCCGGCGGCGCTCCATAAAATCGATCTTGTTTAAAGCTACCAGATGAGAGCGATGGATCCGACAGAAACGCTGACCGGGCAAACGTGCAATAAAATCAGTGAGTGACTCCAGGGTTAGAATGCGCGTTTCGCCCGCGAGATAGAGCGTGAGGTAATCGCCATCTGAGGAAGCGTACAGTAATTTCTCAAGATCAAGCCGTACCGTACGGTGGCCAGTTTTGACAAAGAATGCGCCCGCATTTTTCTGCGAAGCCGAGGCTCCTGCTGCATAAGCGGACGATGGTTGCACCTCAATATTCGATGGCTCCGTAGCTTCCGATTGGTCCTCCTTGGTTTTGCGGATCGTTTTACTAACTCCCCGGCTAAATCGTTCAAAAGAAATGGGCTTCAGCAAATAGTCAACGATATCTAAGTCGTAACCAGCAAGGGCGTGCTCTTCGTAAGCTGTCGTAAGGATAACGGCGCATTCGTCCCGCAGCAACCGAGCAACGTGCAATCCGTTCAACTCCGGCATCTGCACATCAAGCAGAACCAGGTCAACCTCTGCGGTGCGCAAAAATTCGAGCGCATCGATCGGATTGAGGAAACTGCCCATCAATTCAAGGTTCGGGTGACGCTCTACGTAATCCGCAAGCAAGTTTACGGCGAGAGGTTCATCGTCAATAATCAGGGTACGCATGTTTCAGGTGGAGATAGGCGATTAACGGTCAGGTGGTTGTTTGTACCGGCTGGCTT
>CAZTTF010000385.1:0-8982 GCA_964616365.1 uncultured Lewinella sp. | reverse complement strand
CCGCCAACGGCGGCAGCCATGGTAATTGGTCCTACCCGGTCGCTAGGGTAAATGTCGACTTCCTGAGGTCCTGCTTCCTGCTGCTTCTGGCCAATGAAGTAGTAGTAGCCGGAGAAGGCTGCAGCACCCAGTAAACCAGCCCACCACCAGCCATCAGTAGATAATAGAACGGCCCCTGCATCTGCTTTCCATAGGTCAAGGTTAGCAATAGCAAATGGTATTTTATATCCCAGCAGAAAGCCAAAAATGGCATTGAAGATGTAGTCGTATACCGTCACGGTCTTTCCCGGGACCACGGTTGACTTAACGGGCTGAAGCTGACCGATTTTTTCCCTGCGTTGCAACTCCCACTTCAAGAGCCGGGCGGCAACCAGAAAGGCGAGCAGGAGGAAGAAACCAAAGGTTTTAAAAATGCTTAACCAGTTGTCTTGTGCCGTGCCGAAAAGGTCGTGGAATAGGTAGGAGAGGTCAGGGTACATAGAAGGAGCAAGGAGTTGGGAGCTAAAAGTCAGGAGCTAGGAGTCAGGAGCTATCAGCTTTGCTCAATCCGGTCGATGAGGCCCTGGATCGCCCGCTCGTAGTTGGGCTGCTTTTCGGGCAATGCCTGCAGGGCAAGGTTGGCGTAGGTGAGGGCGAGGTCTTTCTTCCCCAGCTGACGGAGGGTGTCCGCCAGTTTGTAGTAGCGTCGGTAGCCGTTTTCGGGGTCTCCCGCGGCGGCGGCTGCGCCGGCGCGAACAGCCATGTCCAGCACCTTTTGGTCTGTCTTGAATCTGGAGGTAATGGCCGTTTGGTAAAGGCCCTCGAGACGAACGATGTCCCCTTCAGTGCCTTTGTCGAGGTACTTCTTAGCTGCTTTCTGGAAGGCTTTGAGGTCGGTGCCCTTGGCGGCGATCTCGAAAGCGCCCTGCAGGGCCACTTTTTTACCCTCGGCTGGGTCTGCCAAGGTCATTTTTTCGGTCGCTGTTTTCAGCAGGTTGTCACTTTTAAACTCAACGGCTTTTGCCAGGGTCGACTGCACCGCTTTTGTAATCTGGGCATCGAAAGCTTTCTTTCCCACCAGCGCGATGGCTGCTTCTTTATTGGCTACGAGTAAGTCGAAAATACGGCTGTCAGCATCTGTAGCTGCTACGAGTAATAGCTGCAGGTGCTCTGGTGAGCTGAGGTCTTTTTTCGTGCGCAGGTAGTCGTTGGTGATCTTGGCGTGGGGCTGTTGCTGACGCACCAATGCCCGGATGTACTTAAAGGCAAGGGTCTCGTTGCGTTCTCCGTCCTCCCAACGTTCGGCGAGCAGACCGATGTCATCCATCTTACTGATGGCAACATTACCAGCCTGAATGAGGGTCGCTACCTTTTTGCCTCCGACAGATTTATGCACCACATCATTTTTCCCATTGATGAAAAAGAGCGTGGGATAGGCACTTACCTGGTGCTTCTTGCGGAAGTCCGCAGATTCCGCTTTTTCCATGTCGAACTTCATGTTGATGAAGTTACTATTGAAAAACTCCCCGACTTCAGCCTGGGGGAATACGTTACGCGCCATGACTTTACAAGGGCCACACCAACTGGCATAGGCGTCTACAAAAATGAGCTTGTCTTCAGCACTGGCTTTGGCAAGGGCTTCCTCCCAGGTTCCCGGGAAAAATTCAATACCCTGGGCGCGGACGCCGGTGCAAAGAGAAAGGACCAAGAGGCAAAGAAATACGAGACGCATCGGTTGCATGGAATATCTGTTTTAGGAACTGCTAAGATAACGCTTGTCGGGTGGACCTTGGTTTAAGCTGGCCTGGTTTACGATAGCGTACCCGTTCTGTTTAACGGGGGTGTTGGTCATCGGACTTATTCCGTTTCCATTCCCCGGATTCGGCGTTTATTGCCAACGGTTTCAACGCGCTCCAGCAGGCCATCGGCATGCACGACCTCGCGCAGGTGGTAGAAGTTAAGCGCAAAAGAAATGGACCAGGTGCAGAAAATGATACCAAAAATGAAGTAGTAGGTGATGCACTGAAGGATCACATTGGCGTTGTCAATGGCTGCCTGGTCAGCGTAGATTACCCAGTCGAGAAAGGAGAAAACAAGCGTTGCCACGGCCGAGGTCAGCACGAGACTGCACAGGAAGGCCATGATGATGATGATCAAAAAGTTGCTGTAGGTAACACCGAGGTTCCCCAGTACATAGCTGAAGGTTTCCTTCAGGGATGCGATGCCGGCGTATCCCGCATAGGCAAAAGTCAGCAGTACGGGAAATGCGAGCACGAGGAATAAGCTGGCAACAGTCCCATTCCAGGCCAAACCAAAGGCCATTGCGGTAGCCATGACAAAAAGAAAAACCTCTGATCGCCAGTTCGCGGGTAGGATTTCAATGCTGGTGGCTCGCCAAAACAATTCGAACGATAAGCGGAGTAAGCCGTAAAAGCCTCCTGCTACAAGCAGCAGGAAAAAGAGACCGCGACTGCGGGAGAAACTAGTGGTTAGCTCGTGGACATTTACGAAGTCGCCAAGAAAATCACCGCTGAAAAAATACCGGTTACTGGAAGCGCCGTTGAAAAAGAAAAAGGAAAGTAAGGCGTACACTGTAGTAATGGCGGCTACGCCGCCAAGCAATAGTCCGATGTTTTGCCGCAGGATACTGAAGGTCGCTGAAAGGTTTTCGCCCGACGACCGGATTTCCTGCAGCTCGATGGCTTTGCCGGTGAAAGACGATGACCGCATGCTTGCCGGAGGAGACAAGGCTGGCTGGCGGCTGACGCGCCAGGGATAGATAATGTAGTACCAGATGATGAAAGCAAAGCAAGCAGCAATGAACACCGCCCGAATAGCATCTGGTAATTCCGTATGCCGGGTCACGTATCCCTCAATGAATCCGGCGATCACGAACAGAGGGGTTACCCCGAGCATGATCTTTAGCCCGTCTCGGGCAGACCGCTTAAACGCATCAAAGCGGGAAAGGGTGCCGGGGAACAAAAGTCCGCGGCCAGCAGCGATGCCGGCTCCGCCTGCGATGACAATGCTACTGATTTCCAGCGCCCCGTGAATCCAAATGGTTAGAAAACTCTCTTGCAGTAAGCCCTGATCGTAGAAGAAATACTGAAAGACGCCTACCATGACCCCGTTGCGGATTAATTGGACCACCGAGCCTACAGCGAAAAATACACCGGAGATGAAAGTCAGCAAGGCCACCAATACATTGTTGAAGGTGATCCGTAAAGACATATCGAAGGGAGCCGTCTGCTTGTACACGGCCATCGGGTCACCACTGGCTATGTTTTCCCGGGTCATGTCCATGTAGTACTCTCCCATGATCACCTCCGCAAAACCCGGGTCAATCTGATAGCTGACGATCCCGATCAACATGGCCAGTACGAATATGCCAAGCGAGAAAAGTAATGGCCCGCGTTGGTTGTAAACTACCCTTGGTAACTCATCCGTCCAGAAGGTTAAAAATCGTCCGGCCTCTCCCCGCCTTCCCCGGTAAATCTGGAGGAAAGTCTTTTGCGCCAGGCTGTTCAGGTAGACCCTGACACTACGGTTGGGGTAAAAAGTACGGGAGTAGGAGAGATCGTCGGTAGTATGGATATATAGCTCGTTGAGCAGCTCAGGGTCCTTACTGTTACGATCCAGGGCGCGCTCATAGCGCGTCCATTTTTCCTTGTTTTTATCGATGAATTCGGTTTCCCGCATGTAGGTCCTGCTGTCGAAGGGTTTATTTGCGCTGCCTGAAACAAAGTAGTTTTCAAAATCACTTTGGACCAGGCAACAGAGCGTGAGCAACAAGATATGCCAAATTACCCTGAATGCATGACAAGGCTATCGCAAAGTAAGAGCGGAGGTCGTCCAACGCGTTGTTTTGCCCTGGCGTAGCCGGAAAAAACCTCGTTTGACGACTCGAAGCATTGGAAAAAAGCGTAGACTTTGCGATTGCCTTGGAATGGATGACCTTCGGGGCAATACGCTTGTGCCTAAAACCCCTACTTTGTCGTCGCATGGAGGGAATGGCTAAGCAGGTATTGGAGAATATGTCGGGGCAGTGTTGTCTGCTGTGTGTACTGGACTGGGGTTTGGGACACGCGACGCGTAGTCTTGCCCTGGCGCATCAACTGCGGGCGGTAGGAGCAAGGGTTCACTTCGCGTCATCGGGGCGGGCGAGGGCCTTGTTGCGCCGGGCATTGCCCGGCGAGACCATTCATGAGCTACCCGCTTACGACGTGCGCTATCCTTCGGGGAATATGGTTGTCAACGTTGCCTGGCAACTGCCGAAATGGGCCCTGACCATTTGGCGGGAGCGGCGGGCTACCGCCGCCCTGGTACAACAGCTGAACGTAGACCGGATTATTTCGGACAGCCGCTTTGGCTGTTACCACCCAGACCTTCCCTCAGTAATGCTCACGCACCAATTGCACCCGATCACTAATAATCGGCTTGCTTCGCTGATGTACCGAAAATGGCTGCAACGGTTTTCTGAATACTGGGTGCCGGATGACCCCGATCAACGCATGAGTGGTAAGCTTTCGGATACGTCGGGCTATCATCGGGTCGAATATGTTGGTCCGCTCAGTCGGTTACAAGTGCCCGAAGAAGAAGCTGTCGCTTTCGATTGTTTTGCGCTGCTGAGCGGCCCGGAGCCAATGCGAACCCGACTGGAGGAAGAGCTCCTCCCAATCCTGGCAACCTTACCTGGACAGCATGTCCTGGTGCGGGGCGTGCCGACGAGTACACCTGTGCGGCAGCAGGGAAACGTTGTGGTGCAGGACTATGCTAACGCTACCTTTTTGGCGCAGCACCTGCGGGCTGCCCGCTGGGTCATCTGTCGGGCAGGCTATAGCACCTTGATGGATATGGAGGTTCTGCAAATAAAGGGGCATCGCCTCTTCGTTCCGACACCCGGGCAGACGGAGCAATTTTACCTGGCCAAGCAGCAAGCCAGCGGCCCATCGCAGCAGCCTGGAAAGAAAACATTTGTTGTCGAGCAGGGTAAGCTGGCTGACCTGTTGCCTTCCTTGCTAGAATAGTGAATGTTGGGGTAATATTGGCGCGAGGTTTGGTAGCGATGCCTGGTTTATTTCGTCGATTGGTCATGTCGTCTGTTAGACGGTCATGACTGCCAAACAGACTAAAAGACTTGATGATCACGGGAGATTGAAGCATGATAGTTAGTAACTTGAATTTTCGCCTAATCCAAACCTGACGGTAATATTATGGCCGCTAATCTTATCTAAGAATACACGAACTGCTTGAAACCATTATTTGATGAAATACTTTTTCGCGATTCCTCTTTTTTGTCTTTACTCATTGTTGACCGCTCAATCGGAACCCACCACACCTTACGAGACCAGCCCGATTTTTGTCGATGTTGGGTTCGGTGCCATGCCTCACTTCGAATTTTTTAGCGTTCAGTTTTCGGCGGCGGTAGGCTATCGGTTTACCGAGCGTTTGGGCCTGGGCGTAGAATTTCGTTCTACCTCAACCAGTGGGGTAAGTATCACCAGGAGTGCAGACCTGTTGGGGCTGCGTGTGCGCAAGCAGTATAACCAGAGGTGGATTGCAAGTATTGCCGGAGGAACGGTACTAACTGCGGGAGAGAGTGACGACGGATTTCTTTTATATGATTACCGTTCCGGAGGTACTTACTTGTCGGTAGACCTTGCTTATCAACTCCCGTGGGGCATGACGATAGGTGGTTATGTGACGGCAGTGTGGGGGCAGGTGCACGACGTCTTTGAATGGGACGACCTCAGTAGCACTTATCTCCCAACGGGAAGGACATCAATGGACAGCTTTCCCGGCGCAGGCATAAAGCTAGGATATGCTTTCCCCTCCCGGGGAAAACGCCGTTAAGGTCATCCGAGTAGTATGCTTGTTGGCCGGCAAGTCAGCCAAAGGAGGGAGTGACTGCTCCCTTAAATCGCTCCGGAAAAGGATCCCGTGAGCAAAAACCGCATGACGAACACCAGGGCAACACTTACCGCAAGCCCAAAGCTAACTTTAGCCAGGTCCATGCCAATACCGCGGTAAGCTTCCTTTAGGTTCAGACGGCCAGGGAGTGTCTCCTGGAAAACGACATAGGCCCTCCCGATCATCACGGCTGCCATAAGCGGCAGCAGCCAGTCTACTTCTGTTGCCTCATTGCGGAGGTACACCACGTAGGCAATCAACGCCAGGATGATGGCATTGAGCACCCAGCCGACATAGTGCCAGCCCTTGGCCTGTTCTACGTCACTAGGCTCTTTGATCAACTCGGTGATGTAGCGAATAGCGATCTCGCGGCCTGCGAGTAAGCCCAGGAATACCCAGGTAGTGGACATCGGAACGTTGCTGAATTCCTTGAAGAACAATAATAGAATGCCGTAGATGAAGTCGACAATTGTTGCGGAGCGAATATCGGTAGTGTTCGATTTTGACTTGACAATCTTTTGGATGGCACCTCCTTTGCTATAGAAGATAATAGCCAGCATGGTTAGCAGAATAGCTAAGGAAATACCGACTTCCATGCCGGATAATGAGCGTGGCAGATAAACGTAGATGTTGGCGAAATCCTGGATAAGCCACTGTCCCCACAGGAAACCGGTAGAGACCCATTGCAGGAGCGTCCATAACCGTTTTTCACCCGGCTTGATGGGGTTGTCCATGAAACGCTTATCCAACAGCTTGGTAACGGCCTGCCAGACGATGATCGCTACGCAGAACGCAAGCGCGTAGCCGAGGATCGATTTCTCCGTCATCCCCCACAAGCCTTTTGGCTTGAAGAAGGTGAGCACCAGGAAGCTGGTACTGACGGGGATTCCCGTTCTGGTGAGCAACATCAGGACGAGTGGTGGCAGCAGATACGGCCAGCTCATGTCTTCTACGAAGTCATATTTCGCGAGGCGTTCGTAGCTCACGTCTCCCCCATACTGGTACCAACCCCAGAGCAAGGTTGCCGCAAGGATGGATCCGGCAAAACCCCAGAGTACATACCAGGGCTTATCCTCGTTTGAAGACAAGAAGGTTCCCAGAGTCTGGATGGAGTCGTTACCCACAACGGCGTAGCCTGCGAGAATAAAACCAAGCCACATAATGAGCATGCTGTAATCCATAGATGATTGCTTTACGGAGAGGGTGCCTAAGTTAATTGGTCTAGCCCGTTCGAGGAACCGCTTCTCGGAATTCGGGCAAAAGTCCTGGTTTTATTCGGCTTAGCGGGTGTTTTGTAGGTTAACTAATTGTTACCCCGTGTCCGTCACTTGCCGACAGGCAAGTAGATCAGTGGATTATTCGGTGGAGAATCAAGCTACCTTGAGGAAAAATATACTGATGAATCTGATCAAGATCTCCTACTGGGCGTCTACGGTAGTAACGGTAGCCATATTTGCTTTTTCTGCTCAGATGTACTTCCGGAACCAGGCAATGGTGGAAGGCTTTTTTACCCAATTGTCGTTTCCGGCATGGCTGGTTATTCCACTGGCAATAGCCAAAGTGTTGGGCATTTTTGCAATTTTGGTACGCAAGCCACGGGTATTGATGGAGTGGGCGTATGCTGGTTTCTTCTTCGATGCAACGCTGGCATCAGTTGCGCATTATGAAGCCGGTCATGGCTTTGGTTTATCCGTTGTCGCCGTCGTGGCTGCTTTAATTTCCAGAGGTTTGGTTGACCTGGCTTTTACCGCACCTCGCAATCAATAAGCATATCGATGGTTACCCCGGCAGTAACAGTAGCCTCCACTTGGGTCAGAGCTATCGCAAAGTCTACTCTTTTTTAATGCTTCGAGTCATCAAACGAGGTTTTTTCCGGCTGCGCCAGGCTAAAACAACACGTTGGACGACCTCCGCTCCTGCTTTGCGATAGCCCTGCCACTTGGGTGGCCGAGGTAATTACATAACCGAAGGATGTTAAAATGGCGGAGGATTGCCACTCAGGCCTTAATTTAGAAAAATGCCCCGCTTCTTCTCCTTACTCTTATTTCTGGTGATGCCCCTCGCAGTTACTGCACAAGCATCATCCCCTGCCGATCGGGATCACATCATCAGCATCTTCTTTGGGGGAGGGAGTTACTACATCTCTCCGGGAGAGGATGCAAAGTTGCAGCAGTTCCTCGACGAGATCCCCAACATCGAAGCTTACGAAATAGAGATTCAGGGACATACCGATGATATTGGTAACCGGGAGTACAACCTTCGTCTTTCTGCTTTCCGGGCAAGGGCTGTCCAGGAACGTCTGATTGCCTACCCGCTGGCACCGGAGGCGATGCAAGTATTGCCCCTGGGCGAAGATGCCCCTGAGTTTGATAACGGAACCTGGGAAGGTAAGCTCAGTAACCGCCGGGTAGACGTTATTCTGAAGCGGGTTGTGATGTGAATGCGGTATGCCGCTACTCCTTCTACGGAACCTGGCACCCGCGTCCGCGCCCTTAGTAGTCAAGTAGTGGATAGTCAAAATAGTCAAATAGTCTGTAGTCAAGTAGTCAGGTAGCTGTATCGGACAACACTACTTGACTACCCACTATTTGACTACCTTACTACTTGACTACCTACTACCCACTACTTGACTATTCCCTACCTTAGCCCCCACAACTACACCGCCGTGCGCCTTCTAACTTTGCCCTTTGCTGTTCTTTGCTTTTTAGTCCTCTCAATGGCACCTGCGGCCGCGCAAGATGGCCTCTTTCCTGCCTTTGACATTCGTTCGCGCCTGATGGGAGGAACTGGCATTAATGCCCAGGGAGTTGACGCCTTATGGACGAACCCTGCAGGACTGGCTTATTCGGAAGAAAGCATTCAGGCTGGTGCCTCCGCCGAGCAGCGGTTTGGCATCAGTGATCTGACCATTGCCACTGCCGGCGCCGCCTACGGGAAAGGTCTGGGAGGCTTTGGTTTACAGTTAGGATCTTTCGGCTTCGAGTCCTACAATGAAACCAGATTAGGCGTTGCCTACGGGAGAAAGCTATCGGACAAGTTCAGCATTGGCGCTGATTTCGCGGCCTTTGCCACTAGCACAGAGGGCTATGCGAG
>CAZTTF010000384.1:0-9268 GCA_964616365.1 uncultured Lewinella sp. | reverse complement strand
GACATCCTGGCCGCCGCAGCAACCCGGTTGGATCCGGAAGGATTCGAGCTGACTTACCTCTATTTCGCCAACGAGCAAAACCCGGAAACCCGTTGGCCCAACTTGCTGAAAGCGCATACGGCTGACCCCAATCAGCTCGAAGCCGCTACCGGCCTGGCAACCTACTACACCGTGACCGGCGCCATCGGCGCCCGGAATGCCATCCTGCAACGCATGCACGACGCCCGGGCAATCCCTGTAGGCGTCATGGAATACAACCACAATCAACTCATGTCGGTGGCCGCCAACGGGATTCTGATCACGCACGGAGACTCCGATACCTATCCGACCTGGTTGCTGCAGTACGCCTATGGCATCCGACCTGACGTAACCGTGATCAACCTGCCGCTCCTGATGGGCTATCCTGGTTATCAGCAAAACGTGCAGCAAGCACTGGGCCTGGAGTCCCTTTTTGCGGGAGAGCGCCCCACTGCTGCTACACTGTTCACCACCTTGATGACACAAGATCGTCCCGTCTTTCTTGCGGCTACGGGAGAGTACTACATGAGTGAACTGCCCGCAGAGCACCTGTTCGTTTCCGGACTCACTTTTCAGTACAGTCTGACCCCCGTAAACAATCTGGGAATGATCGCTGACGTCTACGAAAATGAATGGCGGTTGGCAAACCTGCGCCAGCCGCTGGCAAACGACCCCGCTCAGGCCGTAGCCGATCAGCTCAACCAGAACTACCTGCCGGCTTTGCTGGAGTTGCATGAGTATTATCTGGCCAACCCCGCTCCAAAGTTCCGGGAAAACCTCCAACTCATCCAGGCAATAGCCGCCCGTGCCGGGCGGGAGCAGGAGGTGAATGCGTTCCTGCGCGGACCAACACCGGATCCACAACTGGCTAGTAACCAGCCGGGCTTGAAGGCAAAGGATATTTTCAAGCGTGTAGTATATATCCCTGGTGGGGAGGTGAACCTTGAGGCAACAATGGCAACGGTCTCTGTAAATGGCTTTTTCATGCAGGAGACCGAGGTCAGCAATGCAGATTACCAGCTCTTCCTCGAGGATTTACTCCGGCAGCGTCGCTTCGACCTCCTGGATAGTGTTGCCGTTGAGGCCATCGATTTTAAAGCCTTATTCCCCGAAGGAGATATGCAGGAGTTGCAAAAGGCACTCAATGCCGGTCATCCCGCCTACAATGACTATCCCTTGGTCAATGTCTCGCACCGGGCAGCAGAGCTCTATGCCCTTTGGCTGACGCAGGTGTACAATCAGGACCCCAAGCGAAAAGATGGCCGTAAGGTGAAGTTCCGGCTTCCTACAGAATATGAGTTCCTCCATGCTTTCCGTGGAGGAAAGCAACATGCACCTTACCCCTGGGGAGGGCCCTATTACCGCAATTCCAAAGGGTGTTATTTGGCCAACTTCAACACGGCTATGGAACCTAATAAAGAGGATGATCTCCCAGCTGGCCATAACTATGCGGGTTCAATCGATGGAGAAATGCCCACCAAGGAGGCCGAAGGGTTAACCGGCAAGGAGTGTCCTACCGGAGAAGACGGTGGTTTGTTTACTGTCGCGGTTGATGCGTATTTTCCCAACGATTATGGCTTGTATAATATGGCAGGCAACGTAGCGGAAATGTTGTTCACCTCCGGCAAAACCATGGGAGGAAGCTGGTTTGATTCGTCCTATAATATGCAGGCAGGAGTCGTTACCAAGCGGCCTGCACCGCACCCTACGACTGGCTTTCGGTTGATAATGACGTACGAATAGGCACCTTGTCTGATAAATTATAGACACGATTAAGAAGCTTCATAAAATAACCTCGACGGACCGGCAGCTGCTCATTCAGGCAGCTGCCGGAGACCAGGCAGCATTTGCCGGTTTGTACCATCGCTATGGTGCCAGGTTACACGTTTACTTCCGAAAACGCTGTGGGGGAGATGGTGTGCTGGCAGAGGACTTGCGGCAAAAGGTATTCGTGCGTTTACTGGAAAGCAAGGCTTTCCGGGATGCCGAAAACGGTCCGGAAGATCTGTCCTCACTCCTCTTTACCATCGCGGCTAACCTGCTGAAGAACGAGTACCGGAGCCGGGAAAGGGAAGTGCGAAGATTGGCGGCTTACCGGGACATCAGACGGGTGGAAGGTACGGACGAGCTTCGGGTGGAAAAAGAAGCATTGTGGCGTACCATCGCCACCTTGCCGGAGCACCAACGAACCTGCCTGGAACTGCGCTATCGGCAGGGATACAGTATTGAGGAAATTGCGCTGGCTATGGAAGTTTCTCCGGGGACGGTGAAAAGCCGACTACACTACGGATTAAAGAAAATGGCAGATCTGCTGCGAAAAACAACGGTAGAATGAAGTACCTGGATTACCTGACGACACACGAGTGGGCGGCGCTGCCCCCCGCTTTAAAGGCAACCATTGACCGGGAGGAGTATGCCGAGCGCCGTGCAATTGCTCTTGGCCTGAAGCCAGAAGAAAAACAGGCACTTCCTCCGGCACTGGCGGCAGCTTTTCTGGCTGCCACTGCTGATAAAGAGGCGGGGCCGCAGGGCGCTATGATCGGTAAACGGCGCAGTGACAGACGTCCTTGGCTGCTGGCAGCAGCCGGTTGGGTGTTATTTGCCGTAGCAGCAGCGACACTGCTCCTTCGGTCACCTGCAGAAAACGTTGTCTACCGTGTGCTGGCGACCGAGGTGCCGGAGCCAAGGGTTGTCATTGAACGGGATACGCTGATCGAAGAAAGCGTCCGCACTTTGGTGCGGTACCAGACTGTCCGGGATACCGTCTATGTCGAGCAACCCGTCTATCTGGCCGTTCAGGATACGGTGTACCTGCCAGCTCCATCCACCCCTGCCCCCGTTATCTCCGGAAGCAGGAGCCTGGCAGGCCGCCAGGCGATAACCCGCCTCCTTTTCACCACGGAATAACTGATGTCTTTCCCGTCCGTGTTGTCAGAACGGTAACTACAGCATTTCTACAACAATTTCGCGGCCTCCGCGTATCTATACTCGATTAAGCGCGTAGCTGTATCCACGTCTAAAGTAATTCTCGCAGACTGCTTCACTTTGTCCTGATTCGAGGGACTGATTCGGTTGTTACCACCTGGCTTTGGCCGGAAGCAAGTGATGGAATATCATTTATACTGAGGTACTGTTACGCTCCAGAAAATAAAACCAATACAATCGAGCTAGATATGGCCCTCAAAGCTGGCGATAAAGCCCCCCTTTTTACCCTCCATGCTTCTGATACTTCCGAAGTAAGTCTTAGTGATTACAGCGGACGTAACGTCGTTGTACTATTCTTCCCCTTAGCCTTCACCGGCGTTTGTACCACAGAGCTGTGCACCATGCGTGATGCCCTCGCCGAGTTTAACGGTATGGATACTGACGTTGTAGCTATCAGCGTAGACTCTCCTTTCACCCTTGCCAAGTTTAAAGAATCGGAAAACCTCAACTTCCCTTTATTGAGTGATTTTAACAAGGAAGTTAGCCGTCAGTACGGTTCTTTGTACGACACCTTTGTTTTTGGCATGGAAGGCGTCAGTAAGCGTTCGGCATTCGTTGTGGACAAAGAAGGCGTAATTCGTTACGCAGAAGTGCTGGAGAGCGCCGGAGATTTACCTAACTTTGTAGCGGTAAAGGAAACTTTGGCTTCACTTTAGCCGTTCCTTTACTCGGCAAGCTATAGTTAAGTAAATTATTGCGGTTCAATATGTTGTACGCACATTCAGAGCAAGAAGACGTCTTGTTAGAAGAGGATATCGATACGGGCACGGGGGAACCCGCTGACCTCATCGTGTATAACGATGATCACAACACCTTTGATTGGGTGATGAAGAGTTTCGAAGAGATTCTCGGGCATAGTGCTGCCCAAAGCGAACAACTAGCATTGATTATTCACTTCAAGGGCAAAGCCACCGTGAAATCTGCCGCAATGGCAGAGCTACGTCCCAAGCGCGAAGCGCTGGTAGACCGCGGTCTATCTGCCGTTATTGAAGGGCGCTAGCGACGAAGCAGTCAAAGAGGAGTTTTCTTATTCTTGGAAAGCTACCCTTTGACTGCTTTATCCCTCCGCCTGCCCATTTCCCTATGCCCCTTTTTCGTCTTGATCCCCGCTTCCCTGAGTTGTTCCCGGACCCTGAGATAACCCGGGGTGACGGGCCTGCTTGTTTCGGGGGAGACCTCACGCCGGAGCGACTGTTTGCAGCCTACCGCCTGGGGTATTTCCCCTGGTTTAGCGAGGGGGAGCCCATTTTGTGGTGGCACCCGGACCCCAGGTTTGTCCTTTTTCCTGAGAACCTGAAGGTGAGTAAAAGCATGCGCCCCTATTTCAACCAACAGAAGTACACCGTAAAATTCGATACGAATTTTCGTGGGGTCATGGAAGCCTGTCAGGAGACTTTTCGTCCGGGCCAGTGGGGGAGCTGGATTACCGAAGACCTCATCGAGGGCTACGTAGGCCTGCATGAATTAGGGTTGGCGCATTGCGTCGAGGTTTACGAAGGAGAAGAGCTGGTGGGGGGGCTATACGGCCTTGCCTTAGGCAAGGTTTTTTTCGGAGAGAGCATGTTCTTCCACCGACCGAATGCCTCCAAATTTGGCTTTATCAGCCTGGTGCGCCGCTTGGCGGCGCGGGGGTACCGCGTGATCGACTGTCAACAGGAAACAGGTCATCTGAAAAGCCTGGGAGGGACATCAATCTCCCGGGCAGCCTTTATCGATCTGCTGGCACCTATTGACAGCGAGGAAACAGAACGGGGAAAATGGACTGCTTGACGGATGTTAGCGCTTGGCAGGGAGCCAACTCTCCACCTCCCTTATTCGTTTAATCCAGACATGCAGCAAGTAACCACAGCTTCCTTTTTTCAGACAGCGACCGGACGAGAGGCGCTCGACACCCCTATTGCTACTGACCGACTTCATATCCGACAGTACGGAGAAGCAGAAAAGATTATGCTCTCTTTGCACGGCTTCGGCCGCAACGGACGGAGGATGGAAAGGTTGGCGGTAGCCCTCAGCCCATACTTTACCACTTTTACGCCCGATCTGCCTTACCACGGTAAGTCGGAGTGGGTGAAGCAACAGTATCGCCCGGAGGAGATCGCGGCCGTCTTTAACGCCCTGTTACGTGATTGTCAGGATCGTCCGGTGTACTTGCTTGGGCACAGTCTGGGGGGCAGGGTGTTGAGTAGTGTACTTCCGTTGCTGGATCACCCCGATATTCGGGACCTGGCGCTGGTAGCGCCAGACGGGGCTGGTGGCCGTTACACCAACTGGCTGGATACCTTACCCAATTCGCTCGTACGGCCGTTAGCTAAATTCACCGAGCGCCCGCGTTATATCCTAAGGTTAAGTCAGTGGCTACGTAATCGGGGAGTGATCAACCGTTACTCCGCAGAATACCTCAACCATAATCTCAAAGACGGTACCTTCCGGCGCCGGCTCGCCGGTTCTTTAAGGAGCGTCCTGACCTTCCCGCCTCAACCGGAAAAACTGGAGGCAGCGCTCAGTGAACGGGAGATTCGGGCGACTGTTTTCGCGGGCGACCGGGACCCGCTGCTACACCACGAAAGGATGTCTGCGCTCTATGGTCCACTACCTTCGGTAGATCTTGTTCCCTATACCGGCAGCCACTGGCTGCCCGAGCAATTGCTGTATGACTATTACCTTAGCCGATAACCAGACCTCGACCCGCCCGTGAATCCGCTGTCCTTTGATAACGTTGGTACGCTACTCGACCGAACGACCCGCCTCATGAAAGCGCACTTTTTGCGCACCTTTAAAGATGAGGGCGTTGACCTTACGCCTGAACAATGGGTACTGCTGGACCACCTCCGAAAAAGTGGGGCTGCCTCGCAGACAGACCTGGCTAACGGGACATTCAAGGATGCTCCTACAGTCTCCAGGATTGTGGATAAACTCGCTCAGAAAGGCATGGCTGCGCGCAGCCGCTTCCCCAATGATCGTCGGCGCTACCAGGTAGACCTCACTGAAAAAGGTCGGGAGGTTCATGCCTTGCTAAACCCAAAAGTGGAAGCACTGCGCCTGCAAACCTGGTCTGGGTTAACCCAAAGTGATTACGACGAACTGGTGAGACTCCTCTCAGCCATCCGGAATAACTTCGAAGAGCAATAGTAATTTGCTTTGAGGATAGGATGACTGTTAGCTTCCTGGCCAGATTTAGCTTGGGGAAGCGGAGCGTTACCATACACTATACCAGTGACACGCAGTAAACTACCCACTACCTACTCACAAGCCTCAGCCATAGGACTATCATACACCTCACGTTAACATCAGTTGAGGCGGTTGTTTACACTGGATCTCCCCCTGCTTCTTAAAATATCGTCTCTGCACCCGCGGCCGCGCCCTTTTTACGTTAAAACTTTACGTCCGGGCAATTATTCCGACAATATGCCTGGAGAAAGCTTCATTACCTTTAGGGTGAACACCAGATTATGAGATTAACGATTACCCTGTTTTTATTCCTGCTCACTTTGTTTGCCTGTGAACCTGAGTCGCCGCAACTCCCCCTGCCTGCTCCTATTGAGGTGGGTAGCCCCGGAGAGGAAAATGGAGAAGAAAAGCAGGATCAACGGGAGCGTTATTTCGAAAATCTGCACCGGGCAGCGCCCGGTACTGACTGGCGTAAGCTCGAGGCCCGTAACGCGATGGCGCGACACCGTCGTCGGTCTACCCAACCAGCTAGTTCCCGCTCGGTAGAAGCCTTTGCGGATGGCTTGCTGACTGGTACCTGGTTTGAAAGAGGGAGTAAGTTTACCGCCGGTAGCGTTTTTGATGTTGTGCAGGATCCTGATGATGCCAACCGCCTTTTCCTGATGTCCGCGGGAGGGTCGTTGTGGGAAATGGACTATGAGGCACAGGAATACGATCTGGTTAACCATGACATATATTTCGATGGTAACTACTTAGGCCTGGTGCCTACAGAAGAGGCGCGGAACCTGATCGCTTTTAGCGAGCGACGGCCGATGTATTCCACAGACGATGGGCAAACCTGGGACTATGCCCGCCTAACCAAAGATGGAACGCAGGTAAGTGGAAGCGACGTTACCAATTGGTTCTCACCGCAGGTTTATGGAGATTTGGTGCTGACAACCCTGGAGGTGAACTACGATAGTTACGAACTGTACCTCTCAGAAGACGGCGGCGTTTCCTATCGCAATTTGCCCTACCCGGGGATGGTGACTGGTGGCGGAATGATTGAAGTGACTCATTTGCACGCTGCCCCTGAAACCGGACGTTTGTTTCTCCTGATGAAGCAGATGTACGTCGATCCTACGGTCTTCATTTTTGAAGTAAGCCTCACGCAAGACGAACCAGAATACACCTTGATCAATGAGGTGTCAGTCGGAACTACTGACTATTTCCGGGCGCGTATCGCGGTCGCCCCACAGCCAGATACCTCCGCCATGCGTATGTACATACAGGCAGATGACCAGCTGTTTCGCAGCGACGATGACGGTGCTGCCTGGCGTGAGCTGCCGCGTTTGCCGGTCCGTCCCTGGTCCCAACAGGCGATCTTCGTTCGCCCATCAGATCCTGACTTCGTCGCCTTCGGCGCCGTGGAGCTCTACGTCAGTCGGGATGGTGGTGAAACTTTTGCCTACCCAAACCGCTGGTTCGACTACTACGATGACCCCTTCCGCTACCTCCACGCGGACATTATGCGCCTGACGGAAATAACGGACCCTGACGGAACGCCACAAGTGCTGGTGAGTAACCACGGAGGACTTAACCGGCTTGACCCAACGGATAGCATGTGGTACAGTATCGCCCTCGAAGGGCTGAACGTGGCGCAGTACTATGACGTTACCACTAACCCCGGAGACCCATCAATCATTTATGCTGGTTCTCAGGATCAGGGATTCCAGATTCTGCAGGATGATGAGACCAACGACCGGGATATCCTGGGCGGTTACCAGTATTTCAGCGGCGATTATGGGCATACCGTCACGGCAGAAACTGGGAATGTCTACGCAACGGCTTATCCGTTTGGCACTTTTTACATCTTCTATGACGTCCTGAACGATAACGGTAACTTTCAGGGATGGAGCAGCTACGAGATTGAACACGGGGATGAGTTTGTCTGGATTACGCCCATGATGGCACCTCCCTTTACCGGGGAAGAAGACGTGAAAATTTTCGTTGCCGGGGGCAGTGCTGATTCGGCAGCAACGGGCTCCCACTTGATCGAACTCACCCTGAACCGGGATGAAGGAAGCCCGGATTACGGTGCGGTTACCGCGGAGAATCTACCCTTCGATTTTATCGATGCGGCAGCGGGCAATATATCGGCCATGACTTATTCTCCGTTGGACCCTGAGCGTTTTTATGTGGCTACTGAAGAGGGCCGCTTCTTCCGGTCGGATGACCGGGGAGAAAACTGGGAGGAGTCTTTGAATTTCTTACCCACGGGCTGGTACCTCTACGGCCAGGCCATTCACGTCTCCCAGACGGAACCGGAGACGGTTTGGTTAGCGGGGTCGGGCTACAGTAATCCTCCCGTTTGGCGATCTACGGACGGTGGAGAGAACTTTATTCCGGTCAGCGAAGGATTACCGCCGACGGTAGTCCACGGCCTGGCCGCAAACGCTACCGAAAGCCTCATTTTTGCTGCCACGGAAGCGGGACCTTTTGTTTATGTGGTTAGTGAGGAGCGATGGTTTGACCTGTCGGGCCAGTTTGCGCCCACCATGCGCTACTACTCGGTTGAGTTCCTGGAGGACAGAAACCTTGCACGCTTTGGAACTTATGGCCGTGGCGCCTGGGACTTCCAGGTAGAATCACTGGTGTCTACCGAAAGGCCGGTGGCTGTTACGGAGCGTCTAAAAGTCTTTCCGAACCCGGCCTCAGGCTTTACGAATGTTGAGGGGGATGCCGCTGGCTATCGTTTATACGACGTGACGGGCCGGGAAGTCCGCCGGGTTGCTGGAACTGGTGCGCGGACGCAGGTGCCATTGAATGGTTTGAGAGCAGGCTTGTATTTCCTGCAGCCGCTTGATGCGGCTGGCCGGGGGGCAGGCCTTGCCGAAAGACTGGTGGTGGAGTAGGGGAGCATGGCCCCTCCTGCCTTTGCCTTTCCGTGAGTCTTTGTAATATTTACACTTGGATTTTTCCGACAAACCATTTTCCCCATCACCGACGTTATATTTACCCAAAGTATTCCCCGAAAGACTATGTCCTTACGTAAACTATCACTCGTTTTCCTTCTTCTCTGCGCCGGAACCGCTCTGCGGGCTTCGACCATGCTCAT
>CAZTTF010000383.1:0-5520 GCA_964616365.1 uncultured Lewinella sp. | reverse complement strand
CCACCAGTGCCTGCAGCTCCCGGTAATGCTCCTGTTTGCCAGCCGCAGGCTGGACGACGTTGAACTGCCAGAACCGCCACGAAGCCATTGCCGCGGCAGCGTAGTTGACGAACGCGGGCAGCGCCCGCGCTTCGTCCCGGGTTAGGGTGATAACTTCGCGGTAGCCCGTGATCAGCGCCTCTCGGGCAGCGGGGTCGATATTGCCCCCGGCGCGGCAGGCGCCGACGATCGTCATCCCCACATCGAAGAGACGATAGTACACCGTGGCTTCCTCAAAATCCATAATTACCGGACCACGATTGGGGTCCAACACCACGTTATCCGCAAAGACATCACCATGCACCAGCGTCCGCGCCAAATCTCCCGTCAGGAAAGGTTCGAGATAATCAGCAAACTCCGCTAACCAGTCCAGGAAAGGGTGGTCCTTGCCGAAGGCCTTGCGCATGGGTCGGAATGTTTGCCAGCCGTAGTTAAGTTCTTGCGGTAAAAAACCTGGTGGCGGCACCTCATGCAAGCGCCCCAGTGCCCGACCTAAACCCGCGTGCGTATCCGCTGGCAGTTCAGTGGAGACGCTCCCCTCCAGGTAGCTTTTCATTAGTAACGGTTTACCGTGCCAGCTTGACTGAGTAGCTCCATTCAGGGTCTTGATAATCCGGGTAGTAAAGAAGCCGTGTCGCTCCAGGTGTTCGAGCGTCGCCACGAGTCGATCGACCTCCTCCGGAGCCTTGTTTTCGCAGATGGTCAAAACGTAGTCTCCCTGCTTAGTGACCAGGTGGAAATTGGAGTTCTCCTGCCCCTGAGCGAAGGGATGCAAAGCCAGTAGTTTACCAACGCCATAACTGGCCGTTATTACGGCTAGTTCTGCCGCTGTTGGTTGGGAGTAGATGGCCATAAAAGATAGTTTTACCAAGGGAGTTAACGGAAAGCACACGCCCGCATTACGCGGGGAATCTCGGTGTGCATATTTGCGTAGTCGCAAATGTACTTGCGTTCACAAGCATTAGCATTTGCTTGCAGGTCAGCGTGCTGACCGGCTTTGGGGATAGCCCCTAAAGCCTGCCTTGTCGCCTCAGGGAACTTTGCCGGGTGGGCGGTGGCCAAACAAACGATCGGACCGTCGCCTGCCGCTTTCCGGAAATGCCGCGCAGCGGCTACCGCTACGGCACCGTGGGGATCGAGTAAATATTGCTCCTCCCGAAACACGTCCTGCATGTTTTTCAGGGTTAATTCATCCGAGACGGTAAAATTCAGAAATCCGTCGCTAAATTTTTGGTGTTGTTCCGAAGTGAAGGTCACCGTACCCTGATTTTCGTAGGCAACCCAGGCTTTGCGTAAAGCTTCCGTATCTCCGTTAAAGCTGAAGTAAAGGTGCCGCCAGAAGTTCATGGGAACGGCGATATCAATCGCCGATGCCAGCGTGTTTTTAATATCTAGTTTGTCCAGTGTCCCCGTTTCCAGCGCCCGGCTGAGGGTGACGTTGGCGTTGTTGGCCACCATCATTTTACCGACGGGGAGTCCCATTTTGCGGGCCATGGAGCCCGCACACATGTTACCAAAGGCACCGCAGGGAACCGAAAAGTGGACGGGGTCTCCTACCTTTTTGGCGTAACGAAGGTAACCGTAGAAGTAATGGATAGTCTGGGTCATGACCCGGGCCCAGTTGATGGAGTTTACACTGGACAGGCCCATTTCCTCCCGAAAAACATCATCCGCAAAACACCCCGTAATCAAATCATCCAGATCATCCGATCCGTTACGGCAGTTGTTTACGGCGATGGCGTGGACGTTAGGCTCCAGAATCGTCGTCATCTGGCGGGCCTGCTCGTCGGTAATCAGTTCGGTAGGAAAGAATACCCAGGTGGAGAGTGCCTTTTTGCCGATGGAGGCGTGGGCAGCAGCTGGTCCGGTATCTCCGGAAGTAGCGACCATGAGGGTGCGGCGCTCGCCGCGCCGCTGTAGAAAGAAGTCGAACAGGTTGACCACGAAGCCCATGGCTACATCCTTAAACGAAAGGGTGGGGCCGTGGAATAATTCCTGGACGATAATGCCGTCATCCAGCTCCTTGTGCGGAATCACTTCCGGGTGGGTGAATGGCCCGAAACTTGCTCGCACCAGACCTTCCAGGTCTGCCTTAGGCATAACCGTGTCGTCAACAAAAAGCCTCAGAACTTCCACCGCCAGTTCGGGGTAAGACAGGGTTTGCCAGGCGACAAGCTGGTCGTGCGTTACCTGGGGCAATTCCTCCGGAACGAATAAGCCTCCATCACTAGGCTTCCCTAGCAAAACGGCAGTTTCAAAATCTACCACTGTAGCTTGCCCAAGGGTGCTGCAAAAACGTAAACTCGGCATACAAAAAGATTTAAGCAAAACTACTTGGCAAGGTCCAGCACCAAGGAAGAAATCAGGATATCCTGCGTGGCAATACCCGTCAGGTCAGCAACAATGATGTCTTCCTGCCGCTCTCGGGTTTGACCACTACTAATTTTCGTTCCAACTTCAGCCAGCTTTTCCTCTGCCAGCAGGCCCTCCGCCAAGGGCTTATGAATCTCTCCGTGGTGCCGGCACTGGCTTGCGCTATCGAGGACGATCAAATCAGCCGCCTGTAAAACCTCCGGAAAAAGTTCCTGCTTCCCCGGGGTATCTGCTCCCATAGCGATAATGAGGGTTCCTGCCTGCAATCCCGTAGCGGGAAGAATGGCCTGTTTACTGGGAGTTGCCGTAACGATAAGGTTACAGGTAGCGGAAAGTTCTGCTGCGATTTCGGTGGTGGTTACCCGGAAGCCAAGGGCTTCCATGTCAGCACGATAGGCCGCCAGTTTGTCGGCGGATCTTCCCCAGGCAAGAACCTCCCGGCAATCGGTGACCAGCTTTAGCTGTTCCAGTTGCATCCGGGCTTGCAGCCCGGTGCCTACGATGCCAATCCGTTCCACCTTTGCCGGGGCGAAGTGTTTTGCCACAACTGCTCCGGCCAGCGCCGTCCGAAGGTCCGTGAGATAGCCTTCGTCCAGCAGGATACATTCGAGCTGACCGCTTTGCTGCGCGAAGACAAGGTTAAGGCCATTGCCGGAGGGTAGCCCAAGGCTCGGGTTCAGGTAAAACCCCGAGGCGATTTTTATCACGTAGTGCGGGTTGTTCTGGAGGTAGCCATATTTGATGTGGACGTCTCCGGGCGGCGCTTCGAAACTCAGGGTTCCTACTGGTGGCACCACTGCCTCACCGGACGAGTAGGCCGTAAACGAATGTTCGATTCCGAGTAGAAGGTCCTCTTTGCTGGCCTTGGCCAGCAATTTAAGGATGGTAGGTTTATCAATGATTCTGGGCATAGCAAAGGGAGCTTACTCAAATGTAGGCGATTACCCCCAGCCTTATTCCGCAAAGGAGAAAGTTATCCACGTACCCCCGCCAAAATTGCCTCTGAATACCGACGCCAACTTAGGTTATCTTTAAACGCATCTACATTTGCTGGCGGAATGGGTTCTTCCAAAGAACGGAGCATGACGGCGGCCATTTCTTCTACCGTATTCTCTTTCACCATGTAGCCGTTTTTCCCTTCCTGGATGGTTTCCGGGAAGTGACCAACGCGGGTAGCCAGGATGGGCACGTTGAAGTTGTAGCTAAGGCTTTCTATCCCCGATGGTGTTGCCCGGGAATAAAAGAGCACCACAGCATCAGCTGCCTGAAAATATTTGTTGACGTCTTCGTTGGGGATAAACTCGCTTACGACCAGCGTTTTATCCGTCAGGCCAAGTGCTTCCACCATTGGCAGCGGATTGTACTGTTGCTCGGACTCTGAGGAGTTCAGGAAAACCTTTTTGGCAGCGCCAAAAATGGCACTCTTGGCCTTCGCCACAAAGCTGTCCGGGAGGGTATTCCAGAACAACTCCCCGCAAATCATAAAAGACACATCATCGCGCTGGTCAGCTACGATCTTAAAGGCTTCAATAGCATTATGCAGTCCCTTGTATTTGCGGATAAATCCGAAAAAGAGGAATACATTTTCCTTGAGTCCGTGCTGTTGCTTAAAAGTCGCGAGATCAAAGTTCGGATCTGGCTGATACAAATCGTAGATCGGGTGAAACAGTTTGATGACCGGCGTAGCCGAACCGTCACCACGCTCACCGTCTTCTGTCAGGTGAAACTTACGACCGGGGTAAACCTGCTGTAACTCACGGTAAGTCTCCAGCGCGTGCACAATGAAGGTATCCGCCTGAGCAATACCGCGCTTAGTGAGTATTTCATCAATCTTACTCCGCTCTTTCTGAATGACGAAGTGCATATCAAGGATCACTTCGCAGTCAGACAGCTTCTTCAGTTTCTTGATCATTTGGCCCAGGGGTAAGCCCTGGATAGCAATCGACCACTGAATGATCACCTGATCGGGATTCAACGAAGCAATGTGCTTCGCCGTTGCTGACCATGACAGCGGATTGTTGTAGTTCAGTAAGTACTTGATCGAGATATCAGAACCGTCCAGAAAATCCAGCTTACTGACCTTATCCTTGAACTCCCGGGGGATGATGCTCGGATACTGGTGCAGCCAGGAGACAACGTGTACCTTGACGTCGTCAAACTCATTTAGCGACTTCGCCAGCGAAGTATTGTAGTTGGACATCCCGCCCTTGAAGGCGGGTCCGGCTCCAAAGCAAACGACCGTTTTTTGTTGGCTCATGGTTGGTCTTTTTCCCGGATGGCAGGGCTGCTGCGCAGCCCTTTCACCAGGGGTTAAAGGAGGTTCGACCCCTACGGAGTCAACCATTTCTCCGGGTGTTACGCCACCCCTTCTTTCTCTTTGACAGCATTGTACACCCGGGTTAATCCTTCTTTGAGGCTAATTTTCGGTGTCCAGCCCAATTCATTGGTTGCGTAGTCAATGCTACAGTAGCGGGAGAATACGCCGACCGGTTTATCAAGCAGCTGCTTGATGGGAGCCTCATAACCAGCAATTTCCTGAAACATCTTAATGATGTCCTGGAAAGTAGTCAACTTACCGTATCCGATGTTGATGGCCGTTCCGTCTGACACCTTGTCAAGAATCAGCAAAGCACAATCAAGGACATCGTCGATGTGGACGAAGTCACGCCCCTGGAAACCAGTACCCCAAACCTCGAAGGGGTTTTCGCGGTAAACCGCCCTGCGGGCGATGGCGGGGAGAGGGTAGGAGTAATCCTGGTCTTCTCCGTAGCCGGAGAACGGGCGGATACAAGCGATGTGGACGCCGTAGTGTTCAGCGGCAATTTTGGCCAGGAACTCTCCCGTTAGCTTGGTCCAGCCGTAGGTCATATCTGGCTCTCCCATATTGCGGAAGTCAATATCGGATTCACTCAGCTGAATCGCTCCGGCCTCCGTCTGCTTGCTTACCGGGTAAGCCGCACTGGAGCTGGGGTACAAGACCCGTTCGGGCTTGTGGCGGGTAATCCAGTAGAAAAACTGAGCGTCGATGGAGAGGTCCAGGGCGACCTTCATGGGATCGCCATCAATCATGGCCCGGCCGCCGACAATGGCGGCGAAGTGAAACACGTC
>CAZTTF010000382.1:0-21329 GCA_964616365.1 uncultured Lewinella sp. | reverse complement strand
GACGATCTGTACAATCTGACTGACCGAGAATTGGATCTGGGCGCGGACGCAGGTGCCGGGGAAGGGTACCGTCAGCGCGTTTCCCCCAGCGCGGTGTTTCCACACCGCATTGAAGCACTTGGTGGACGCACTTTCCGCTATGACGCCAACGGCAACCAACTCGGCTATACCGGCGAGGCTGGGTCCTTCCGTTACCAGGAAGCTACCTGGGACGAAGAAGACCGCATGATGGCCTTTAGTGATAATGGCACCATCAGCCGCTACACTTACGCTGCCGACGGCCAGCGGGCCATCCAAAGTCAGGGAGACCTCCGCGGTGTATTCACGGACGGCGCGCCGGCTGGCTTTGTCAGCCATAAGCGCGACTACATCGCCTATGTTTCTGATTACTTCACCTTCACCGAAGGCCGCTTCACGAAGCATTACTTCTTGGGAGACCAGCGCTTGCTGAGCAAAGATGGTACCGGAGAGTTTAATAACATCTACTGGTACGCAGGAGGGCTGACAGCTGGCAACCTAAACTACACGGCCAGGATGAACGACCTGACGAACACGGTGTGGAACTACTATGTGGACCTTGGCCTTCCTCCCGGACCACCTACTTTGCCGGGGTACTACGGACAGCCAGCCTGGACGGGTGATCCATTACCCACCAGCCCTGGTGGCATCTTTGGTTCCAGTCCGGACAGAGAAAGGCCCGGGCCGAATGGCGCCCCCGCTCCCGACGGGCCTCCCGGCCCGCCGACGTGGTTCACCTCTCCACCAGAAAGAGATAGCCTGGGTGCCGGCTACGGCTACGAGGGCTACGGCGTATTCCCCGAGGTTATCCAGTACTACTACCATACCGATCAACTCGGTAACATTACCTGGGTAACGGACGGGCAGGGACGCCCCGTCACCCACCGCACCTACCTCCCAACTGGAGAGGTTTTGCGGGAGCAAAACCGTCAGGACAACCTTCTGCAATTCGGGTTTAACGGTAAGGAAAAAGACACAGCCTCCGGGCTGAGTTACTTCGGCGCCAGGTATCTGGAACCAGAAACTGGCTTATGGCTCAGTCTTGACCCCCTGGCCGATGCCTTCCCCGGCCACAACCCTTATGCTTTCGGACTGCACAACCCCCTGCGTTTTACAGACCCCGACGGACAAGAAGCCTGGGATCACTTTAGCTCGGAGCTCGCCGCAGCTAAAGACTTTGCCCGGATATACAATGAGCGCTCGATTTTCCATAACTACGAATTCGGTGCCAACATTTACCGGACTACCCTGAACGGGAAAGCAGCCTACTTCTACGATCAACCGGCAACGAATCTCGATGATTCAGGTGTAGACCTCCCCCCTATTTTGCCCTACGGCAAAAAAGTAGCAGACATCCATACGCACAGTAGGATGGAACAGGGAGCAACCGGATACCTGGAACACTCCGATACCGACGAAAATGCAAATGATGCCGAAGGGCTACCGGGCTACGTGGCTAACCCCCGAGGTGAATTAAAACGCTACAACCCTAAAACCGGTAGGATCAAAACCGTAGCCAAAGGGTTACCGCATGATGAAATATTCTACGGTCCGGTAGTCCCTAAAAACTCCAACAAAAGCTGGAAACGCTACAACCAATCTATGGTGAGCGGGCGGACCACAACCAGCCATACGGCGAAGCAGCAGCGGCGGAATGCCGCCAGATACAAGCGTTCTCCAGTCACAGGAGGAGACCCAAAGCGGAAACGCTGGGGCTGGCACGCTGCGCAGCAGCGTCGCGTGGTCCGGGATACTGCCGATCGATAAGCGCGTCACAACGCCTTAAGCAGTGGGAGCATTGGCCGTAGTCAATGCTCCCTCACACCGCTTGGGTTTATTACCTTGCCCGTAGACCATAGAAAAAACCATGCCTCACGCTTCCACTCCGGACCTGCGTTCGCGCCTGATGCTCGACGCTCCTTTATACAACCTCTTTCACATCACCCCATCGCCCTGGCTGGCAGAGCATAGTAGCGCGGGAGGTGTTGAAAGTATTACCCTGGACTTACAACACGGGCTGATCGAACACAACCACCTGCTTAGCCTCGTACAGGCGATCCAGACGAATAGCAGTATTCCCTTGGTGCGTCTCGCCTGGAACCGTCCGGAGCTGATCATGAAAGCTCTTGATTATGGCATCTCGGGCTTGATTTGCCCCATGATTGATAATGCAGCGGATGCTATGGCTTTCGTTCGCGCAGCCAAGTATCCCCCAGTGGGAAACCGCAGCTTCGGACCATTCAGGGCCGGACTCTACGGCGGAGCCTCCTATTTTGAAACAGCCAACGAACAAACGGTTTGCTTTGCAATGATCGAAACGGCGGGGGCCGCGAAAGACCTGAAGGCCATCGCAGCTACGCCAGGGCTTGACGGTCTTTATGTTGGACCTTTCGACCTCAGCGCCAGCCTCGGGCTGGCCAATCGTGCCGACTTCTCCGACCCCAGCCTCAATAAGGTCATTGATCAAGTACTCGCAGTAGCTAAAAAGCATGACCTTTTCACCGGGGTATTTACCGTGAGCCAGAAAGACGCAGTTGCAATGGCTAACAAAGGGTTTGATCTGATCTCGTGTGGAACAGAGGAGATGATCTACAGCCAGGGGCTAAGCAACTGGCCCGCTACTTTTTCCTGAGAGATAGAGCACAGTGTGCCTAAAAATGAAATCCCATCCTCATACCATCATAGCGATAGTGGAAGAATGGGAAGTCTGAAATAACCTTATACTAATTACCTTCCTAACGCATCACCTAACAGTTATTCTCGCTTGGGGAGGCTTGGCGAGTGTCGTGTACTTGCTTATTGGGCCATTCCTGAGCCATATACGTAGCTTCCATTGACTAAAATCGCCTGCATGATCGATCCAGGGCGGTGAAGCTGACCACTTCCATTCCTGCTGAAAATAAAAGCGGCACCATCGTTTCCAATCAACGATGGTGCCGCTTTTCTCTTGCCGGAAGGGGATTAACCAAGCCCTAGTCCTCGTTCTCCCAGCGCCTCCCGGCGCTGGCGCAGTGCGGCATCGATCTCCGCCTTTTTGGCGGTGATGTCCGCGGTAGTTTGGTGAATTCCCACCTCAGTATGGACCCTGAGTCGGTTCTTGACGTTGTTTGCCCGCTCGGTAATGCTTTCCTTAGCGTTCATGGCGAATACATGCTCATGCTCGTGCAACAGGTGATCGTAAGGGCTGCGGGGAGAGATCAGCTTCGTGAAAATAGGAGCAGTTTCAATGGCGATAAACAGTAGGGTGATAAATATGCTGGCCAGCCAGATGGCTTCACTCCTGCTCCCAAGGCGGTCCAGGGCATCGATGCGGGCTGCAAGCCCGCCGAACGCCCCGCGCTCGAGGCCATTAATCGTACTTGCGGATGTTTCCCGCAGTGTGGTAAGCTCGGCTTTACGGTTGTCAATTTCGGGCATGAGGGAGGCCAGAGTGGCATCCAACTCAGCTTGTGCCTGATCCGCGGTAGCTTTCTTGGCGCGGTAGATGGGGCCCATGTTCCGGATACCGGAACCGCCGGAGCCATCAGCCTCCGCAAGGGCGGCGGCAGCCGCCGCATCCCGGGTAGTTGTTTTCTCGGTAATCGTCGCTTGTAGCGCAGCAATTTCTCGTTCGGCGGTAGCAATCTGGTCGCCGAAACGGGCTTTGACCCGGTCTTCCTGAGCCTTGAAGGTCTCTTGCTCCATGACAATAAGCTCAGCGTCAATTTCCTTCTCGAAGATTTTTAACTCGAGTGGCTTGGATATGACGAGGGCCAGCAGAACTGCCATCGCCAGACGGGGCAGGGCAATACCAAAGTCGGCAAAAAAGCCGCCTTTGCTTTTCATACTGGATACGATATACCGATCCAGGTTAAAAATCATTACCCCCCACACCAGGCCAAAGAGAATGGCCAGGAGGTAGCTGTCAAAAATGGTAAAGAGTGCGTAGCCCGCCGAGAAAGTAGCAAGCAAGCCCGTAAAGAAGATGGTGCCGCCAATACCGATGAACTTGTTTTCATCAGAGGGGACCTGCTCCAGGATGGTACGATCAGCGCCGGAGCAAAAGAGAAAAAAATCTTTAAGTGAAGACATGAAGGATGGGTTATCCGAAAGACTGTACCAGTCCTGTGCTGCGGCTTAGACAATTAAACGATCAGCATTCGCCGTGAGAAATACGCGCGTAACCAATTTCTCACGTCTACACCAAAAGTTAGCAATCATCAGGCACCTTGACAGTCCTGTGTACCCGTTCGGGGTTAAGGAATATCGGTTCAATACCAATTGATGCTCCTAAATTGTCTCTTAACGGTCCCGAACGCTAATTAAATCGATCAGTACCCCGGGAAACCGGACAAAGTACTCAGGGACTGGAAACATTGGCTCCACCGCATCATTCCGGATCGGATCACTTTAAAAACAACAAGGCCATGCCCGTTGCTACGAGCATGGCCTGTTTTGGATCAGTAGAGCAATGGAACGATCTTAGTTAGTAGCCCTCATCAGCTGGGGCATCATCTCAACATCATGATGGCGTTGGCAAATACTCTACAGCCGAGCATTTCTCGATTGCTGCGTCCTTTTAATCCTCTGCCTGCAGATCTTCGATCATCCTGCTGATGGCATTCTTATTTGGTGCATTAGGCGCATTGGCGAGCGCCTTTTGGGCATGCTTCAGGGCGAGTGCGTTATTTCCCGTTGCTGAATAGCCTCGTGCCAGGCCGACGTTTACTGGCCAGACATCACCGTGTCTTTCCAGATTTAGTTTAAAAATTTCCAGCGCGGCTTCTCCTTTCCCCTGGCCGAGCAACTGACGGCCAATCTGGTGTATCTGAAAGACCCCCGCAGAGTTGTGATTAGCAGCCTTCACCATGGTTGCCATTCCTTCCGTCTCTTTGCCCAGCTTCATTTGCAAAGCACCGAGGGTTTGCAGCGTGGTTGCGTTTTCCTGGCCTACGAAGCTATTACGAGCCGTTTGCTCGGCCCAGCCGAGCGCTTCCTCGAGGTTGACTTCGTTCTGCAGGCAGTAGTTGGCGGCGTTATCCCTTTGAGTCCAGGAGAAACCGGTATTTGTTTGCATAGCGCCGCGCAGGTATTCCACATAAATTGCTTTACTATCAGGTAGAGAAAAAGTGATGGGGATACTCAATTCATCCCAACGTAACTCTACGGTGCTGGAGGCTTCCTGACGGTCCGTAAATTCAAAGGTCATCCATTCCGTGTATTGGCAAGCTTTGGGGGTAACCTTAACGCGCAAAGCATCCTCGGCTTCCTGGTAAAAATAGCTCCCCCAGGCATTACTGTTATTGGAGAAGATCACGGTCCAATCTCCAGTCTCCTGAGGGATGATATGGAGGCCGTAAGTGCCTGCGGCGAGTGGTTCACCTTCTACCAGTAAGTCATGAGATATGGCCACAACGGTATTCTCGTTAGCGCCGGCCCGCCAGGGTGAGGGATTCTCGGCCGTACTCAAACCAAAATTGAGGTTATTCAAACCATAGGGCACCACGCCTCCCCAGATTTTGCCTTTGCGGGACTGCCCGTTGGAGGCCGTAACATCAGGGCTCATGTACGTAATGCTAACATTCGCGTGCGCGCCCATGTACTGGGTCACGACTGACTTTTGATTGCCACCACTGGGTGGAAGTTGTAGCTGAGCACTTGCCATCAAGCTGGTACAGCAGAAAAGAAGGAGTAGTATCTGTTTCATGAAATCAAGTTTAAACAGCAGGAAAACCCGGAGTAGCATAGTGTGTGGCACTGCGCTTCCTGTTCAGGCAATCTGCGGTGGTGCAAGAGAAGCGTTTTGGTAATTTATCGTCTGGTAAAATAGGTGAACCAACACATAAACCTAGGTAAGAAGGCTCAATTTGTCCGCTAATCACCAAGAGACAGGTCTCCGCTGAACCATTGAGATACTTAGCTCATTGGGCGCCAGAAGTAGCAGATTAGGCAGCGCGGACGCAGGTGCAGAGGAGGTGACGGACACCGTTTTTCTACGTCCCTAACACAGCACCTGCGTCCGCGCCAATTACCAGCATGCCAGCAATGAGGAGTCAAATTCCCCTATTCCGCATCGTTTTTGGAAATTCAGCCCGGACAAACCAACATCTGATAGATAAATGTGCTATCATTAATACAATAATAACCACCCGCTGAGTCCATGAAAAAGTTAATCCCGTTTATTCTTCTAAGCCTTGCCTTACCCATCTCTTTGGTGGCACAAGCCGATATTGCCAAATTGATAGCCAAATACAAGGAAGATAATCGTGGCCCCTATCGGGATATTCAGTGGTTTTGTGAAGACGGAACCCAGATTTCTCCGTTGGACGGTCAGTGCCCAACAGAAAGTGAAAATAATTTTCAACATGCCCGTTATAAACAGGCAGTCATTGACCTTGGGAAGCAGGAGCACATATTTCTAGGTCAGATTTTAACCAACACCCCAAATGCTGCTTTTCTTGATGCCGATAACGACTACAGCCGCCTTAAGCAGTACCAGCTAGGAGAATACCTCTACAACGTTGATGATGGCTGGGTAAATCGAAAGGCCCAATACTACCGGGGAGCCTTCCAGGTTGAGGATGAGATGGCTTGGGGGCGAACATTCCTTAACTGGTTAATGGGAAAGGAGGAACTGCTACAACAGGAGTTTTACCTCGTCCGGCAGGCAGTCCGCACCCTACCCCACCGTAAGGAAAACGATTTAATGGCTAAAGTCCGTGCCGATTCCAAGGTAATTGCTGACCAGTTCGGCAAGTTCATGAAGCTGCGCATCAAGATTCACGGGCAGCCGGAAGCAAAAGATGCTGAAGCTGTAGAAAGTTTTCTCAAGGAACACGCAGCTGAACTCGAAGAGGCAGCACTTGCCGATGACCTGAAGCAGTTGGCGCAAGACATCCGTACCGTTTACCTCACCCAGGACTACGTAGCGGACATCAAAGCGATCAATCAAACCATCCGCGAGGACGACAACCAGTTGAAAGCTGCCATTGAACTTTTCACGGAGCAGCAGGCGAAGACTGAGGAGGAGCGTGACATTGACCGCCTGACGGCGGCCGCTGACTTGCTCTGGACCATCCGGGAAGGCCTACTCGATGAAAAACCGACCTGGCGCCTGGAAGTGATGGACGTTAGCGTGGCCTTAGAGCAACTCATTTTCTCCACCGCTACTAAGTGGGAGCCCAAAGACGCACGGGAACTTACCGAGAAGATCTGCTACCTGGCACAGGCCGCTGCCGGAGCAGGCTATACCGAAACCTGGGAATGGGAACAGGCCCAGCTGCAACTGGCGGACATGAACTACCGGGAAGTTTGGCCGTGGATGGTCGATGACTACCTCGATGCTGCCCGCCGCTACGTTGAATGGGGTACTTCGACGAACCGAGCCACCTACGGAGACATCGTGGCGCGCTACGCCGACTTTGAACCAAAAGCCTACGGCTTTTTGGACGACCGCATCCGGTCATCCGTCCTTTTACCCTTAGGCAATGCCGTCGGGAAACTTGGCAACTGGGTGGCCAATGTAGGCAACCTCAACAACGATATGCTGGACGTTCCAAATCAGGGTCAGCTCAGAGGCTTAAACCCCGGCTATGCTATGGGAACCCTACGGGTAATCAGTGGCACGGTGGAAGAGATCGAAGTTGATCCGCAGGACATATACATTTTTGCTACTCCTCCGGCAGACCTAAAGCCGGTTGGCGGCATCGCGACCGTAAGCGAGGGGAATATGGTTAGCCACGTACAACTGCTTGCCCGAAACCTCGGCATCCCTAATGCCGTCCTGACCGATGAGCAGTTCCGGAGCCTGGAGGCCTATGATGGGAAAGAGGTCTTCTACGCCGTCTCTAATGGCGGCACCATACTCATGAAAGAGGTGAGTGATATGACCGAAACTGAGCAGGAACTCTTCGCTAAACAAGAGCGTAAGACGGATCGTATCACGGTACCGGTAGACAACATCCGACTGGATGTTCAACGGGTACTGAACATGCGGGAAGTGCGGAGCGAAGACAGCGGCAAGCTATGCGGCCCTAAGGCCGCCAACCTCGGCCAGCTCAAAGCCCTCTTCCCCGAAAAGGTCGTGGAAGGCCTGGTTATTCCCTTTGGCATCTTCCGCAGCCACCTCGACCAACCTATGCCCGGGCAGGATGGACTCAGTTACTGGACCTTTCTGAATGATCGTTTTGCTCAGGCAAAACAGATGGAAGCTGATGGCACCCCAGCCGCTGATATTGAAGCGTATGCACTCGCTCAACTCGCCACCTTGCGGGAGGCTATCGGGGAGATTCAGATCCAGCCGGAACTGGTAGCCAGTTTGCAAGACAGCTTCAGGGTAGTATTCGGGGATGATTTTGGCAAGGTGCCCGTTTTCTTACGCTCAGACACCAATATGGAAGACCTGGCAGACTTCACCGGAGCCGGGCTGAATAAAACGGTGTTTAACGTGGTTGATGCCAATAAGATTCTTGAAGGTATTCGGGCCGTATGGGCAAGTCCTTACACTGAGCGTAGCTACAAATGGCGGCAACGGTACTTACTCAACCCTGAGAACGTCTTCCCCAGCATCCTGATCATTCCCAGCGTCGACGTTGACAACTCGGGGGTGATGATCACGAAGGGCGTTGCCACAGGCAACGATGCCGACATCACGGTGGCCTTCAGCCGCGGCGCCGGCGGCGCCGTTGACGGACAGGCAGCCGAAGCCTACCTGCTGCGTCCTACGGGATCGACCACCCTGCTAAGTCCCGCCCGGGAAAGACTACACCGCAGGCTACCGGTCACGGGTGGCTCCGTGATGGTACCAGCCTCGTTTGACGAACGTATCCTCTCTACTCAGAATCTCCGTGATTTACGCCAACTTGCTCAGGAAGTTGAGCAAGTGATGCCAGCCTCCCCTGGCGTCACGTCTGATGGTCCGTGGGATGTGGAGCTGGGTTTCCAGAATGACAAGATATTCCTTTTCCAGATTCGTCCCTTCGTAGAGAACAAACGCGCCCAGTCTTCTGATTATCTAGAGAGCATCAGTCCCAAAAAATCAGATAGTATCTATTTTGATCTGGAAGCGGGGCTATAAGTGACTGCAGGAGCTTGTTCAGGGCTCCGTTAAGCATCCCATTTTCAATAACTCCAGCCATATACCTGATAAACAACATTATTTTGAAACGCTTTTTACCCCTCTTTGCTGCTTTTGCCATTGTTGCCCTGCTGTTCGTCCCCTGGCAAACAGCAACGGGCTACCCGATTGAAGGGGTAAGAACGACCAACATAAAAAGGCTGGTCCGGCTCGACCGGATGGACTCCGCTAAACTGGTACGCACCCTACCCTACGGCAGTCGGCACGCTCTGCCTTACATCAGGTTGAACCTGATCAATCAACCCATCGACTCCAACCTAATGGAGCGGGACAGTGCCCTCGAGGCCGCTTTGGAAAAAATCATCCCTAATCGGGGCAGGGCTTATTCATTGGCGATCATGGACATCACACCGGGCCAGGAGCCCCGGTACCTTGAGCGTAACGCAACGCTGACCTATCAGCCTGGAAGCGTGGGTAAGTTAGCTGTAGCAACGGCCTTAATGTGTGAATTGGAAAATGTCTATGTGGACGATGTAGAAAAGCGTTGGGAGCTACTCCGCTCGCGCGTCGTCAAGGGAGGACGATTTGCAGTATACGACCACCACACGATTCCTGATTATGATCCGGAAACAGAGCGCTACAGCAGGCCCAGAGTAACGGAAGAGCATGAATTCAGCATTTACGAATGGGCGGACCACATGCTATCCGTAAGCAATAATGGCGCAGCGAGTGTCGTGTGGCGGGAGGCTATTCTGATGCGCGTCTTCGGGGCAAAATATCCTGAATTAACCCAGGAGGAAGCTGAGGCATACTTTAAAGAAACGCCCCGCGGAGAACTCCGTGACATTTCAAAAAGTGTCATCAGTGAGCCGCTGCGGCACCTTGGTATCGGTCCGGACGAATTCCGGGTAGGCACCATGTTCACCCGGGGCGCCAGTGCGATTGTACCGCCGGAAGGCGGTTCTTCGGCGACGCCACGTGGCCTTATGAAATGGCTTACGGCCCTGGAAAGCGGCAATATCATCGACGTCCCGTCCAGTCTCGAAATCAAACGGCTGATGTACCTCACTGATCGCCGCATCCGCTACGCTCATGCTCCGGTACTCGACAGTGCAGCAGTCTACTTCAAGTCCGGCTCTCTCTATGGTTGCAAAGCCGGAACAAGCTGTGCAAAATATGCCGGCAATCGAATGAATTACATGAACTCGGTTGCCATCATCGAGCAGCCCTCTGGCAATCGCTACCTCGTGGCACTAATGACTAACGTACTCGGCAGAAACTCAGCTTATGACCACCAGCTCTTAGCCACCAGGATCGATAAAATGCTCCGAAAAACGGATGCGGAAGATCCTAGCAGCCTCAGGGAATAATACCAGTACCCCCGACTTTAGGGTTTTGCTCAAATAGCGTAACAAAGCAAATTAAATAAGCATGGCACCTGCGGCCGCGCCCAGACGATCGACTCAAAAACGTGTGGTTGGCGCACGATAACCGGTAGCTTGATGATCAAGCCCAAGCTAGCTGTAGTAGTAGGGTTGTTTGTAATACACTATGGCATGCGTGCGGCTGATAAACGCCCACTTAAATCCTGCCTCAGCCTTAGGCATCAAGCAATAGGGGCTTAATCAAACCACGACTTTCCGTCAATTACTGGGCCAACTACCTACCGAGAGTAGGCTGAGTGCCTTATGGGCGACGTCCCGAATGCGCTTGTCCTCGTCCGTAAGGCACTGGAGGAGTAAAGGCTCGTAACGTTCCTGCCGCATGGCCCCCATCAGGTGAATGACCGACAGTTTAAGTCGTAGATCATCTTCTCGCAGGATACTTTTAAAAGCATCCAATTCATCTTGCGTCAACTGCGGTAGTGGTTGATCCGTATTCCGGACGACCTGATTAGAATGGCGTACCCCGTATTCGAGGATAGGCATGATGTGATGCAGTCGGTTGTCCAACAGCACATCCAGGAATTCAAGGGCGCTAGCTCTTTCAGACTGTAACTCGGAGCGCAGCCCCCGGGCTGCCGGAATAATATCGGTCGGCGCATAAAGCATGCCCAGCAACCGGAAAATTCGTTCAAGACTCCCTTCCCGTCGTTTGTGTAAAACATTGAGCACGCCTTCCCGCGCAGAGAGCTTATCGTGGGCGAACAAGTTCCGCTGCACTTCTATATACCGGATCAACCGCTTTGCTTTTCGGACTTCAAGGCTAAGGTGTCGTCGCACCTTTTTAGCGGGAACCTGAAGCTTAGGGAAGGTAGCCTGCATCTTATTCAGGGCCTTAAGCACTTCAAGTTTGAGTTCCAGGTCATTAGGAAAAAAGCGTTCTATCAGCGCAAATAATAGTTCGATAACCCGTGGGCTATTAATCCGTTCCAAGACACGCGGCAACCGGCGTACATCAGTAATTTGCAGCAGGTTCTCTTTCAGAAAACGCCGCAAAATTGCGGGTAAGCGCCCGCCATACTGCGCCAAAACTGCGGTAGCATTTGGCCTGAACTCAGGTTCTGAAAGGAGATCGATCAATGGAAAGACCCATTCGTCTGCCAGGCTCTCCCCCGTAGCCAGAATGGCGGCTTTCCTCACAGCTGGCTCCGGGCAGTTAAGCTCCCGTTTAATGTATTCATTTCCCAAAGAATTACCGGACCGGCCTGCTGCGACCAATAGTTTATAGCGCCAGGCCATCCGCTGTTCCGGAACGAGCCAGGTAAGATCGGTAACGCGCTGTTTGAATATGTCACCTAACCTCCAACGCTTACGCAGTTCCGGATTACCACGGGTTTCGAGCAAGAGGTGTACGAGGGCCGTTCCTCCAATCGCTGCAGATTTATCCTGTAGCTGTTCGAGAATCAGTGCTTCCGTTTCTTGCAAATGGTGGGTCACCAAATACTCAAGGGCAGCATTCTTAACTTCATCCGCTTCGTCCTCCAGCATCGCGATAACGGTCTCCCGTAGATCGAGTCCTCGACGGAGGGCAAGATTGCGCAAGGCACGTGCCCTGATCAAAGAAGATGGACTATGAAGCAAGGCCTCAATTGGTTTCTGAAAGCGATCTTCCGACAGGTCTTCAGCACGCTCTAACACGTACAGCGCCTGCTGTTCGCTTTTACCGAGTCTTGCTTCTTCCAGTACATGCAAAAAGCCAGAGAGCACTTCACCGTGCCGCGAGCTGAGCGGACGCTGTTTTTGGCGCGGACGCAGGTGCGACAATTTGGTCCGAAAGGCAGACAGGTACTCTGACCGAACCAGAATAACGCAAGTCCCCCAGAGTAACGAAAGCACTAGCACCAGTCCACTGGTACCGAACGCAGATACCCCCAGCCAGCCGAGGAAGATCAGCAATAAGCCGCCTATACCTCCTGCCAGTGAATCAATGAGGACATCGATAAAGATTTTGATTCGGTTTTTCATTTGTTTCCCTATCGGCAGAAACAGCATCTCAACCCCTGCCCGGTGCAGACTTTGCTTCAGGCTACCATCTACAAGGCGGCTGAAAGTAGCCGCTCCCAGCCCGGGAAAGAGGAACATAACTATTGCCCCTAGGCTAAGTCCCGCGGGCAGCACCACCAATGCCCCACTTATCCCGGCCCATTTGACGATTCGCTGTGTTAGCAACAGCTGAATTAAGAAACCAACAACATTGAAGGTGGAAAACCAAAAGCCGAAAAATGACGTCAGCCGGTCGGGGTCAGCAAAGCGCTCTACCGCCAGGGCGCTGAATTGATAATCTACCAGTTTTGCCGTGATCACACTAAGGATAATGATAGCACAAAGTAGCTTCAAGTGATTTGAGGCCATTATGAGCTGGTGCGGGCGCTTACTGGTTTTGCTTTCCGTCTCCTCCCGGGAAGACTGACCAGGCTCCTCCAGCAGACAGTTTTTCCAAATGTAGATACTGATAAAAATCACCGGAACCAGACAACACCCCGCCACGAACAACAACACCTGAATACCAAAGGCCGCGGCCACTAAATTGGCGGCGTAGCCGCCAACGATACCGCCGGCAATAGCCCCTGCCCCGATCGGACCAAAGAGCCGCTTCGCCTGCCGAACGTCAAACACCATATTGGCCATCATCCAGAACTGAGATGCTGCCAGCACCCCAAAAAGGGCAACCCAGAGGTACAAGCCCACTGCAACCACATCGCCCAATAAACGCTGGGGAATAAGAGACGCAAAACCGAGCAAGCTCACGGCGCAAATGCCCAGGCTCCATAAGTTGACGCGTAAAAGCGTATACCGCTGCAAGGCTGCAGCATAGGAAACGGAGATCACCCCTGCTACCAAAGCTGTCAGGATGTACATGTAAGGCAGCATCTGGGGTCCAAATCTGGCCAAAAAAACGGCATTACCTGCTGGCTTGGCCAACAATAAAACACCAATGATCAGAAACACCTGAAACTGGAGCATTAACACTACTCGCCACTCACCCGGACGGATGTTGAAAAGCCGGCCTAAATATTGTATTGAAAGTTTGATGGTGATAGTACGTTATTCGAGCAGCGTTGCCCAGGTGGCGGGACAAAAAGAAGACAAAATGCCAGCTGACCAAGTTCAGATTCGTAAAATATAAAAAGCGCCGCAAATTGCTGCGGGTAAAGTACAGTCGGATGGTCATAGCTGAAACAACAATGGTCCGTCGCTTAGCAACGAACCATTGTTATCCTGGAAAGGAACTTATTTTTATTCCGTGAGCAATTCGTCTAGGACCTTAGCGAGGTTACGGCAAATCTGTTCTCCATCCGGGTCATCTACCAGTGCGGTAATGATGTAGTTACGCTCAGGGCCGTGCACCATGGCCACGTCGGCGTGAAAGGTAGACCAAGACCCCGACTTGCGGTAAACTTTTGCCTGAGGAGCTACCCGATCAAGCACACTGACGAACTTATGGTGCAGCTCAGGATCTACGAGATAGTCGCGCATCTTATCACTAGCCTCCGGGCTAATGAGGGCATCGTTAGCCAGAAGGTAAAAATAACGGCAGATCTGTTCTGCCGTAGCGGCGTGGCTGATACCCTTGATCGGGTCAGGGTAGCGGCGGCCTCCGGCCGCATACCGTTTACCTACCCACAGCCCACCTCCGAATTCGGGATCGTAAAGCTTCAGGTCAGGGTCAGTCATGGTCCGTTCAATGTTCTCAAAGCCAACCCGGTCAATCATGCGGGTAGTAGCGGCATTGTTCGATTTAGCGATCATCAATCGCATATCCTTTTTCACCTCAGTCGTTTCCTGCAAGTCTCCACGCTCGATGGCGTCGTGAGCGGCGGCTAACACCGCGATTTTCGGTAAGCTGGCGGCATACATCATATGGCGACCGTTCAGGGTTGCAAAACGTGCGCCTTCGGAAGCCGAGAGGTCCACTACACCAACTGCCATCCGATTCTGCCGCAGTAGGTTGCGCCATTTGGGATTAGTATTAAGCTTATCGTTAAGCTGATCAGCCAGTTTGGCATCGTGCAGATCACGAAGTTGGGGAAGGGGCAGGTCAACTACTTCAGCTACAGGTAGATCCTCTACCGGCTCAGTTGCTTCCTCTGCTCCAGCCAATGGGAAGATCCCGGCAAAAGTAAAAGGTTGCTGCTCCCCCTGCATACCAGTAAGGCTCATCAGCAAAAGCGAAAAGGCAGCAATTGTAGGAATAATATGTCGTTTGGTCATAGATATGGGATCGGTGAAGAACCGATCAGGCTTCCGTGCGGTACGCCCGGATGAAATGAATGAATACTGAGGTCTTGGGTCTTTGTACTGGGAATGAAGCTCAGTTCTTAACGCGAACTTCCTTTAAGGATTGCGAAAATACACTATTAAAACACCTCAGTCAAGCCAAAGTTTGGTTAAAAACCGAGTTACAGCTCGACGATACCGAAGTATCTCAAAACACAAACGCCTGTTTTTCAACCACATACAACAACGATGTTCACCGTTTAAAGCATATCTCTCAATCACTATCCAATAAGAGATAAGGCGGCTATTTCCTGCAGCAAATCCGCTGGCTTATTCGAGCCGAAACTTGATTGGCAGGTTGAACCTGATCCTAACGTATTCATCATGATATTTACCGGGAGACCATGGTGGAAGTTCCCAGGCCATTATGTCTACGATCCTGAGCGCCTCTTCGCCGGTACCAGCTCCGGGGTCACGCAAAATCTTAACACTGGTTATTCGTCCATCCCTTTCAACAATGAAAGAAATTACAGCATGCCCTTCCACCCCTTGTTTTTTGGCCTCTTCCGGATACTCGAGGTTATCATAAATAAAGGCAAGCATAGCCTTGTCGGCACAGCCTTTCTGGCTGGCGTAATCGGGAGTATCAAAATCTTGCTGACAGGCAGGAAACAGCGGCATCCGGTGGGCAACCTTGTACACTTTGCCGGTATCACTTTCGAGTAATGGCAATCCTAATAAGTCTTCCTCCTGAGCGGTAAGGGGAGCATAAAAGATGGAAAGCAAGAGTAGAAGGAGTAGTTTGTCCATAGGCAAGGTGTAAGGTGAGGGTTGGAAGGCAATGTCAGGTTTGGACGAGGCAATAATACAAGTTACTGGCCATCACGGTCTAATCTCCCGTGGTGATCAAGTTTGTTGGTCTTTTAGTCTGTTCGGCAGTCATGCCCTTCTAACGGACTAAAAGACCAACAGATTAAGTAAACTACTTATATGTGTTTGGCTTACTTCAACAAGAGGAAACCAGGCATCGTGACCAAACCTCGCGTTAAAGGTAAGTTTCCCGGCTTTGTCCAAACAAGTCGTTTACGTAAAAGATAGTATGAAAATGGGAGATTAATCCTTTACATTTGCCCACCGATCTAACCCCTTCGTATGCAACGAATGTTTTGCTTTTGGCGGCCGCTGGCCGCATTAATTTGCCTCGCACTGCTTTTTGGTTGTGGCACTGAACCCGCGTCCGCGCCCCCGGAAGTACCCGCTGAAGCGCTCGGCCCTAACGCCTCCATCATCCGGAGCCCCGTAGACGGTAATGAAGAGACCGTAGATACCGCCGCGGCGGCAAAAATGACTTTTGTACAGAACGAATTCAAGTTTGGGGAAGTTCCTGAGGGAGAAGTAGTTGAACACGCCTTCGAGTTTACTAATACTGGTAACTTACCCTTGCTGATCACGAAAGCCCGTAGTACCTGTGGCTGTACCGTGCCCAGTTACCCCGAGGAGCCCATTCTTCCCGGTGACAAAGGAGTGATCAACGTCTCCTTCGACACCAAAAACAAATACGGGCGCCAACGAAAACCCGTCACCATAACCGCAAACACCCTTCCCGCCATGAGTATTGTATATATGGACGGGACGGTAATCAACGATTAACCTATCATGAATACTCTTTTCCTACAGGCCGGTGGTAGCGGCATGACCAACCTCTTCTTCATGCTGGCGATGCTGGTCGTCCTCATTTTCGTAATGGTGATACCCCAGCGCAAAAAGCAAAAAGCCCAAACCAACTTCATGGCAGACCTTAAAAAAGGGCAGGAAGTGGTAACCATGGCAGGGATGCTGGGCCGTATCGATAAAATTGAAGGCCAGACCGTAACGCTCAACGTCGGTAATAAGACCTATATTCGGGTAACCAAAAACTCGGTCTCCAAGGAACTTACCGATGCTATCTATCCTCAGGAAACTGCTGAATAAAAACCCACTACGGGAAATATCGGAGACGGATCGTAACGTACTGGCCATTTGTATCGGAGCAGCCTTCGTGTTTTGGTTGATCCTCAACCTGTCGCGCGATTACACCATTCGGAAGACCGTACAGATCCAGTACCTCCTCGATCCCGAAAGGGTTTTGGTGGAGACTGAACCTGTCCCTACCAGCCAGACCATTACCATTGAAGGTTCAGGTTGGGATTTGATGTGGGAGAGTCTCCGGTGGAATGAAATCCAGGTAGACATTGACCTGCGCGGGAGAAAAAGCCTCGAGTTATTACGGAGTGATCTGACGAATAAAATCAGTAGGAAGCTTTCCAACGGAGACTTAGCTATTGCGGAGCTGGATTACACTAAACGTAGTATCTACACCAACCCTAAGGCAGGGAAGCGGGTGCCAATTGTGTCCAGGGTGCAAGCTGGTTTTGCGGATGGCTTTGTCTCAAATAATCAACCAAGTTTTTATCCGGACAGCGTAACTATCAGTGGTTCTGCGGATGTTCTTGCCACCCTCAATGGGTGGCCTACCGAGGACCTCATCCTCGAAAACATTGATGAAGATGTCCGCCAGCAAATTAAGCTGGCCCCGGGAGGGCCAGGGGTCACCCCCAGCCGGCTAACCGTAGATATGGTACTGGAGACCGAAGCTTTTATCCAACGGGAGATAGAAGTCCCCGTTACCGTGGTTCATGCCCCAGCCGTCGATAGCTTTCAGGTCATCCCAGCCACCGTCATCCTCACCGTCAGCCTTCCTCAATCTAGCTATCACGCCATTGAGGCCAGTGACTTTACGGTTGTAGCTGACCTGGCCGGCAACCGGGCTGACAACGGCAAAAACACCGTACCTCTTGAGCTGCGGCGGAAGCCGCAGGCTACCCTGGGCGTGTTCATGCAAACCGAAGCCGTAGAGTACTACCTGATCAATTAATTGGGCCCTTGACTTACTGGAATGACAATTCCGAGAGTGCATTCTTAATTTCTCCCACCTAATCTTCACCCTGTGCAACACCTTTCCTTATCTATTCTTTTCATGCTCCTCGGAGCAATTGGCTACGGCCAACGAGAGATTCAAATTAGCTCCACTGTCCTGGGGAACCACTTCGTAAAAGCCCATCTGCTAACGCATAACGCTGCTAACGAGGTAGTAGACATCGTCTCACTAAACCCTCCACTTGAACTACCGAAATACCTTTCCCTAAAAGCTCCAGCTGACAACGCGTTTCATACCGTCACCCTGGTGTTAGTACGTGACCCGCAAACCGGAGGTATCCCTTACTACAATATTCAGATCGCTACCCTTTGGGATAACCAGCAGGATACCATCTCCAAGCTGGACAATTTCAACGTACAGCAACCAGCAGGTAAAGTGCCCAAAAACAAAAAGGTGACGTTGAACATCACCAACGTAGGCAAACTGGATGATTTGTATTCTCCCAGCATTAATGAAGACCTTTTTGGGAAAGCAAGAAAAGTTGGCTCGAGCTACGAACTTGACCTGCCCCTCCTCTCCCCTATCGGACGAACTATTTTTTTAGTCAATAAAAAAGACAAGCGCTACCGACAGATATTACTTCCCCCGCTTGGTGCTGGAGAAGCACAAAATGACTTCTCTTTTGACTACAGGGAACTCCCCGTACACGACGGGCGGGTAACCATCAATCCTATGTCCGCTGACCCCTATCGTTTCTACCTCACTGCAGCGGATATGTCTGATAATCAGTACGCGCTGTACAATTCTCCCGGGACAACCTTTGAAAGTGAGGAAACCCTCACGATCGATGTTCCGGTAGAATTCCCCGTTAAAACCTACTACGCCACGACTCAAGTATCCAATGCTCCCACCACCAGGGGCCAGTACTGTATAGTAGTGGCCAGGGAAGCGGTAGCCTCGGTTGAAAGCATCAACTTTCCTGAGTTGGAGTCGAAGCAAAACTTCGTTACGGCCGCTGCCGGCGAAGGGTACAACGTTGACATAAGCGGCAAACCTTATGATGTCTGGTCACTCTTTCATCCGATCCGGGGTTACGTTAACCCGGGGACGGGGCAAGCCGACATTCTACTACAAAGTAGCTATTGGAGCGTCCGTGGAAAAGGAAAGCCAACCGTAGAAAAAGTCCAACTCCCCAAATTACCTACCGCCATTATCAATGACTTATTGGGAAGTGATTGCCGGGTAATTACAGAGCAGGATAATTGGGTGTTCGCTACGCAGCAGGCAGCAGCAACTGCGTATAAGAAGATCGAATTCCGTTGGCACATCAGTCAATGATGCTCCGTGAAGTTGATAGTAATGACAGCTACAAGGGAATAGTAAGCGTGGCCACTATAGTGCCTGACGCTTTACTTCTCCTCTCCCCTTCCATATCCACTATTCAGTGATCAGGCTCCTTACTGCAAGGCTACATTTAACTCTCCGGCAAGTTCTTCTGCAAGCTTCCGGTAAATGTAATTAGCGTCTGCGTTTTCATAGGTAACCAATACCCGCTCAAGTACTTCTACTGCTTTCCCGGTCGCCCCCTCATCCCGCAGTAACAAGGCCTCTTCGAGCAGCACCCTAGGATCGTTGGGGGCACTTTTCTGCGCCTCCTCAATTACCTGTCGGGCCTGCGTGAAATCTTCAGATTTTCGGAATACGAAAGCCTGGACGTTTTTCGGAATGACGTTCTTTTCCTCATCTATCTGTACTAACAACGCCTCTTTTGCTGCCTTAAAGTCCTCCTCCAGTAAGTACTCGGAGAAGGTGGCCATTTCAATAGCCGCTTCACCTATCTGAGCATACTTATCCTGACAATTTGCAATTTGCTCAACGCTATTCTCTAATCGCTGTTGGTGGAAAATCGCCTGTAGTGGAAGATAGCATCGATAGATGTCGGCGACCATTGGGTCATAAACCGCTGCCTGTTCCAACACTTCATCAAGCTGTTCAAATTCACCAATGGTGAGGAGATAGTCAGTTCGGGTTGCCAGATCATTTTGGATAATTCGGTTGACTGGCATCACCTTCTTCAGGTGGTCTTCATAATCATTAAGCTCCGACAAAGCAGCTTCGACTGCGCCCATGCTAGCCAGCGCCCTGATGATTCCGTTCCACATGCTGGTACTGTCCGTGTAGGTGGTAGCCTGGCTCAGTGCCTTACGCGCCAGCGTTTCAGCTTCGGCGTAATTACCGGCTACTTGTTCCAGTCTCACCAAGTCATAGGTAAGGTTGGCATTCAGGGGGTCAAGGAGCATCATTTCCTTAAGGGTATTCCTTGCTTTATCCACCTCGCCGCTGGCGAGATACAAGGCCACGTACCTCCTGGCATGCATCTCATCGGGATACTCTTTTTCCAGGTCCTTAAGTACATTTTCTGCTGCCACAAAGTCCTGTTTCTCCCGGTAAAGCACAAACAACTTTTGCAGGGCTCTTTCCCGATTAGAATATGTGGCTGCTTGCTGCATGATGGCGATTGAGGTATCAATCCCGATTGAATGGTCGTAGTAATCTGCCAGGATAGTATAGGATTCATACTCAAACGGGTAGAGTTTCTTCCTTAGTTCCATTAATGGGATTAAAGATTGGTAGGCGCCATCTACCGTAAACATCACCTTTTTAAAATCAAACTGAAACCGTTCCGGAAGCACATCTGACAACCTCACCGCCTGGCGTAACATCAGGGAGGCACTATCTTTCTTGCCCTGGCCATAGAGCTTATCACCAAGGTAGTAGGCACAAAATGCACACTTCGGATCTTCCTGCAATGATTTCCTGAAATAAGCCAGTGATGGCCCTAGATCTGAAGGGTTCTTGTCGTAGTAGATAATACCTTTAGTATAAGCCTCCAGGGCGTCGAGGTTATCAGTCAGCAGCGCCGAAGAAGGTAAGGCAATTTGGTTTTCATCTTCAACAACGGGTTCAGGCAGGTAGGCAAATATCTGGTCCTTGATGATGTCTACGGCCACGTAAGGATCAGGAGCCACCGCCTGCAGCGTTGCCACCGACTTACCGTCTTTGGTTTTGTGTAGTGCGCCAGTAATTTCATGGCGGCCATCTTCCACTTTGTAGGAAGCGCTGAGAAAGTAGTCTTGCTGCGCGCGTTGGGCAATCTTACGTTTGGTTGCCACGTTCAGCCGCTCGTATTTCTCTGCCCCGAAACGGTCGTAATAAGTATTTAATCCGACCGGAGAAATGACTGATATCTCCGGGCGCTGCATCATGCTGGAGGTCAATAAGAGTCCGTAGGCAGTTCCCCACCACTCCTCTTCGGCTACACCTTCTTCATTATGCAACCCGAATACCGCGAGGCGCTGAACTGCCGTCGAGGTTGGCACGACGCGTTGGACGGTTTTACCTGACTCCGTTGTGGTTTCAACGACTTGTGTTTTGGCGGGCGTCGCCTTGGGGGGAAGCACAAACAGCAAGGGAACAAGAAGCAAAAGATTCCCGAAAAGGGCCCAGCGTTTCCAGTTACCAACCTTTCCCTGCCCATGTGGAGGCAATCCTTGGTAATACAGCAGCAGGGCCACTGCAGGCAAGGCACCGAGCCAGAGCAGCAGATAAATATCCACCCAGGCACCACCTAAATCGTAGCGGCGGGTGATGAACTCCAGGAATTGCAGTACACCAAAGC
>CAZTTF010000381.1:0-3968 GCA_964616365.1 uncultured Lewinella sp. | reverse complement strand
TTAAAGCTCCGGTAAGTACATCCTGCTCGTTGGTCAGAAACAATACTGCGTCGGCAGCGAGTGCGTCCAATCGGCCCAGTGCTTCCCGCACCGTTGCCCGCTCAGCAATAAGGTGTCGGGCTACGTTATTCTCCATGACCGTTTGCTTTCTTTCGTGATGCTGACTGCGGAGAATATGTCCGGTGCTCCTGATACCAATTACGAAGCTGTTTGAGGATTTCGCCGGCAGCATTGCCGCCCAGCACATAACAATTATCGCCGCGGTAATCCAACCCTTTATGTTCAAGCTCCTTGATGGCGTCCAGTACTTCCGTCGCTACGGGGGGCAGGTCAATTACATTTTCACTCCGCGCCCTCCCAGCCTGACGCTCCCCGATATTCAGGGTATACTTCCTGAAAGACGGGGCTTCAATCAGGCCGCTTGAGGTATTTCCCAGCAGGAAGGCGGAGTATTTCATAGCCGCAAAGTAGCCCATTTTTCCGAAGGACTCAATGGCAATGATCCGGTCCTCCTGACTGGCCAGCGTTAACATTACCTGCCGTAGCTGTTCTCCTTCAGTATCAGCATTGGGCAGTGTGATCACGATCTGATACCGTTGCGCAAGTTCGGGGAAGGTGGCGCGAACGCAGGAGCTAAGTAAAGCATTAGTAGCAAGGTCAACTGTCTCCGGATGGATGGTCACAAGGATAGTAGGCACGCTAAAATCAATCCCGAAACGCTCTTGCATCTCCGGTAAGGAAGGCAGTGGTAAATCTGCCAAGCCGTCAAGGCTTGGTGCCCCTACGGCAAAAACACCTGTATGAGTCCCCACAATGTCCCGTACGCGGGCTGCGTAAGCCTCGGTAGCGGTAAAGTGCAGGGTGGACATTGCCGTGATGGCGTGGCGATACTTATCATCAATTGCTCCCAGCGTCGTCTCTCCACCGTGCAGGTGGGCAACGGGAAGGTTGAACGGCACCGTTGCGGCTACCGCCGCAAACATCTCATACCGGTCGCCTAAGCAGACAACCAGGTCCACCGTTTCTGCCAGGGAGGCCCACACCCGGGCAAAGCCGGTCATGGACGTCCCGGTCATCTCGGCGATGGCGGCACTATCGTCTTTAGCAGGGACACTTTCTACCCGCCCCCATACCGGATGGCCGTCAGCAATGATGGCATTGATCGTCATGCCGTGACCAGCAGACAGGTGGGTCCCGGACACCACCAGGCCGTAGCTGATGTCGGAAGCGGCGGCGCAAGCCGCCAGCAATGACTGGTATATTCCGTAGTCGGCCCGCGAAGTGGTGATGATGGCTAGCTTCACTGCAGGTCAGACAATTTTAGTTTAGTACCACTGGCAAGATCACGCCGGAGTTTGCGGCCAATCAGTTCCTCCAGCAGCATGGGCGAGATCCCGTCTCCGGGGCGCATCATCGCGAGGTCGGTCGCCTCCAGGATATGCCCCTCCGGCAGGTCTGCCGCAAGATGGACTGATTTTCGGGCAACGACGATGTTCTTTTTCTCCGAAGGCGAAGGTTGCTTGATGTTGCTGCCGAGGGCAAGTTCGATGTTCCGAATAGCACGGACCATCGCCGTTAGTTCAGCAGGCTCAAGGCTGGCCCGGTGATCCGGGCCTTCCATATCCCGGCTGAGGGTGAAGTGTTTCTCGATGCAGACCGCACCACGGGCAACAGCAGCCACCGGCACCTCGATGCCGAGCGTATGATCGGAATAGCCCACTGCTACGCCGAAGGCCCGACCGATGGTATTCATGGCCCGCAGGTTGACGTCTTCCATTGGCGTCGGGTACTCCGTATTACAGTGGAGGATGGTTATTTGCGTACGCTCGAGTCCGTTTTGGAGCAGCACTTCGAGGGCTGCCTCAATATCGGCCAGGCTTGACATCCCGGTAGACAGGATGGTCGGTTTCCTCTGAGCGGCAATCTTGCGTAAATAGGGCAGGTTTGTGATTTCACCGGAGGGTATCTTCCACAACTCGAGCCCGAGCTCGGCCAGCAGGTCGATGCTCTCCAGGTCAAAAGCCGTAGAAAAGAAGCGGATGTTTTTACTGGCGCAGTAGGCGATGAGGGTTTCGTGTACCTCGCGATCCAGTTCCAGCTTCTTGATCATGTCGAACTGGGTCTCACCGGCGTCACCGGTGTTTTCTACCTGGTAATCCGCCTTGGCAGCTTGCCGGCTTACGAGGCGCTCCGTCTTGAAGGTTTGAAACTTCACGTAGTCGACGCCGGCCGCAGCGGCGGCATCGATCAGGCGTTTTGCCGTTGCGATGCTTCCGTTGTGGTTGACGCCGGCCTCAGCAATGATCAGGGTTGATTTTGGCATAAAGCATCAGATTCCTTCATCGAGGTTTTTTCCCCGTTCAATGTGGCTAAAATTACCGAGGACTTCCTGTAGGGCGTGGACGATGTCCTGCTTTGCTCCGGTCGTCTCGTTGAGCACCGCTTGCAGCTGGGCAATCAGTTCGCTAAGTGCTGCGCGCTGGCGGTGGTAAGCGTTCGTCACCACCCCCAGCTGGGCAAAGCGGTCCATTTCGACCGCCTCGGTTGCCGTGGAGAACTCCTCAAAAGCTTTCTCCCCACTGGTATTACTGGAAAAGACGAACAAAGGGTATTGCCCCTTGGTCATTTTCTCTTGCACCTGCGTCCGCGCCGCTGCTTCATCGTCTGTCTCCCAGGGCGTATAACCTTTTGCCCGCAGCCAATGCCGGGCTATTTCGGCGAAGGTGAGCATTTGATCTTCACGCAAACGGGGGAACATGATCTCCCGGCTGTTGCCCAAAACAGCCGCCAGCAGGCAAATCTGGCCACTCTCTGCGGGACTGACGAAATACCGCCGGATGTCTGAGGGAGCCACCAACGGCTGCTGCAGGGCCATCCGGCGCTCGTAGCTGGCCAGCAAGCTGCCGTTGCTGAAAGCAACGTTGGCAAAGCGGGCCGTCGTGACCGGAAACACATCGCCATAAGCCAAAATGACCTCTTCCATCAGCTTTTTACTGGCCCCCATCACATTGACGGGGTTCGCGGCCTTATCCGTAGACACACTGAAGTAGCGTTCGGGACGCAACTCGGTCAGCAAGTCGAGCAGCCTTTTCGCCTTGAAAACATTGTTCTCCAACATAGCCTCGATACTGTAGCGGTCTTTCTCGCTGCGTACGTGCTTGTGGGCGGCAAAATTGGCGACGATATTAAAGCCGCCGCGCGCACGGAACATCTTCTCAAATACCGGTGCCCCGAAATCCATGGGATAGGTGACATAGTCTGCCGGCACCGCCAACTCCGTTGAGGAACGCAGGTCCCGGGTCAGTTCAACCAAACCGTTTTCGTTAGTGTCCACCACGCAAAGCGAGGCTGGCATATAGCGGAGAATAGCACGGATAAAAGAAGAACCGATGGTGCCCGCTCCACCGATCACCAGGACTGACTTTCCGCCAATCCGCTCCCTGAGGGTAGCGGCATTGGCATCCAGGTCTGCCTGAAACAGGGAACCGGGTCTGCGGACAACGTGCTCCTGAATAAAAGCTGCCAGGTCAAAGTGGTGGAGGCTACTCATGGTTGGCAAAGAATTTCTTGATTTCAAGGACAACGGTTGCGCGTTGCGCTGCGCTTATCCCGCTGGAACTCGGAATACTGATGGCCGTTTGGTGGACCAGCTTTGCGTGCTGCCTTTCGGTATGGTAAGGGCAATGCTTAAACATGGGTAATTCATTCATCGGGGTCCAGAACGGGCGGCTCTGCACGCCGTTGGCGTTTAGATAGGTTAGCAATGCACGCATCCTGGCAGTGCGGAAGGTGAACAGCCAATTGTTGGGGCTGACACCAGGTGTTATTTCCTGAAAGGAGATGTCCCCCACCCCGGCAAGTTCCGATCGGTAAAAATCATCTGTTGCCTGCTTCACTTTCAGGAATCCTTCCAGTTGCTCCATCTGGGCTACGCCGATGGCGGCCAGGACGTTTACCAGACGGTAGTT
>CAZTTF010000380.1:0-11932 GCA_964616365.1 uncultured Lewinella sp. | reverse complement strand
TAGATACTATCGCCCGCTGGCACATTGAAGACTACGGGGTCATAACGATCGATCGGTTCGATGGCCGGCAATCGACGGTAGGGCAATTGAGCAGCGTCAATATAACTTTCCCCATTTACGAATGGCGCTCGGTTATGCGCTAACGGAATCATCAACAACGTTTCGGGCAAACGGAGACCGTAATGGACTTTTGAAACAAAGAGGAAGTCGCCCACATTCAGGTTACCCTCCATCGAGGGTGTCGGGATGATGTAGCTTTCAATTAGCAAAAGGCGAATGAAAGCTGCCGCAAAAATGGCGAAGATGGCAGCTTCCGCCCAATCCTGATAAAAAGGCTTTTCAAACTGAGGATACGCCGCACGAACCTTATTCACCTCACGGGCTACTTTCGTTTTCTCAGCGGCGACCAGCTTCTCCTGAAATTCTCTTTCCACTACCAGGATTGGTTCCTGGTATTTCACATCATCCTGCATAGCCAGCCAACCAAAATACCCCCACGAGGTAATGACTGCCAGCACGTGCTCTCCGAATTTAAAGCGTCCGAACGAGCGGGCCAGATCAACCATCAACGCAGAAAAAATAAAGACGTTAAAATAGGGGATCAACAGCAATAGTGCATGCCAGGGCTTTCGACCTACCAGTTCCGCCACGACCATCATGTTATAGACGGGAATCAGGGCGTGATTTGCAGGCTTCCCAGCTTTCGGGAACAGCTTATAGAGTGCGAAGCTTAAGGCGATGTAGCCCAAAAGCAGTACCCAGGTTAACCAAGTCATAGATCAAGTATCAAGTTGTAAATATATATGTGGCCCCAAGGTGCTGTTAACGGCAGCTTCCGGTAGCGGCTACAATTGTTCCGCGAAGGTAATAAAATGAAAGACCTCCGGACAGCAGTTTGGATGACTGATCACTGACCTTCGACAAAACCTTCAAGCCAAAGTTTGTGTGCTCCCCGGTGGCCGTTGAAGTAAACCTTAACGTACTTCCGGAAAAAACCGCTGTTCATCGCATCGTAGCTAACGTTGATCGATCCGGTCTCCCCTGGAAGTACGGGTACTTCTTGCCATTCCGTAGCCGTACAACCACAGCCTACCCGAACATTGTCAATGATCAGGGGAGCATCAGAAATGTTTTTATAGCGAAACACATGCAGATGATCTTCTCCCCTTGGGATATCTCCAACATCGATGGTCATTTCTCCCAACCACTCCACCGGAGATTCAGGTGGGGCGAACGGAACTAGGAGTATGGAAAGCAATGAAATCAAACCGATCATAGGGTAAAATTAGTTGGTCTTGAACTTCAAACGTCGTCTGAGCGTCCCTATTTTGTTAAGAAAATACTATACTGCTCCTCAAACATGTCTGAAACGACATTCTAAAACATTTACCTGGTAAATAATACCGTGAATATGAAAAAGTTCCTTTTTGCCCTCGCCCTGCTTTTAGTTGGAAGCACAACTGCCTTCAGCCAGGTGGTGGTTGATGGCGTCAACATCAACAACCTCGAAGAGATCAGCATGATCCGGATGATTGCGCAAGAGCGCTTTTTATCCAACCGAGTAACCATTTTTATTGATTACGGTCAATCTGTTCAGGGCGGTGCCCGCCAGCGCATGGAAGTAATTAATCCAAGAGATGGCAAGCGTATCCGCTTTAACTCAGTGATGCACGCGACCAATTACCTCATTGATAATGGTTGGGAGTACGTTGAGTCCATGGTACTACCGACTGAAGGTAATGCCAGCACCACTGGAGGAAGTACTCAGTACTTATTCCGAAGAGGAAGTTCAGGGAAGTAAGCACTTAGCCTCCTAATAAAAGAAAAACGGAAGCATTCCATACGAATGCTTCCGTTTTCTGTTTTAATGCATCAGGGCACGGCTGCAGGTGCAATATATTGGATCAAGCAGTAGCAATGTGCTGTTTCAATCTTCTCAGGAGCGCGCCCCCGTCTTACCTGACGAGCACTACTCCTCCCTTGAACTCCTGAAATTCACCGCCTACGTCAATATAGCTGGCATCCCAGAGGTAACCTCCACCCGGGCTATCGGAATTGTTGTAGGTGCCATCCCAGCCAACTTTAGGATTATCCGTTTCAAAAATAAGCTGTCCCCAACGAGTCCAAACCCGCATACGATAGTCCGTCGCACCAATAAGAATTCCTTCCGGAAGGAATTGATCATTGAGGCCATCACCATTCGGAGTAAATGCGCTGGGCATAAAATAGGTGTTCACCAATTTCAGTCGTAATTCCCGCGTCAGGGTATCAACACAACCACTGGGGTGCGTGACGAGCTGGGTAATAAAGACCGTTGAAGAGTCCCGTAGTGTGTAGTCAAAGTTGTCAGCAGGTGTGGTAAACAATTGGTCTCCTGCCCGATTGGTCAGGATGTAACGACGTCGGTTGGCTCCCTGGCTCTGATCGAACACCCTGAAATCAGGAAATAAGTTAGTTGGCTCCTCCGGGGTCCAGTCAAATCCTGCCGTAGGGGCATCACGCACATCTACCAGGTTCTGAAAGACCGTATCTACAAAACAGCCAGTTGGGCTGGTTATGCCCAGGTAAACATCAAATACTCCGGAGGATTCATAAACATGCGTGGGGCTCGCCTCATCGCCAGTGTTACCGTCGCCAAAGTCCCACTCGAAAGTATAGGAATCATCGATCGGACGACTCAGGTTAATGAAAGGCTTCGTAAACGGCACACATCCGAAGCCTTCGTCTGGCTCGATGATGATCGTCCTCGGGCTGGGGAAATAAGTTACCGGTTTGGTATTCGATGCCTCACAACCATTATCATCGGTTGTGGTCAGCCTAACCTGGAACTCCCCGGGGATATTATACCGGTGCAGTGGGTTCTGTCGACCGTCGTCAGCACTACCGTCAGCGAAGTCCCACGACCAGTTGGTAATCACATTATCTTCTTGCGGAGCAGATAAATCTGTAAACTCGATCGGCTCATCATCACAACCTGGCTCAACGAACTCGAAGTCAACGTCTGTATCCGGGAATACACCGAGGAAAAACTCAGCCGTATCAATACAATTACTGGCAAATGAACTTTCGTTTAGCACCATTAAGCCACTGTAGACACCAGTTTGCGTGATATTCGTAGTAAAGTCTCGTCCAGACCCAGTAATGATTCCATCCGGACCATCAAGTGTCCAGGTGTATTCATCAATGAAGGCGACATTGGTACTCTCGTTGATAATGGTATTCTCTCCCGGCCCACATTGACGGATGAAAAACCTACCCTCATCATCAAGCTCTGTTTCGAGAAGGTCTGCGAACACCTGGTTACCACACAGGTTAACAGCTAACTGAAACTCTCGTTTGGTTTCGGAGAGCAGAATAGGCACGGAGTCTCGTGACCACTCTTCGACACAAACGCCAAGAACAAAAATACCCCGGAAAATAGGTGTACCCCGTAGCAGCCCCGTTTCTGAATTAATTTCCAGGAAGCTTCCTTGTCCTAGTTGGTTCGCCAGGCTAAATTGAGGCAAGCGAAAACTTACCGCATCGTAGGGGAAAGGAGACTCAATGCGGGGAATGATGTCATCAAAAGTGGAGGCTGTACTGTTGTTACCATCTAATCCTCCTCCGACAACTGGGTCACAAAACTTATAGACCAGGCTATCTCCATCCGGCTCGTTCGCTCCGAGGTCAATCTGAAAATCTTCGTTAACACAGATGGCAATCGGAGGGTCAATGTTGAATTCTGGACTAACATTACATCTCTGCTGTGCCTCAGGAGTAATCCGGATGAAGTACGTAGTCCCCGTTTCTGCGGGGTTTTGCAAGTTACTGATCTCCGCATTACGGCAGCAACGCTGGTAGGTCAGGGTATAGATCTCATCAACTACCGGAAGCTCTACGCTAAATTCATAGACGCCGATTTGTTGACAGACTTCCTCCGTTATGACCAGGCAGGGGTTGCCCAGGTTTACGGGCACATCTGCGACATCGTCCAGGGTGATACTCAAAGTTGGCACGAAAAGATCTCTACCCTGATAAATTGAGATGTTACCGGGGCCACTAAATCCACCATCAGGACCCTGACCTCCGGGTGCCCCGTCGAAGTAAGCTCCTTCCCCGATACAGTCACGATACATATTGATCCTGACATCATAGACTTTAATGCCAGAGTTGGGATCATTATTCAGCCAGCCGCGGCAAGCATAGGTAAATTCTCCGCCAACGATATGACCTGCATAAAGTTCTCCAAATGAGAAAATTAACATAAAACCAGCCAAAAAACGTAGGGAGGAAAGAAAGGTAGGGATGCGCACTATTAAAATTTTGATCAGGGTACAATCTAAACGGCAAAATACAGTTTCCTAGTCTGAACCCGGTAATCTTGGACGAAATTGAATTGTCGCTTATCCGTCCGATAGATCAACCTGGGGGAATAGTAGTCCTGAAACTGAAACCTATTGCATACATGACCACCATAAGGAGGGAATTGTTGCAGTTTGAGCACACGAATTAAATAGTTTTTCTCCGGCCACAGAACAGCTGGAAGCTTTCCAATTGAAGTATGAACCTTAGGACAAACCCTTTCCCAGAGATGCACTACCCGTTACCCCCCCTTGGTTCCCGGGCCCTTTCCACCCTGCAAGGCGGAGGATTGGTGCTCCTGCCTACCAGCAACCTTTGGCAATTAACAGCTCATGCCCGCAAACCGGGCGCAATAAGTCGCTTGTTATCCACCTGCCCGCCGTCGGCGGCCGGCCGGCCTGAACTCGTCTTTGCCGACCGGGAAACCTTATGGCAATGGTGCCCGCGCATCCCGCCAAAGCTGGACACCTTGCTAGAGTACCACAAACGCCCCCTGACGGTCATCATACCGGCTGGAAAGCAGGTACCACTCAGTCTAGTGGACCACAATGGCGAAGTAGCCGTACGCCTCGCCGGAGACAGCTTCTGTTACCGTCTGTGTGAAGATATAGAAGCACCGCTCGTTAGCTGCCTGGCCATGGGCCAGGGTGCCACGGATCTTCCAACCCGGTTCGGTAAAATCCGCTCCGATGTCTTACGTGCCGCAAACTACGCCGTACCGCGCCGGCAGCGAGACACACTGGCTAACCAGGCAACCGTCACCGCCCGCCTGAAAAGCGATGGTGAACTTGAGTTTCTTCGCTAAGTTGGCTACTGCACGTAAATGGCCGCTGGGCCATTGTTATTAACGATTACCCAGCCAGTTTTACCATCGGCCAGCTTGACTTGCTCAAGGCCCCGAGCATCAAGGCTCGCCCAAAACTTGTGCTGATGATTCGCCAGATATTGCCACCCCCCCTTACCATCGTTCAGTAATAAGGTGCCATTTCCTGCGTCCTGTCTGCCTGTTTCTACCTGGTGGCCATAATTGTTGCCAACCATCAACAAATCCATCAAGCCATCTCCATTGAAGTCTTTAGCTTTAATGCTGCGTGCAGGTGCTATTTGGGCCATCCTTGGTAACTCTTCAACGTTCCAGCTATCTCCTGATTTACGCAACACAACTGATGCAACTGTTTCCAGGTCAAGTACGGTAGCACCGTTCAGTTGGCCTTCAGAAAAAACGTCTTCAATTGCAGCAGCAGCATATGCTGCTGTTCTAACGTATTTCTTCTTTAGGCTTGGTAGCTGCTTGATCATCATAGCTTTCGTAGCAATAGGCACCATTTTGCCACGAGCGTCCTCAAAAGTCACAATAGGATCAACGGCACCGTTTCCGTCAAAGTCGTCAGCATACAGCTTCACGCGAGCGCCCTTTCCTGGTCTAAAACGCGTATTGAGGCCATCATTACCAGCAATTACTTCTACCTGCCCGTCACCATCAAGGTCTTCCACCAATAGACTTTGCCAGAAACCAGCCGGACCTTTAGGCCCGTCCAGAGCTTCCGTAAATTTAGTACCATCCCACTCAAAGGTCACCAGCGGCATCCATTCACCAGCAATTACTACCGCAGGTCGCTTACTGCCCATGATATCGCCTGCAGCAATCGCGGTCACCATGCCAATGTTGCTAAATCGAGGAAACTTAGTAGCTGTTACATCCTGAAAAGCGCCATCTGTGTTTTCCAAAAGGTAAGACCTGGGGGCTAAAGGATAGCTGCCCGGAATTCCACGTCCTCCCACAAGAAGGTCCCTATCTCCATCCGCATCAAAGTCAATTGAAGTTATGGCTCCTGTAGGTGTTGCCATCGGAGGTAAGGCAGCAGTGTTCTTGGTCAGGACTCCACCTTCGTTCAGGTAGATCCGGTCCTGGTATACGCTTGCTCCTTTGGGAGCAGCATTGCCGCCGCTGGCAACATATAGGTCGAGGTCGCCATCGCCATCAACATCGAAGAAAAGCGCGGCAACATCTTCAAATTGGGCGTCTTCGGCCGCGAAGGGTTCCGTCCGGACAAATCTTCCTTCCTTATTCTGTAAAAACAACACAGATGTTTCGTTGGCTGCGCCTCCGAGAAAAACATCTTCTAATCCATCGCCATTAACATCACCTTTGGCGAGTGCTGGCCCTTCGCGGGAAAGCATCCGAGGTTGAAGGAATTGACGATCAAAATCATCAAAAGCATTCTCTCGATGCACAAAACTCATCCCCCTTTGCCCGCCAGGATAATTAAACATAGCACCTGCGGCCGCGACCGGAATCTTTCCCGGTACTGCATCAGCGTAATCGACCACCAGCTTTTGGTTGGAAGGGACATTTTCAATTACCTGGATCTTTCCATCCGGCCAAACGACCTCAATACGAGGTACTTGCTGGACATCACCAAGCCCGAAATGTAAAACTGGCATACTGGACCCTAAAAAGCCATGAACTGGCTGCATGCGCTGCACTAAGGTTTCCTGTCCTGTTTTCAGCATTACCCTAAGGCCATATCCAGCAGTGTTCTTAGCACTTCCCTTTGCCTCAATCTGTAACCAGTTACCGTTGTTGTTTCTGTTGCGATAAATAAACGGAGGCTCTTCGTGATTCCCGACAATAAGATCTACTGCCCCATCATTATCCAGGTCAGCATAAACGGCAGATCCTGAATAAGAAGGATCTCCGACTCCCGCAGTAGCGGCAACATTTTCAAATTTAAGATCGCCCTGATTTAAATATAAATAGTTCGGCTGCGGTCGAGAGGGTATCAATTTTACAAAGTCCTCATAATCATCAAAGACTTCACGGGAAAGTCCTCCTAATTCCATAATTGAGTCAACCGTAAAACTGATAAAGTCAAGGTCAGTCAATTCATAGCGGTACCCGTTGGAAATAAAAATGTCCTGATACTTATCGTTATTAAGGTCGACAATGAGCGGCGTCCAACTCCAATCTGTAGCTTCAATCCCTGCCAGCTCTCCGACCTCTGAATAATTCATGCCGTTGTTTAGCTGCAGCTGATTCCTGGTCATTTGGTGACCATAATTACTCCGGACCATTGTATTGTACCGATCTGGCCGCATAGCATTTTCTAGCTTTTTTTTGCGCTCCGGACTTTCCGCAAGCATATCTAACGTAACGATATCAAGCCTAGCATCATTATTGAGGTCGCCCAAAGCTGAGCCCATTGAGCTATGGCTTGTATGCCGTAAGTATTGCTGCGCTTGATTATTAAAGGTCCCATCTTTGGCATTGATGTAAATAAGATCATCTTCTACGTAATCATTAGCTACGAAAATATCATCCCAACCATCATTATTGGCATCAATAATTAGTGTAGAAAGCCCAAAGCCGCGATTGACCACCCCGGCCGTTTCAGACACATCCAAGAACTTGCCGCCGTCATTTCGAAACAATTGATCCGACTCCCAAGGTCTGGCTGGCCCATAGAGGCGCTGTAACCCTTTATCGGTCTGAACAGCTCGAATGGTATTCACTGAGGTAAAATCAAGCGGAGTATTTAATAAGTAAACGTCTAAGTCACCATCTTTGTCATAATCAAAGAAAGTAGCTTGAGTAGAGGGGCGATTACTATTTAACCCACGGGCACTTGCTTCTTCAGAAAAAGTACCATCGCCATTATTAACATAAAGCAAATTCTCCCGATCCCGAAGCCCATTTTCAGATGATTCAAGACCTGACCTCGATATGTACAAATCTTGCCAACCGTCTTCATTAACGTCAGCAACCGAGACTCCTACACAGAATCCTCCCGGCCCAGCTAAACCTGCACTGTTAGTTACATCTTCGAATTTAAAGTTACCCAGGTTACGGTACAACAAATTTGATTCCTGATTCCGCAAGAAAAAAAGATCCTGGAGACCATCCTTGTCATAGTCAATCACAGCAATGCCGGCCCCGTTGTACAAGTATGGGTAGCTAACGTGATTGAATCTAAAATCGCTGGTTATGGGATTCAAAAAGTCAACCCCTGAGACAGCGGGATCAATTTGCTCCATCATTCCGTTGGCAACCGCCCCTGAGGAGGTGTCTGCTTCATCCGTGATGCTTTGCGTATTATCACAAGCATAACAAAGGGTTAGCAGTACCAGAAAGACAAAATACTTAGGTCGTAACATTCGCGGTGGTTTTGAATCACCGCAAAGCTAGAGTAAATTTAGAAATCCTTCTTTTCAGACTGATTGCGGCCTAGTTTCACCTCAAGCCGCTAACTAGAAATTTCTCGAATAAGACATCATAATGCCTACGCAAGCGCTAGCTTACCAGCGTTTACCAAACTGAACGTTGAGGTAAAGACTGAGAAAAAGTGGACTGTTAGACACACCTGGTGTAAGGTCACTTTCCAGCATAAGATCCGTGTTGCCTAAAAAGAAATCAGCCATGATTCCTGCCTCTAATGACTTTGACACTTCGTCGTAGGCCCCAAACCCAAAATGAGCAGCAGCTTTAGCGTGAAGCCCGGGCCGGAGACCTACCTCATCGATCCCAAGCGTCCAGGCAGACGCCCCAAAGATCCGATCCTGATTGAGGAACTGATTGATGTTAGTGCCATCGTATCGAATGTCCTGGATGCGGTTAGTCCCACCAGGCTCTCCGGTAATTACTTCAATATAGTACGGCTTGAGGAGACCAAGAGATGGGCCAAATTCGTAAGAATAGCCAACTGCCACTCCCCGCTGCCGTGCTTTTTCACTTAGGTATTTGCGCATACCGAAACCTAACCGAAGTGCGTACAATTGATTAATCTTGCCGTAGGTAAAAGCCCTGCTCACCCGGTTAGTAGCGGGATTGATACGATCCGGGTTTTCCCGGCGTTCCCGTGCATGCCGAATACTACCAAAGGAGGCAGACCAGAATTTAAGCTTATCAAAAGTAATCAGCTTTCCGGAGCGGACACCAAGGAAAATGTTGCGGGGGGTAGCCAAGGCAAAAGTGAAATTCACTTCATTATCATATATGATTCCACGTCCGGTGGCACCGTAGATGTTCTGGTTACCCGGTAACTGTTGCTGGGCGATCATATCGGCCCAGGACAGTAGAATTAACAGCAATGGCAGGAGGAATCTGTTCATGGGGGTAAGATAAGAAGGTTGCCATATAGACAGGTGGAAGTTCTGCTTTGTTGTGTAAATCAGGCGGCAATATGGTCCATGTTCATTAGCCGACAAGCTATTTTGGCTAGGTATCCGCTTCAATTCGGGGTGAACGGGCGCGGACGCTGGTGCAACAACTGGTTGAAAAGCAACATAATTACACCTCCCCCCTCAGTATCTTCGCCAATATGAAAGCGACAGTAGCCGTGCTCAGCCCCCACCGGCATCCCCGATAGAGGTACTCCCTGAAAGTACTCAGCGCGGATCTTGGTGTACACTTCCGGCTATTTACCGATACTGAAAAGTGGGAGCAAGTCGCTGCAGACGCCAGAATAAGCTACGGGGCAACTGCCTCAAGTGTAAACGCTCTGGCGCTACCCGCACATCCTTTGCTCCGGGGTGGGAACCTTACTAAAGAAGACCTTCAGGTAAGATGGCATGATGGCCTGCCCTTCTTCCTCAAAGATGATTTACTGGCCTGTCTGTTCTATGTCCTTTCCCGCTATGAAGAGTATGAAGATTATGAGGCAGACAACCACGGTCGTTTCCCGGCCAGTAATAGTCATGCACTAACCAACAACTATCTCCATCTCCCGGTAGCGAGACTCTGGGCCAAACTGCTTTACCAGCAGTTACGACTTTCTTTTCCCGCACTACCAGAACCCAAACTGCGCCCCCTTGTCTTCAGGCCTACCTACGACATTGACATCCTCTGGGCCTATAAATTTCGGGGGTGGAAAGGAATCGCCAGTGGGCTACGCGACCTTTTCACTGGAAAATTTCTCAAGGTCAGAGAACGGTTCCTGCAATGGAATGCACCTGATCCTTACGATATTCTTCCTGAGCTATTTGCGCTCCATCCCCAACAAAAGCCACAGCTTTTCTGGCTACTTGCCAATAACGAATCCAGGGAGGATGTAAACCCCTACCCTGTTCCCGCAGCCCAGGTTGTCCAGATGCAGTCCTTAGTTGAAGCCGCAGACATGGGTATTCACCCAGGCTACAGATCGCTCGCTGATGAAGCGAAAGTCAAGGCGGAGATTGATACTTTCAGGAGCATATTTGGTCGGCAGCCCCGGAGTAGCAGGCAGCATTTCCTCCGTTTTCGGCTGCCCGAGAGTTACCGCCAACTCAGGCTTCTAGGTATCACGGCAGAGTACAGCATGGGCTATGCCGATGCCGTCGGCTGGCGGGCGGGGACAAACCTTCCATTTCCTTGGTATGACCTGGAGAAAGAGGAGCATACCGGTTTAACGGTTCATCCCTTTGTAGCCATGGATGCAACCCTGAAGAATTACCTGGGGCTTACTGCACAAGAAGCGGTGGTAGTTGTAAAAAGCCTGGCAGATGACTGCCGCCCGCTGGGAGGCGATTTCTCTTTGCTCTGGCACAACAGCAGTTTCGCTGAAGCCCACGGTTGGAAAGGCTGGCGGGCGGGCTATCAGGCCATCATTGCGCACCTCACTGACGATACGAGTGAGTCAATCTAGCTTGAACCTAAGTCAAAGTGGTGTAGGTATAACGAGAGACCTGGATGATACAATAATGCAAGCTACTGACTATCATGCCCTAATTTCCCGTTATCAACATGTCTATGGTCCGCTCCAAAAAGAAGAAACCATACATCATTGTCAAACCTAACGATAGTTTAGTTAGTCCAGACTAGTTTTCTTTGGCCTGTCCGGGAAAAGCAGCCTTGTTATTTGAGGTCGAATAAGTTGGTTACGCCCGGATACCGGGCGGCTTCAAACCCTTCGGCGTACTTAAAGCCTGCTTCGCGGCCAAAGGACCTTCCTTTAGCCTCGATAAAGGCCATAAAATCGGCACCACTGATTGGAGTAGACGGCTCTTCACTAAATTCGTTTTCCTTGTGGTCATCGAACTGGGAGCGGTAGCAGCGGATTATTTCCATTTTCCGTTTGAGGTGCGGGGTGATGTCCACCACAAAATCAGGCTTACGGTTACGGTCCTGAATGTAATGGTACAGCGCATCAGGCCGCCACTTCTCCTGAGGCTTACCTTGTTCGTCCAGTGTTTCAATTTTAATCAATCCGCTGTAGAAACAGGCATCCGCAACTATTTTAGCAGACCGGCCGTGGTCGGGGTGGCGGTCACCAAGCGCATTTGCCAGGACGATCCTGGGCTGGCACCTTCTGATGACAGTAATGATTTTGCGCAAGGTAGCCTCTGAGTACTCCATAAAGCCGTCCGGTAAATCGAGGTTTTCACGAAATCTGGCGCCCAACATTCTAGCTGCATTGTTTGCCTCTTCCGTCCTGATAGCAGCACTACCGCGGCTGCCCAACTCTCCCCGGGTCAGGTCCAGCAAACCAACTGAATACCCCTGTTCAATATGACTTAGTAAAGTCCCTACGGCGGAGAGTTCAACGTCGTCAGGATGGACTCCAATGGCTAAAATATCTACTTGCATGGCCACGAAGGTACATCGCTTAACGCAGAG
>CAZTTF010000379.1:0-16200 GCA_964616365.1 uncultured Lewinella sp. | reverse complement strand
TGGATACCTTTTTCGGTGATCCTTACCGTTGCAATCCACATGGCCGCCTTTCCGGAGGCATGGATTAAAAACCAGCGCAAGTAGGTAAGTATGGCATCGCTCCTTGTCCGTATCTTTGCACCTGCGTCCGCGCCCAAATTAGTCTTGTAATTCGGTAGTCTGGTAGTGCTACGTACACAAGTTATCGAACTACAAGACTACCGAACTACCAGACTACAAGACCAAATATGTCCACCCTCGGAACCGTATCCTTCTACACCCTCGGCTGTAAGCTCAACTACTCCGAAACTTCGGCCATCGGCCGGCAGTTTACCGATGCCGGGTACCAGGAGATTGACTTCGGGCAAGGCGCTGATATTGTAGTGATCAACACCTGTTCGGTAACGGATTTTGCCGACCGCAAGTGTCGCAATATCGTCCGGCGGGCACTGGGCGCGAACGCAGGTGCCAAGATTGTGGTTGTAGGCTGCTACGCCCAGCTCAAGCCCGAAGAGATTGCTAACATCGAAGGCGTTGACCTCGTCCTCGGGGCAGCAGAGAAGTTTAAAATCCTGGATTACATCGACGGGATCGGGATGGGATCGGGCAAAGGCATGGTCCGCGCCGGAGAAGTCAAGGAAGCCGACCGCTTCATCTCCAGTTTCAGCTTTGGTGACCGGACGCGCTCCTTCCTCAAAGTACAGGATGGCTGCGATTACAAATGCACCTTCTGCACCATCCCCCTGGCGCGCGGCAAAAGCCGCAGCTCTACGGTCGAGCAGATTGTTAGCGACGCCACCGCCATCGCTACGCGTGGCGTGAAAGAGATCGTCCTGACCGGCGTCAATATCGGCGACTTCGGCAACGGCACCTCCGTCATCGAAGGCCAGCGCCCCCGCAAGGAGGCACTCTTTGTCGACCTCGCCCGTGCCCTCGACGACGTAGAGGGAATTACCCGTTTCCGCATCTCCAGTATCGAGCCCAACCTGTGTACCGACGAGGTGATCGACTTCGTCGCCAGCAGTAAACGCTTTGCGCCGCACTTTCACATGCCGCTCCAATCGGGCAACAATAAACAGCTGGCCCAAATGCGCCGCCGCTACAAGCGGGAGTTGTACGCTGAGCGCGTAGCCCACATCCGCGAGGTGATGCCCCACGCCTGTATCGGCGTGGACGTCATCGTCGGCTTCCCCGGCGAAACGGAAGAGGACTTCCTCGAAACGTACCGCTTCATCCAGGAGCTGGACATCAGTTATCTCCACATTTTCACCTACTCCGAGCGGGCAAACACCCCCGCCGCTGAGATGGACGGCGTCGTGCCGATGCAGGAACGCAAGCGCCGCAACAAGATGCTCGGCATCCTGTCGGAGAAAAAGAAGCGCGCGCATTATGCGCGCCATTTGGGGGAGGTGCGCCCGGTCCTTCTGGAAAAATCTAAAATAGATGGCATCCTCCAGGGCTTTACCGATAATTACATCCGCGTCTCCTTCCCCGCCGAAGACAGCTGGGTGAATCACCTGGTCGACATGCGCCTCGAAGCGATTGAAGACAACGGCTTGGTTAAAGCGGAGGTAGTGGAGGCCGTAGCCTGAACGACTGTAGAGCGGCACTTGCAACATTAGGCACTTATTTTTGGGACTCAGCTTCGGCAGTTGCCAGAGGGGCAACTTTATTTGCTTCTTGAGACCTACATTTAAGTCACCTAAGCGCAAACACCTTCCCTCCATGATCAGTATTGACGTCTCTGCTGAGTTTCGCCGCAAAGCGATGCTTTGCGTGTTAGCAATTCTTGGTTTCATCGCTTTGTACTTTGTACTGCTAGCCTCGGCCCTCTTAACCGTTTACGCGACGGGCTTACTCGCACTAGGCATATTTTCCCTCAGCATCAACCTGTTTACTCTTCTGATTGGTCTGGGCCTGATCGCCATGGGCCTGCTGCTCGTTGTTTTCATGCTGAAGTTCTTGTTTCAGCGCAACGAAACGCAGGAGACCAGCGATGTTTTGATCACCCGGAATCAGGAGCCTCAATTGTTTGCCCTCATTGACGAGGTAGTGAGCCAGCTCGACGTAAAACCGCCGAAAAAGGTATTTCTCGCTCCGGACGTAAATGCCAGCGTTTTCTACAACTCCAGCTTTTGGAGCATGTTCTTTCCCGTGCGGAAAAACCTCCGTATCGGTCTGGGCCTGATGAACGCCCTCAACCGGGAGGAGCTACGGGCAGTTATTGCCCATGAATTTGGGCATTTCAGTCAGCGCTCCATGGCCGTAGGCAGCTATGTCTACACGGTCAACCAGGTTATCTTCAACCTGGTGAACAACGATGAGGGTTTTAATAATCTGGCAAACCGCATTGCGTCGATTAGTGCCTACATCTACCCTTTCGTCTGGGTGGCAATGAAAGTTGTTCAGGGCGCACGCTGGCTATTGGCTCAGATGTATAAGGTGATCAACTTAAGCTACCTCGGCCTGAGCCGGGAGATGGAGTATCATGCCGATGCTGTTGCCGCCGCCCTCGGCGGCGGGCACGGCCTGGCCAGCGGATTGCGACGTATTGATCTGGCCAGCAATTGCTACCAGCAGGCTGTCAACTTTGCGGGAGAACGCCTCGGCGCGCTGGAGCGGATACCCAACATCTACAGTATCCAGACTGACCGGCTGCTGCACGCCGCCGCAAAAGATCAATTGACCCTGCGCGGCAACTTACCCCTCGTCACCCCCAATGCTGGCGGGAGGTACCTTACGTCTAAAGTTGAAATCGGTCAGCAGTGGGCTTCCCACCCTGAAGTGGAAGATCGTATTGCGCACCTCAACCTGGAGGCAGAAGCCACCCCGGTGCAACAAACGGACACTGCCATCGAGCTACTCATAGCTCCTGCGGACACGCAGAAGTTGTTTACCAGCAACATGCTACTAACCTTCCACCAGATCAAAGATTGCCGTCCCCTCAGCGATGCGGAAGCACGTAAGCTGGCCCGGCAACAACAGGAAGAACAAGATTTACCAGCCTTCTTCAACGGCTATTTCGACAACCACAATTTCCTGCCCCGGGAGATGTCCGTTGCGTCTGACGCCACGGCCACCCCAGTGGATCAGTTGTTTGCAGAGGAGCGAGTAGCAGCCTTAGATCGTTTGCTGGTGCTCCGGTATGACGTCAACATCTTCAACGCTATTGCCGAGAAGCAAATCGAGGAAAAGACGTTCGATTACGAAGGCAAGAAATACCACCGGCGAGCAGCTGCGACGCTGCTCAAGAAACTCGTACCACAACTTGAGCTCATCGTTGAACAAGTCGCCGCCTTCGATTATCAGATTATCCAGAGTACGATCATAAAATCCCGGCAAGATGGCAAGGAAGAAGCGGTAAAGGACTGTTTCCAGCAATTCAGGGAGATGGACGACCGGTACAACCATATCTCAGCCCTTACCGAAAGTTTACAGGCGGAGGGGGAGTTCATGCAGTACACCATGAAGGTTGAAGACATCAACAAATACATGTTGCCTTACCAAAGGAAGGTAGACCAGCTAAAAGAGGCACTGAAGACCTTGTCGGATACCGCTGCTTTCGCAGCGGTGATCACGCCCACCATGCAAGAAGAGCTCGACGCTTTTACGGAGGGAAAAGCTAAGCTGTTTGGCTATGGAAGCTATAACGAAGACGCCGTCGGCAAGCTGATGACCAGCCTGCAAAACGCCGGCTTCATCATTAATCGTGGCTACTGGAATGCGAAAAGAGAGATGTTGCTCATGATTGAGGACATCCTCAGTTAAAGCGACAAAGCGGGCGGGGACGCAGGTGGAAGCTACGTTAATAAGCAATGAAAGCTAAAGGTGTAATCCAGATAGCTATCGGCAATCCACTAAGCAGGATACTGCTCTTCAAGCAAATCTATGCACCTGCGGTCGCGCCTAAACAACTATTCCTCCACCGGGCACGTCCGGATGCCAAAGAGGGTGTAGAGCGGACAGGACCCCATCAGGCTCGTCAGCAGAAAAACCGCAGCGACTACGAGCAAGACCATACCTAAGGTCCCCGTAAGGGTTCCCGTGAAGTACAAAGCGATGAAGACGATAGCGAGCAGTGGACGAAGGATCCGATCTGCTTTTCCCATATTGATGGTCATGACGGTAGTTTTTAGTGAGGTGGTGAGCCGTAAAATTGCGGCTACTGCCCTGCTTCTGCAATAACATTGGTTGCTCCGAAAACTGATTTATGCCACTTCGGGGATAGTGGACAACCATAGCTGGTGTAAGTCCGTTACTTCCGGGCAATACTTCATCATGGCCCCAACCCAATACCTCCGTCAACGTGACCCCGTACTTAAGGACATCATTGACCAGGTAGCACTTCCGGACCTCCCCAACTCAGCGGGTGTCTTCCACGATCTCGTCTCCTGCATTGTAGACCAAACTGTGCCTTCGCGCTCACGGGGTGTTTATCTGCGCAAGCTCACCGGCTTGCTCGGTGGTGAACCACCCGATACCAATAACATCTATACCATCCAGGAAGAGGACTGGGCAATCGCCAAGATGGCCAACCCTAAATACCACACCCTGTTCCGGGTAACGGACTGGTGGCACGAGCAAAAGGTTGATAGCTGGGACTGGACAGCGCTTCCCGATCAGGACATCAGAGAACGCCTGACGAGCATCAAGGGGATCGGTCCGCAAACTGCCGATCTCATTTTACTCTATTCCCTTGCCCGCGAAGATGTTTTTCTGGTCAACGACTACCACGTCAAACAAATCATGCCCATACTTTATGACTTTTCTCCTGAGGAGAAACTTCCAAAACAGCTACTCGCTGTTGCCGAAAAATGGGCGCCTTATCGGTCGTTGGGCACCAGATACCTCCTTGCCTACAAAGCCATGATGAAGCGTTAGCACAAATCCCGGGGTAGCGACCGAACCTACTCCCTGATGGTCATCTTATAATACCTGATGAAAAAGTACCTCCTCTTTGCTATCCTGATCACAACTTCTGCCGTAACGCACGCGCAGGGATTTGTTGAAAAAATCACCGATCTGTTGGAATTCAATCTTGGGAAGCCCCCTGCTGATTCCACAGCTTTCCACTCTAAGGTTGTCTTTTCTCCCATTGCTTACTACGAGCCGCAAACAAGTTTCGGTCTGGGGGTAGGTGCCAAGTTATTGTTCAAACCTCGCCGAGCGCAGAAAACAACCCGTACTTCCAATCTCCCCATTAGCCTCAGCTACACCTTTAAGGGGCAGTTCTTTTTCTCTTCCAGCTATACCGTATTCTTTCCTGAGGAGAACTGGTTACTACGGGGCAACCTTGACTTCAGCAGTTTCCCCCAGGGTTACTACGGTATTGGCAATCAAACCTCAGAAGATGACCGTACTGAAATAGCCTTCAAACAGTTTCTGTTTGAACCCATTCTGTTGCGAAAAGTAAGAGATAACTTTTTTGTCGGCGCTGGCGTGCGTTACAACCGTATCTACGACACGGTGCTGGACAAGGAAAAGAACGAGTTACCCGAGGGATTCAACCTGCAAGACAGCCTGGGGAGCACGAGTGTAGGTGCGGAACTGGCCATGATCTGGGATAGCAGAGACAACGTGCTGAATGCACAACGTGGCTTGCTGGTCGAGTTCACCCAAGGTTTCTACGGCGAAAGCTTTGGCGGAACGAATGCTTTCGAACTCTCGAAGCTTGACGTTCGCCGTTACCACAGGATCAACAACCGCAGTGTACTGGCCTACCACTTTTTTGGCCGGCATACGTGGAACGATGCTCCCGTACAGGAGCTTAGTGCACTGGGAGGCCCAACGCTGTTGCGTGGTTTTCAGGAAGGGCGCTTCCGTGATCGGGTGGCCGTATTCAGCCAGGTGGAGTACCGGTTGCAGGGCGAGGGCCGATTTGGATTTGTCACCTTTGCCGGAGCAGGACAAGTAGCGAACCGACTGGGAGATCTGGATTTCAGCCAGTTCAGGGCCTCGGTGGGCGCGGGGCTGCGGGTACTTATTGTTCCCAGCGAAGCCCTCAACCTCAGGCTGGACTATGCATTCGGCATTGGCCAACATTCCGACCGAAGCTTTTACCTCGGCATCGCCGAGGCGTTTTAGTGGCCTGATTACACCGTAATAATTCTCCAGGGGCATTTGACCGCACCTAGAGAGAGGCAACCAATTGCGATTATTTTAAAAATAATCACCCAGGCCGCAGGATTCCGTTACTTACTGGCGTCAAAAGGTTAACCACCAAAGTATGCCCCCAACTGCTGACCAGCAATTATTGGCCAACATTACGGAAGGCGACGCCACCGCCCTGCGGGATTTATATGACCGGCACGCCCGCCGCGTCTATAATACCGCTTTGAGCTATCTCCAACAAGAGGTGGACGCGGAAGAGGTGACGCAGGATGTATTTACCAAAGTCTGGCGCAGTGCAGGGACATTCAAAGGCAACAGCGAGGTAACGACCTGGCTGTACCGTATTACGGTAAATACTTCTCTGTCGCTGCTGCGCAAACGACAGCGCCGTTCGATCTTTTCTACTTTCAGTGACCAGGTCCCACCACCACCGGACTTTAATCATCCCGGAGCCTTAATGGAAGACCGAGAAGCGAACAAAGCATTGTTTGCGGCTATTTACCGCCTGCCGGACAGGCAAAAGACGGCCTTTATCCTTAGCTACGTCGAAGAAATTCCGCGCAGCCAGGTAGCAGACATCATGGGTAGTTCCCTTAAGGCCGTAGAAAGCCTGCTGATTCGGGCAAAAGCCGGACTGCGCAAAAAATTAGAACCTAACCACCCCCACCGGGGCCGCCACAAATAGAATTCAAGTATGGAAAACAAATACCAGGAATCAGAGGATTTTCTCCAGCCACTCACCCGCCTCGAACGGGCGGCACCGCCGCCCCGGGTATGGGAAAGCATCGTTACCCAAATCAATTCGCCGGGAGCGAAGCAAGTCTCCCTGATCAGTTGGCGCAAGGTGGCCGCTGCAGCGGCCATAGTACTTGCCCTGAATACGGCAGGCATCATCTACGCCGTGGAGTATTCTTCTTCGGCCATTACTGCCACCAATTACGATACGACAAACAGCCTCGTTGCAGATTTTCAACTCTACGAATAATGGACAAGTTTACCTTTTACCGGAACGCAACCTTCGGTTTACTCGGCATGAACCTGGTCTTACTGGCCCTTCACCTGCTCCCCCTCATCGGTGGACCTCCAGAGGGGCCGGGTAGTAATATGGCAAGAGCAGTAAATCGCCTGGAACTTGATAAAAACCAGCACGAGTACTTCATGGCGTCCGCCGAGGCGCATAGAAAAAACATGGAACGCATCAACCAGCAACAGCGGGACATCCTGCGGCAATACTTCAAGGGGCTTACGGCTACTCCACCAGCTGTCCGCCCCACCCTCCCGCCGGAATACGCAACATTGAACGTCGAAAAAGTCACGACCACCTACCAGCACTTCCTCACGGTAAAAGACCTTTTACGCCCCGAACAAATGCCCTTGTATGCTCCCTGGGTAGAGACGGCTACCCGCCGACTCCTTATCGGCAATAAGCCCCAACGGAAGCCAGGAATGGACTAGAAAGTTTACCATCGCCCACCTTAGTGTTTACCGCAATAGCTACCTTTCATTCTTAGATGAAGCATCTTCTCCTACTGTTAATCTTCAACGCAAACAGTCTAAACGGACAGACATTACAATTCCAGCCTACCCTGAGAGGCACGCCTCTGACCCTGACTGATTCGGGCGCGGACGCAGGTGCAGAAATCAGGATTGAAGCCATGCGGTGGTATTTATCGGGCTTTACCCTGTTGCAACAAGGCAGGGTGGTTTACACTGCCAAAGACAGTCATCACTTACTGGACGCAGCCATCCCTTCAAGCCTTAAGCTATCGCTTGGGGCACCGGATGCACTCGAATATGATGCCGTGCGTTTTACAGTAGGTGTTGACAGTCTTACGGCAGCAGGCGGCGCCTTTGACGGCGACCTTGACCCCACCAATGGCATGTACTGGACCTGGCGTTCGGGCTACATCAACTTCAAGCTTGAAGGGACTTCACGGGAATGCCCTGGGCGGAAAAATCGTTTTCAATACCACATTGGCGGTTACCAGGCGCCTTTTAATACTACCCGCGAGGTAACATTGCCTACGTCTACTGATGACCATACTACGGTGATCAGCGTAGATCTGGATGTTTTTTTTGCGCGAGTTGACATCCGGAAAACATACCAGATCATGAGCCCGAACAGAGCAGCAATGAAAGCAGCTGATGACCTGTCGCTTATTTTCCGAATTTCTACCAAATAAAATTGCTTTTTGCGCAGGATTGCAACTAAGAATCCGTCCAATGGGGGAACTACAAAACCACTCCCCATGAAATCAATTATTTTTCGAACGGGCATCGCTGCTCTCATGCTTGCCACGGTAATGGTCTGTTGTCTTTCTTGCGAAGAAGACGATGTTACCCCGATTGGGACAGAAGATATCACCGTAGATGTAGACCCCACGCATTTCCTCAGTGGCGGCCTCGCCCAAGAGATTACCACCATCGCATGTACCCTCTCCGACGGTACGGTTACGGATTGCTATCAAATAGTAATCACTAATCAACCTGCCGACCACCAAATGGGCCCCTGGTGTCCTGAAAACATTGCCGACGACGCGAGTGCCGGGGGCATCTGGCTCGAGGGCGGTGAAGTTTACGACGTCGACGGTGCCTTCATTGAAAACATGGCCTCTTTTTATAATGATGACACTTGGCGCATGTACGATGCGGACGGCAATATCTTCACCACGGAAACCCAAGAAGACTGCGCCAATGCTGCCAACCCGAATGTAGGCGCTGAATACCAGAACTTCTGCGTGGAGTGCCTTCCGAGTTACGTCGACGCGATTACCCAAACCTTCCTCGTCCCCGTTACCCCCGTAAGGAAGTCGTCCTCCACTAGTTTTGCTATGGGTGGTGGACCTGGTGGCGGAGGTGTCTCCGTTAGAGGGCTTGCGCTGAATGGCGTACGGTTCGACGCGCCAGCGCCTACAAATGCTATCCTCAGGGCCTATACACTTGCCCCTTTCGATGATGCCGGCGGGCACATTAATCTCTTTGCAGGCTATCACTATCACGCCACTACAGGCATGACCACGAAAGTAGAACAACCCGATGGCCATGCCGCCCTGATCGGCTATGCCCTCGACGGGCACGGAATTTACGAAAGGCTCGACTCATCAGGTGCCGAAGCCACTGACCTGGACGCCTGCCGGGGCCATTACGACGATGTTCGTGGCTATCATTACCACGTAGACGCACCGGGAAGCAACAACTTTATTAATTGTCTCGGTGGCGCATACGCTATCGACTAAACCCGAAATACCATGTATAGATTATCAGGGTTTATTATACTACTCTTCTGCCTAAACCAATTATCTGCACACCAGGCCGATCTTTCAGCAACCATGCTCGCTGAGCAAGAGGAAGGCACCTGGGTAGTACAGATCACGGCAGCGCTGACAGCATTTGAATATGAGATACACCAAAGATTCGGAGAAGATGCTTATCAAAATGCAGCAGAATTTCAGGAGCTGGTGCGGCAATGCGTCCTGGATGAATTTAACCTAAGCTTTAATGATCTTCCCCCTGTTCTGGCGCAGCCCCCCATCGTGAGACTAGGGCATGAAACGACCGTACTTATGGAGTTCAAGACCTTTAAAGAAGCTCCGTCCAGAGTAGCAATACAGCATACTGTCTTCAAGCACATTGGTTCAAGCCAGAGCGCTTTTGTCATTCATAAAGAAGGACTAAAATCAAAACAGGTTATGTTGAACAGCAACAATGATTACCAGGCTACTTTGGCGCTTACAGACACCGGATTCACCTTAATTCATACGGGCAGGTCATCAGGTTGGAGCCGGTATGCCTTCGTACTCGCAGTAGTAATTTTAGCAATAATTGGATTTAGGCAGGTCAACTTATTGCTACGACAGGTCAATCAGGAGCCGGGAATCGCCTAGATTGTGACGTAATGAATAAAACACATGGCATCTTTTGGATAACACTTGCATTGAGTGGGCTCTCCTTAACCCTGGCTGTGACCTACGAATTTGCAGCCCCGGATCACTTCCCCGAGCCTACTTATGACTTCTCCGCCAACCCCTTGACGGAAAGTGGGATTGCTCTCGGCCGGGCCCTGTTTTACGACGAAGCATTGTCCGCCGATAGCACCATTGCCTGCGCCAGTTGCCACTCCCCTTTCAGTGCCTTTGCACATACTGACCATGACCTCAGCCACGGGATCAACGACCAGATCGGGCGGCGCAACGCGCCGCCACTTTTCAACCTTGCCTGGTCTACCAGCTTCCATCATGATGGTGCTCACCACAACCTCGAGCTACAACCCCTCGCCCCCCTGCATGCCCCTGCGGAAATGGGAAGTGATCTCTCGGAGGTTATCCATCGCTTACGGAGAGACGATGCCTACCGCGGGCGGTTCGCCCGCGCTTTTGGTGATAGCCTCGCCACCGGAGCACGTCTATTGAAGGCACTGGCACAGTTTCAACTGACGCTGGTCTCTGCGGGCGCTAAGTATGACAAAGTCCAGGCAGGGCTGGACACCTTCGGCCTTCAGGAAGCAAAAGGTTACTCCTTATTCCAGATGCATTGTAATGCCTGCCACACGGAGCCATTGTTTACTAACCGCGGGTTTGCAACCAACGGTTTGCCCCTTGACACTTCGCTGAATGACATAGGACGCATGGAAATTACCCAGCTACCTGCGGACAGTCTGCTGTTCAAAGTCCCCTCACTTCGCAATCTCAGTTTCACCTACCCTTACATGCATGACGGTAGGTTCCGGAAACTCCGGCAAGTCCTACAACACTACACCCACCGGCCTAGCGCCCCACTCCCCCTCTCGCCCAATGATCAGGCAGACTTGATTGCTTTTTTATTGACACTCGATGACCGAGAGTTTGTTTTTAATCGCAAACATGGCTTCATCCGGTAACTTCATGTGGGGTACAGCCCCTAATCATCTGAACTTTATGCCAATGCGCAGGAAAGCTTCTCCTGTTGCGTCTAACAACTAAACCACCCAAAAAATGACACGATTACTCTCCTTGCTTTTCCTACTTTTCCTTGGCACCAGCGGCCGCGCCCAACTTAGCCCCGCTATTACCAGCTGGTTACAGAATACGACGGTTACCGGCCATTATTACGTGGAGGGCAACTCCACCCTTATCCCCAACAATACGCTGGTAAATTGTCAGCAGATAGCCTACTCTGACGATTTCGTCTTTATTACCGCGACCGGCATACCGGCTTATCCTACCGGTCCCTTTCCCGACGGAAACCCTTCACAGGCAGAAGACCAGGAAGGTATCTATAAAATCCCCCTTAACCCGGAGTTGAACACCGGCACGCTCATCCCGACCAATGGCGGCAACATCGGCCTGTTCATCAACGGTGTCGCCCTGTTTGACTACCGTGATGGCGTAGGCTGGAATTCCGCAACCAACGCGCTTTGTGGTGGCCCCGGAAACCCTCGTTGCCCCGGCGGACCAATGGCCCAGACCGATTGGACACGAGATGCGATACCTGCCGAACGGATCGGGTTTGATTGCGCCAAGGGACACCCTGCCATGGGCAATTACCATCACCACCAAAATCCCTCTGCCTTCAAACTCGACCTGGAAGTCACGTCAGACATTTGTAACCTTTATGATGCCGAAGGACTTTATGCAATTGATAGTATGGCCCACTCACCACTGATTGGGTTTGCTTACGACGGGTTCCCCATCTATGGTGCTTATGGCTATAAAAATACTGATGGCACCGGGGGAATTACCCGGATTAAATCCAGCTATTTCCTGCGTGATATTACCGAAAGAACAACCCACGCCGACGGGTCACTCGTTGATCAGGGGCCGGACGTAGACGCCACCTATTTTCTCGGATATTTTCGGGAGGACTACGAATACATCGCGCCCGCCGAAGGCGCGGCAGACTATCTGGACGAGCACAACGGTCGTTTTTGCGTCACCCCGGAATATCCTGATGGGACTTACGCTTATTTTGCCACTGTCGACGAGAATTGGGTATCTGCCTATCCATACGTGGTCGGCCCAACCTTCGCGGGAGTTGCAACAAATCGCCAGGTAACCAACATCGACGAAGAAACAACCATCTACGATGCCAGTACTTCTGATCGGGACCAACTTGGTGTAACGACTAAAGTGTCCGTTTTCCCTAATCCAACAGCCGATCTTGTAGCCGTACAATTACTCGGGTTAGTGGAACAGGATTACGTCGTCAGCCTGATGGATGCCAGTGGAAGGCAGCTACGTCAACAATACATCAGAACCGGACAGACGATTACTTATTTCGACACACAGACACTCTACCGCGGGGTATATTTTGTCCGGATCGCGGGTAGTCAAGGAGAGGTAACCCGAAAAATTGTGGTGGAGTAATTGACATTGCCCCAATTGCGGCATCATTATCATGGAGGAGTTGGTCGGGAATCGGCCAACTCCTCATTGTCATACCAACATCCCTGATGTCAACAGATGGTATGTTCAGCCAGCTGACTTGAGTATCTTCCCCCTGAAATTGCCATACTATGCGTACGCTTTACACCTTGACCTTAATGCTTGCCTTCGCGGTACAAGCGCATGCGCAAAGCGCACCGAATATCCTTTTGGTCATTGCCGACGACCTTGGGGTTGACCGGCTTCGGGGATACCACAACGGTGACCTTATGGCCACCACCCCTACACTGGACAGCCTGCGTGGCGCAGGCATCACTTTTTTAAACGCTACCGCAGCTCCCTCCTGCTCGCCTACCCGGGCTTCAATCATGACGGGTAAGTATGGCTCCAAAACCGGAGTCTTAAACGTACCCGGTAATCTTGGTCTCAACCACACCACCCTTTTCGCCGCCCTGGACGAACAAACCGATGATGCTTATGCCACAGCCCTGATCGGGAAATGGCACCTGACACAACCCCTTGAACCGGGTGATCCACTGGAATTCGGACCCGACTTTTATGACGGCTATCTCCGGGGAGCTCCGGACGACTATTTCAACTGGAGCAGGGTTCAGGAAAGCGTAGCCAGTCAAGAGACCACCTACGTGACCACCGCGCTGACCGACGCCGCTATCAATTGGATTGACGAGCAAACCCAACCCTGGTTTCTCTGGCTGGCACATGCTGCGCCACACTCCCCTTTTCACGTTCCTCCTGCTGGAACCTACACTGTCGCCAATCCTACCAATAATCGCCGGCAGTACGTAGCAATGGTAGAAGCGCTTGACTTTGAGGTTGGTCGTATGCTCGCGGCACTTGACGCAGACGTGCGTGACAATACCCTAGTTATCTTCGTCGGTGACAACGGTACTCCCGGCAATGTTGACCAGGACTATCCGGCCTTTAGCTCCAAAGGCAGCCTTTACCAGGGAGGCATCCGGGTACCGCTGATCGTGGCGGGAAAAGGGGTCAGCCGGAGCGGCGCGCGGGAGCGCGCCCTGGTACACGTAACGGACCTGTATGCGACCATTTTAGAGGCAGCAGGCGCGACACTACCTGGCGGGCAGTTCAACAGCTTAAGCTACTACCCACTATTAAGCGATGCTGAAGACTTCACGCCGCGCACCTACAATTTCGTTGAGACAGAAGACGCCCAGGGACCAGGCTGGGCCATTCGCTCCCAACGCTATAAGCTGATCAACTTCAGTAGCGGCACGCAAGAGTTGTATGACCTTGAGCAGGACTCATTCGAGCTGAACAACCTCCTTACGGCACCACTTTCGCAGGAACTGGAAGACATCCGGGCCGACCTCGAAGCTGAAGGCATGGTGCTGAACACTGACTGGTCTTGCCGGGACTACATTCAAAACGGAGAAGAGACGGGTATTGATTGCGGTACGGATGTTTGTGGCATCTGCACTACCAGCACGACGGCGGTCGACATGACCGCCCCGTTGAAATTGTGGCCTAACCCCTGTACAGACTTACTCCAACTCGGTGACGGTACGCTGACAGGAGCCCTACGTGCAGCCAATGGAGAAGGGGAAATCATCATCAGTGACATGGCTGGCCGGGCGGTAAGGCGGCAACCAGCTGCAAACGCTATTCGCATTGGCGAATTGCCGACCGGCGTATACCACGTAGAACTCCGTACCTCCACCGGGCGTTGGGTGGGTAAAGTGGTAAAAGAATAACAACTATCAGACTATGTGGACCTGCCCCAAGTGCGAACGCCCCTTCCGTCGTCCCAGCCCCTGGCATATCTGCAACGAAAAAAGCGTAGATGATATCTTCGCCGAGAGTCCCGACAATGTCCTGATGGCCTTCGACGACATATTGCTGGCTACTGCGGAGTGGAGCCCCAACACCATTGCCGCCGGCCGGCATGCGGTGATGTTTTCCAACGTCCAGGTCTGGCTGGTCCTGCGGCCATTCAAAAAGTGGCTGGATGCTTCATTTTATACAGATTCGGCCTTGAACGACGCCTTTATTCACAAGTCTACGCCAAACAAATCCGGCAAAAAATTTATGCATACTATCCGGTTACACGGAGCTGGGGAACTAACGGCAGATATGGTAGATGCCATGCGCAAAGGTTATGATTGGGCAGCGGGTAAGCGTTGAGAAAATAAAACTGGTTTAAAATTAATTGTAGACAAACGGCATTAAAAGGATGGTGTTACTACTGAGGGGGCCGTACTTTACCCCGCTTTTAGATTACAGCTAACCACTAATAACACGATCATGCCCACCAATTACACCGAAGACGATCTTGTCTACGTACACCTGATTCGCCGCGAAATCGGCGCCCCCTGGTCGGAAGCACGTCAGCGCGTCATCGATGGACTTCCCGAAGGATTTGACCCGGAGCTCATTGGCAAGTTTGTCGACGAGCGTCCCAACCCAGGTATCTACATCAACGAATATGGCATCGAGCCGCGCTTTTACCCCCACCGCACCAGCGGCCGTCTGCTCGAATTCTACCGTTCCGTATAACCATAACCTCATCCAGTGCCGGACCTTCTCCAACAGCTCAAAGCATCGTCTCACCAGCAAGTAAAAGTTGGTGTTACGGACCTCGACGGGGTCTTACGCACCAAATATTTACACCGCGATAAAGTCATCGCCGCCCTCGACGGTGGTTTCGGCTTTTGCAATGTCATCTTTGGCTGGGACAGTCGGGACGAGCTCTACGGCCACCCTTCACCGGATCCCGGGTTTGCCGACCTTACCGCGACGCTGCGTCCGGATACTTTCCGCACCATCCCCTGGGAAGCCGACCTACCGTTCTTGTTGGCGGACTTTCAGGACGCCGAGGGGCCACTGGCTGCTGCTTGCCCGCGCAGTTTGCTCAGTACCATCGTGGCGAAGGCAGAGGCGATGGGCTTCACGGCCCGTTTCGGGCCGGAATATGAATGGTTCGTCTACCGTGAGACCCCGGCCTCACTGGCGGAGAAACATGGCCAGGCACCGGAGCCGCTTACGCCAGGGATGTTCGGTTACTCCGGCCTCAGAAGTGGCATGAACGGTGACTACTTCGGTGATCTGTTTAGCCAGTTAGCGCAATTCGGCGTCACGCTGGAGGGCTTACACACAGAAACGGGCCCGGGCGTCCTTGAAGCCGCCATCATGCACCAGCCCGCGATGGAAGCTGCTGATCAGGCAGTACTGTTCAAACAAGGAGTGCGTCAGATCAGTTACCGGCATGGACTACTGGCCAGCTTCATGGCCAAACCTTCGGCAGCCCTTCCGGGCTGTGGTGGGCACCTCCACCAATCGCTGTGGCAGGATGGGAAAAATGCTTTTTATGCTCCGGATGCCGAGCACGGCATGTCGGAAATATTCCGGCATTACCTGGCGGGACAGCTTACTTTGCTGCCCGCGCTTCTTCCACTATTTGCGCCTACGGTCAATAGCTATAAGCGGTACGTAAGAGGCTCGTGGGCTGCGACCCACGCCAACTGGGGCGTAGACAACAGAACAACCGCATTGCGCGTCATTCCCGGCGGGGCGAAAAGCACCCGCCTCGAGACCAGAGTCGCCGGAGCTGACGCAAACCCTTATCTGGTTATGGCAGCTGCTCTCGCAGCAGGCCTGTACGGTATTGAGCAACAACTCGCCCTCCCTCTTGACCCGGTCGTGGGGAGTGCCTACGAACAAGAAACAGGGGTACGCATGGCCAAAGACCTGGGCGCGGCCGCAGGTGCTATGG
>CAZTTF010000378.1:0-4894 GCA_964616365.1 uncultured Lewinella sp. | reverse complement strand
ATGGCCGTTTCCACAGCTTCTGCTCCGGTATTCATGGGTAAGACCTTGTCGAAGCTGAAGTAATCCGTCAGGTACTTCTCATATTCCCCCAACTGGTCGTTATGAAAAGCGCGGCTCGTCAGGGTAAGCTTACGGCTCTGCTCCATCATTTTGTTGATGATTCGAGGGTGGCAATGCCCCTGGTTAACGGCCGAGTAGGCACTGAGAAAGTCGAAATACTGCTTTCCGTCTACGTCCCAAACGTAGCATCCACGGCCTTCGCTCAGTACAACCGGCAGGGGGTGGTAATTATGCGCACCGTGCTTGTCTTCCAGGGCAATGTGGTAGGCTGCAGTTGTTGAATTATTTTGGTTTTTAGACATGATCGTTAGCTTTAGTCTCGGTTAGTGCGCCAAAGGTAAGTGAATCGGGCTTCAGGTTCAAAAGTCAGGTAAAAGAGTAATGCTCTCTGTAAACTCAGGTAACTTACCAACACACCTCGTTCACTGATTGAACCCTTATCCAACAAAACGCTTTCTACTCAAAAAGTAACTATGTCTACCCCGTCCGTAAAAATTGAGGCCAGCTGGAAAGCAGCCCTTTCCGAAGAATTCACCAAACCATACTTCCGCAATCTCACTTCATTCATCAAGCAGGAGAAGGCGGACGGCAAAACGATTTACCCTCCAGGGCCACTTATTTTCAACGCCTATAATACCACCCCGATCGACCAGGTCAGAGTAGTTATCCTCGGGCAAGACCCCTACCACAACCCAGGCCAGGCCATGGGCCTCAGCTTTAGTGTCCCGAAGGGCGTAACTGTTCCCCCCAGCCTCCGGAATATGTATAAGGAGATGGAAACAAGCCTGGGCATCCCCCGGGCGCAGCACGGGGATTTAACCAAGTGGGCCAGTCAGGGAGTATTTCTCCTCAACTCTATGCTTACAGTAGAACGTAATAATCCCGGAAGCCACAAGCGCTCAGGGTGGCAATACTTTACGGATGCTTCGATCAAGGCGGTTTCTGACCAGCGCGAGAACGTCGTGTTCCTGCTGTGGGGAGCTTTTGCGCAGAAAAAGGCAGCGCTTATCGATGAGGAAAAACACCTTGTCCTGAGTAGTGCTCACCCTTCCCCTTTCAGTGCTGATCGCGGATTCTTCGGCAACAATCACTTCCAATTGGCCAACGATTATTTAATCAAACACGGAAAGCTACCTATTGACTGGGCGGTAGAATAAGCTATCTCGAATAGCGCTCAGCCCACAACTTTCGGAAGGCTGTCTTTAAAATGCCTTTTTATTTAATCCCGTCTGCCATCCGCTTTTCTTTAGGCACTCAGACATTGTAAGTTTGCAGCGTTAAATCGGAGATAAATGACCTACTTTAATTTACGGCACGCCGGACTATCACTGCTTTTTTGCACCCTTCTTTGCACCTGCGGCCCCGCCCAACAAGAGCAGCAAGGCCCCAGTATTATCGCAGGGACGATCCGCTATCAACAGGAAAGCCAGCTCCTGGAGGCGACCCTAAGAGTTGAGCCGGTAGACAGCTCCATCAATGCCGTGTCCCCAACACTGCTGGGTTCCGCAATGCCTCCGGCCACCCTGGCCGGCCCCGGCCGCTACCAGACACGGCGCACCCTTCCTTTTCCGGTAGACATCCGCCTAACCGCACCCTGCCCCACCGGTACGAACTGCCCCATAAATTATAGTTTCCAACCTCCCTTTTCCGACTCTATCCCCGCTAATTTGCAGCTGGGTGCATCGGCCCGTTTTCCGGTAGGCACGGAAGGTCTTAAAGAAAATGAATCACTTGTCATTTTCTTTGAGCCAGCGGACCGGTCTGCTCCGCGCCGCATCCAATTACTGGGCCCTACGTCGGACGGAACCCTGACCTTGCGCAAAGAAGTTTTTTCGGATATCCCCGCCGGTCAATACGAAGTATACCTGGTGAAACAACAACTCCAAAAGGACTCCTCAGCCACCCTTGTTTCCAGCATTCAGACGGAATACTTCTCGAAGGCCAAAAGCGTAGAAATATTGGAGTAACTTGTCAGCTCAGACCCTCAATTACTTCTTCGCTTGCTGCGCTACGCCCTCAAACGATTGCTTTACCTGCCGCTCAGCCTCCTACTCCTGAGCTTGGTCTGCTTTGGCTTACAAGCCATTACTCCGGAGGATCCAGTGGAACGCTCTCTGGGAGCCCAGGAATTCCGCCTCTCGTCTGACGACCCTAAAGCATTTGATCGCGCTTACCGTCGCGCCGCTAGCAACCTGGGGCTGGACCGACCACTCTTCTACTGCTCCGTGCAAAACGGAGCCCTCCCCGACACCCTACACCGCATTGTCAGGCCCGCAGAGCGGGCCATGGTACGCAACCTTACCCTTGCAACAGGCAGCTGGCCCGCGGTACAAGCCTACTACCAGGCGCTGCGTCAATTGGCTTACAGTGACCTCCCCGTGTCTGAAGAAGAACGTATTACCCTCCAGCCAGCTGCTCTTCGGCTGCTGCTACAGCAGGAGTACCAGATGATTGCCGAAGGCGTTGGTAACCTTCCGCTGCATCCGGCGACTAATAATGTCCGCCAACGGTTTTCCGACCTTACTGCTCAGGAACAACCCTTCCGTTTACTGTTGCCCGCGCTCCGTTGGCACGGAACGGATAATCAGTATCATCGATGGCTAAGCAATGTTTTGTCGGGCGACTTTGGCACCTCACTGATCGATCGGCGCCGGGTTACTGATAAACTTGCGGCCCCGCTGAGGCGGACCGCCTTGTTGAATGGCCTGGCCATTCTGGTCGTCTTCCTTATTGCCGTTCCGCTCGGTCTCTATACCGCAGGGCGCCAGGGCAGCTGGTTCGATCGTAGCACCAGCCTCGGGCTTTTCCTACTCTACGGCCTCCCTTCCTTCTGGATCGCAACGCTACTGGCCAACTACTTCACCACGCCTGCCTTTGGCATGGACTTCTTCCCCAGTATGGGCTTTGGCGAAGTTCCGGAAGACGCCTCCTGGTGGACGGCACTCAGTATCTCGGCAAGCCACCTGTTTCTTCCCGTACTCTGTTTGGCTTACCCGAGCTGGGCCTACGTCAGCCAACACCTGCGGAGGTCGGCAATTGGCGAGCTAGGAAAAGCCTACGTCACTACTGCTAAACTCAAGGGTCTATCCCGACATCGCATTCTCTGGGGCCATGTCCTCCAGAATGCGGCTTTCCCGATCATTACCTTGCTGGGTGGCATTCTCCCAGCGTTACTGGCAGGTAGTGTACTCATCGAACGCATTTTCAATTTGCCGGGTATGGGACAGCTACTCTACAATGCGGCGATTGGTAAAGACTGGCCAGTGGTGGTTGCTTTGGTGATGCTTAATGGCATACTTACTGCAGTAGGCTTACTACTGGCAGATTTTGCTTACGCGTTAACCGACCCCCGGGTACGGCTTGATAGCGCAGGCACCATTTCCACCAGCAAAACGACTGCTTGATGGACCTGCCAAACAACATCCAGAAAAAAGGTCCCAGCAAGCGGTTACTGCTCAGAACCAAGGGATTTACTTTTAGTCAATGGTGGATCGCGGGGCTACTCTTCGTTGCGTTGTTTGCCGACTTTTTCGCCAATGATCGTCCGTTGATCGCAAAAGTTGACAATGAAGTACGCTTCCCGGTAATGCATCAGATTGGCGTTGACCTGGGTCTTACCCGCCCTTACCAACCTGTTATTCGGAACTGGTACCGCGCCACACCGGAATGGGCCATCTGGCCCGTTGTTCCCTACAGTGCTGGTAAGCCTGACCGGAAGAACGGAAACTATAAATCGCCCTTTGAGGCCCAGGAAACCGGGCCACGGGCCCGGCATTATCTCGGAACGGACAAATTTGGCCGGGACGTACTGGCCGGCCTCATTCGTGGCACCCGCATCGCTGTTCTCATTGGCTTTGGCGCAGTCTTCCTGTCTCTACTCATCGGTATTCCCCTCGGAGGGATTGCAGGATTTTTTGGCAATACGAACCTGACCGCGCCGCGCTACCGCATGTGGGGTTGGCTCTTCGGTGGTATGTTTGGCATAGGCTATGGCTGGGTTAGTTTGCTACCCTTCTTCGGCAGCCCTCCCCTTCTACCCTCACTGATGATCATCCTCGTCGCTATGATCACCTTCGGGCTAGCCTTCAGTCAACTGCTTCGGCTCTTCCCCGCTATGCGCCGTTCAACGGCGCTCCCGGCCGACAGTCTCGTCCTGCAGGGCATCGAGCTCTTCGTCAATATTCCTGGACTGGTATTACTGATTGCCTTACTGGCAATCATTAATCGCCCCTCCATTTGGGTCGTAGTAGCCGTCATTGGCGTGCTGCGCTGGCCCTCCGTCGCCCGCTACCTGCGGGCCGAATTACTCAGGATCCGTAGCCTGCCTTATATGGAAGCTGCTCAGGTTAGCGGCGTTGGGAAATGGCGGATGCTTTTCCGCCATGCTTTGCCCAATGCTCTGGGACCAATCGTTGTGGTCGCCAGTTTCAGTCTTGGTGACGCCATTCTACTGGAAGCAGCGCTCTCTTTTCTGGGCATCGGCATTCCTGCCGATCAAGTAACCTGGGGAAGTTTGATCAGGCTGGCCAGAGAATTCCCCCAAGCCTGGTGGTTAGCCGTTTTCCCCGGCCTGCTACTAACCCTGACCGTATTAGCGGCAAACCGACAGAATAAGTAGCCTGCAATGCGCTACTTTTACCCCGCAACTATGAGTCCTCAATGAGTTGATAAAAAAAGAAACCGGCCGACCATTGGTCAACCGGCTTGAAAAAAGAGCTTTGAGAGGCTATCTACATACCAAAGTTTTGGAGGGGTCATCCTCCGAGGTCGTCAAGAATTGAGATTACGATTCGTTTGTTGTGAGATTGTGAAAGTCTGAGATTATTAGCTAAGT
>CAZTTF010000377.1:0-13245 GCA_964616365.1 uncultured Lewinella sp. | reverse complement strand
CGGCTTTGTGGTGGGGCACATCAGCCCCGAAGCCATGGTCGGAGGCCTGATTGGTCTGCTGGAAGATGGAGATATCATTCGCATTGATGCCGAGAAAAACATCATCGAAGCAGAACTTGACGAAGCAACGATCGCTGCGCGTAAAGCGAATTGGACGCCTCCTGCTAGCCGGGCGAAGCATGGCGTACTCAAGAAATACGCCAAAGTGGTTAGCAGTGCCAGCCTCGGCTGCGTCACCGATCTTGATTAATCCCCTCTATCTATCCCCACCTGATCGTGGTCGTTGGCGCGGCCGCAGGATGCAATGAGTAGTTTTAAAAGCAAGGAAGTATGACCTCATCAACGACCCCGAAGCTTATGGATACAAAGGCTAAGAACTCCACCACCCGCATGAATGGTGCCCACGCGCTCCTTCAGTGCCTGATTGCTGAAGGGGTGGATACCATTTTCGGATATCCCGGTGGTGCCATCATGCCCGTCTACGATGCACTCATCGACTATGAGGACCAACTCACCCATATCCTTCCCCGGCACGAACAGGGAGCGATCCACGCCGCTGAAGGATATGCCCGCATCAAACGCCAAACCGGCGTTTGTATGGCTACCTCAGGCCCCGGGGCAACAAACTTGCTGACTGGACTGTGCGATGCCCTGCTCGATAGCCTGCCCCTCGTAGCGATCACTGGCCAAGTCCCTGGCTTCCTGCTGGGAAGTGATGCCTTCCAGGAAGTGGATGTTATCAACTGTACAATTCCGGTAACCAAGTGGAATTATCAGATCACGGACCCCAAGGATATTGGCTGGGTTTTCAAAAAAGCCTTTTACATTGCCAATAGTGGCCGACCGGGCCCCGTACTCATCGACATTACAAAGGATGCTCAGTTGGCAATGACCGACTTCAGCTATCCCGAGCATCTGGAAATCAGAAGCTATCTCCCGTATAACCCTCCGAAGCCAGACCAACTCGCTGCCGCTGCCGCCTTGATCAACGGGGCCAAACAGCCAATGATTCTGGCTGGACACGGTATCCACATTGCGCACGCGCAGGAGGTCTTCCGCCAATTCGTTGATAAGACGGGGATTCCCGTAGGGGCAACCTGTCACGGACTATCCGCCATCCCAAATGACCACCCTTTATTTATGGGCATGCTTGGTATGCACGGCAATTATGGCCCCAACTACCTGCAAAATGATGCTGATGTCATCATCGCCATTGGCATGCGCTTTGATGACCGGGTAACGGGAAATCTTGATAAGTACCTCCCCGAGGCGAAAGTGGTCCACATCGAAGTAGACCCGGCTGAAATAAACAAAAATGTGCAGGCTCATGCCCCCGTGCTTGGTGATGCCCGCGAAGTGCTGGAACTCCTGGTTGAACTGGTACGGGAAAAAACTTACCCCGATTGGGTCGCCCGCTTCAACGAGTGCCGAAACATTGAACAGGAACGGGTAATCAGTGAGGCCATCCAGCCTACGGCGGATGGGCAGATCCGGATGGGCCAGGTTATCCGCGAGGTAAGTAACCAGACAAACGGTGAGGCCATCGTTTGCACGGATGTGGGGCAACACCAGATGATGGCAGCCCGCTACTACGAGTACAAAGGCCACGATCAGTGGGTCTCTTCCGGCGGCGCCGGAACAATGGGCTACGGCTTGCCCGCTGCCTTCGGAGCAAAGTATGCCGACCCTTCACGGGAAACGATTGCCTTCATCGGAGATGGCGGTTTTCAAATGACGTTGCAGGAATTGGGCCTGTGCGCTCAGTGGGACGTGGCGGTAAAAATTGTCCTGTTGGATAACAACTATCTCGGCATGGTGCGACAATGGCAGGAGCTTTTCCATAAGCGCCGCTACAGCTCTGTGGAACTGCAAAACCCGGATTTTGTGACCATCGCTAAAGGGTTTGGGGTGGCTGGACGCTCAGTAAGTGATCCCGCAGAAGTCAAGGAAGCTGTAGCTGAAATGCTTGCTTTCGAAGGGCCTTATCTGCTGCATCTCCACACCGTCAAAGAAGACAATGTTTTCCCAATGGTACCCAGTGGGAAGTCAGTCAGTGAAGTCATCCTGGGACCTGGGGACCTGTAAGCCCCTTAACCACAAACTGTACCCACGTCTTCCACCCAGAGGATTTTTAAGGATATCTCCATGAGTAATACAAGCTTTTTTACCATTACCGTATTCACCGAAGACCAGGCAGGCCTGCTCTCAAGAGTGGTAGGCATCTTTAATCGCCGAAACCTGAATATCCACAGTTTGACTACCAGCCAGAGTAGTGATCCTACCATTCACCGCTTTACTATTGTTGTGAACGTGACTGAGGAAATGGTCATCAAGCTGGTAGCTCAGTTGGACAAACAGGTCGATGTCCTGAAGGCTTTCTACTATACTGATGCACAAGTCGTGCATCAGGAGATTGCCCTTTATAAGGTACCCACGGCTGTATTTAATCACGGTAGTCAGGTTGAGCGGCTGATCCGTAAGCACAACGCGCGGGTCCTTTTGATTGAACAGGAATTTGTAGTAATTGAAAAAACCGGACACGAGCACGAAACGGAAGCTTTGCTTGATGATCTGCGCCAGTATGGCATCTATGAGTTTGTCCGTTCCGGCCGCGTAGCCATCGTTAAACCGATGGAAAAACTCAATAACTATCTGGCTACGCTTGGTGCCGGTAAACCGGGTTAATTTCTTGGTTTTATCTTGGCAGCAATTACCAATGTTGCCCTTATGAAGTTCTCCACCTTATTTGTAGCCTTCTTCGCCCTTGTCTTTGTGTCGGCTTGCAGTCCGAGTGTGCAGACCCTTAAAGAGTCCGGCGACTACGATGGAGCCATCGATCGCGCTCTGCGGAAAGTGGTCGGGAAAGCGCGGAAAAACCCCAAGCATGTTGCGGAACTGGCTTCTGCTTTTAATCGGGCAAATCGTGATGACCTGGATCGTGCTCAGCGCATGAAGACTACCGGTACTACGCTCTGGACCAGAGTACACGGCATTTATCGGGGAATAGAACGGAGGCAAGAAAAAGTACGTCCGCTAATCCCTCTTATCGATAAAGATGGTCGCGAAGCAAAACTCAATTTTGTCAGTGTTGGCTCCTTACTGAGTGAAGCCTCCGGCAAAGCTGCTGCTCAATTGTACGAAGAGGGGACTCGTTTGCTTGATCAGGGGCGCAGAGGAAACAAGCAGGCCGCCAGAGGCGCCTGGGATGCTTTTGAAAACATCAGTAATTACCAACTCAATTACCGTGATGTTAATCGGTTGCAGCAAGAAGCTGAAGCGCTGGGTACCCTCTACATCACTGTAGAAGCTACCAATGAGAGTGGCGCTTTTCTTCCCCGTGGCTTTAATGAACGCATGCTGGCGCTGCAAGTAACCGGTATGGATGATCGGTGGCGGGTATTTGAGGCTACGCGTCAACCGGGCCGCGATTATGACTACATCGCCAGAATAAAAATCCAGGACATTCAGGTGAGTCCGGAGCGCTCTCAGGAACGCCAGTACATAGATGAAAAGGAAATAGAGGATGGAGAAGAATACGTGCTGGACGCTAACGGAAACGTAGCGAAAGACAGCTTGGGTAATGACATCAAGCAACCGAAAATTGTCATTGTTCGGGCAAATGTTATTGAAGTTTATCAGACAAAAGTCGCCGTCGTTTCTGGTAGTTTTGACCTCTTCGATTTGCGGGAGAACAGAGTTGTGGACCAAAACACGCTCACGGCCGAGTCGCTTTTTGAAAACTACGCCAGCACCTTCGAAGGGGACCGGCGGGCACTTTCCGATGAGTCACGGCGGAGAATCGGGAACCAACCACTTCCATTTCCGGCGAATGAAGAAATGATCCTGGAAGCGGCAGATGTTCTTAAGTCGATTCTTCAGGATCAGTTAGCCGCCTCCTGGCGGCTGATCTAACCTATTTTATCGTGAGGTTTGGCAAAAATGCTTGGTTTCCTCTTGTTGAAATGGATCAATTACTATGTTTGGTTTGTTTCGTCTGTTTGTCACTTAGTCTGTTGGACGGTCATGACCGCCTAACCGCCTAAAAGATTAACAGGCTTGATAATCACGGGAGATTAAAGGATGATAGGCAGCAACTTGCATTATTGCCTTGTCGAAACCTGACGTTATTTTAACGTCCGTTTTCGGTTTATCTGAAGGTTGATTGTTGGTGAACCAGGCAGTCGATAGTGCCGTTACGCTCGTAAATACCTACCGACCATCGAAACGATCAACCTCGTCTGGTTAAAGCGTGATTTACGCCTGCGTGATCATCCGCCACTCTTCGCTGCTGCGCAGGAGGACGAGCGCTTTTTGGTGCTCTATTGCTTTGAACCAGGGATAATGCGTAGCACTAAACATAGCCCCCGACACTGGAAGTTTGTCGCGCAAAGCCTGGAGGATCTACAAGAGCAGGGATTAGCGGTGACGGTCTACTGGGGGGAGGTGACAGAGGCGCTCACCGCCATCCAACAACGCTTTGTAGTCAAAACCATGTTCAGCCATCAGGAGACGGGGCATAAGCTGAGTTTTGATCGCGATCGCTCGGTCAGGAATTGGTGCCAGCAGCAGGGTGTTTTGTGGCGAGAGGCCGTGCAAGACGGCGTAACCCGGGGACGGAAACATCGCATTGGTTTTACCGAAAAAGTAGACGCCTTTTTGGCGCGGCCGCTGGTGCCACGGGTAATTGATTGGAGCAAGGTGGTCGTGCCGGAACAAAGTGGCATGCCAGCAGCTGTAGCTGCTGCTGATTGGCAGAACGATTTCACGGAAAGCCAGGAATCTGCTGCCGTCCAACCCTTAGTTGCGGGATTGTTTTCCCCGCAACTGAAGGACAACCATCCCCAACGGCAACCAGGCGGTGAGACGGTAGCGTGGCGCTACCTGCGCTCTTTTACTACCGCCAGGGCCGATGGCTACTCCCGTCAAATTGGAAATCCCTCCCTCGGCCGGCGCAGTAGTAGTCGGATGAGCACCTACCTCGCATGGGGCTGTGTCTCCATGCGGCAGGTTTACCAATGGACGAAGACGGCAGATATCCCTGCCGCGTACCGCAAAGAATTACGGCGCTTCCGAGAGCGCCTGTGGTGGCGGGCTCACTACTACCAGAAACTGGAAGCCCAGTGGCAAATAGAAAGCCACCCTTTAAATCCTGCCTTCGAACACCTCCATCGCACCCGCGTTCTGCGCCCAAATGATGGCGACGATCCGTCTAATGACGGTGAGCAGGCGTTTTACCGTTTCACCTCCGGAACCACCGGATTTCCCATGATCGATGCCTCTGTGCGTTGCCTGGAGGCAACCGGTTGGCTCAATTTTCGGATGCGGGCAATGCTGACCACCTTCGCCACTTTTGTGCTGTGGTTGGATTGGCGGCCGGTGGCCACCTGGCTCAGCAGCAGGTTCCTGGATTATGACCCGGGAATCCACTACGGACAATTACAAATGCAGGCTGGCCTGACCGGGTACCACGTGCCCCGCAATTATAACCCCTACAAGCAGGGGGAGGATAAAGACCCAGATGGCACCTTTGTCCATCGTTGGGTGCCGGAGCTTAGCGCTATCCCTGCTCCCTGGTGCCACTACCCCCATCGGATGACGGAATTGGAGCGCCAGTTGTACGGTTTTTCCGCCGCTGATTACCCTGAGCCCATGGTTGATTTCTCCACTGAATCCAAGGCGAATATGGACCGCTACTGGAAAGTCCGCAATTCGCAACGCGCGCAACAGGCCTTGCCAGCCATTTGGGCAAAGCACTGTTTACCCGAAGCGATGGAACAGTACATGAAGGGGGAAAATGCTTCCCCCCGAAGAGAGCCTGGGTAAAGCGTATCCTCTGAATGTTGCTTGGCAATAATGTACGCGCTTGTACGCCACGGCTACCTTAAGTTTGAATGCAGGCTCCCGGATAAGCATTTAGTCCTTCTGCGGAACAGGCTGATTCTGTGCGACCTTTCCAGCAATATAGTTGAAAACCTCCCGGACGGTTTTTTTACGAATACTCCGCTGCATATCCCGGTCAAAGCGTTGGAGGCTGTACTGGAATTTTAGCTCTACGTAGTCCTTTTTCATTTCGACAATCCGAAGATTATAAGAGGTACTCTCGATATACTCGCTAAAGCTGGCCAGGGCAGCAATCAGGTCTTGCTCGAGTGCTTCGATATTGTGTAAGTGGGCGATACCCAGCTCAAAGTCGATGCTCATCAATCTGATGTCTCTTCTGGTGTAGTTGATGATTTCTGTATTGTAGACCTTGCTATTTGGTATCAGTACCGCGTCGTCATCATCATTTAGTAATCGAAGTTTTAGGAGCTGCAGCTCGGTAATTTTTCCTTTCTGTTCTCCTATTTTTACGTAGTCATGGATTTCGAAGTTCTTCGAAAAAGAGAAGTAGAGCCCCACAAGGAAATCATTGATGTATTCTTTAGTAATGATGGCAATAGCTGCTGCTACAATGCTCAGAGAGGTCAACAGTGTTTTTATGTCGACCCCAAAAAGCTGAAAGAGATAGATAATGCTGCCAAGTAGGGCGAGCATCTTTGCGATATTGTTTACGCCATAATCAAAGTTTGCTTTGTTACTGCTATTTGTCTTTTGACGACGGGCGAACCACATACGGGTGAGGCGCCTCACTGCGTCAACAATGGCCAGAAAAACAAGGTATTTAGCCGCAATCCAATAGGGAGGGGAACTAACATCAAGCTTACTTCCTATGTCAGTTTGCTGAATCACAAAGAAGGCTACGGCCAGGAGGATCTCGACTACAGGTAGGATGTACCGCATTGTTCGAATTGTATTGATGGATAAAGGCCGCTCGGCTGGCGTCAAAATTGTTATGGCTAAAAAAAGGAACTTTCGCCTCTTTCACCAGGTTTGATCGATAAAAGGTGGCATTGATGGAACGTTAAATACATCTTTACGAGCCAATTCTTACTTTTATCAGGAGCATTTCTCACCCTATGATCAAAAAGGCGCTTCGCGCACTATTGTGGCTGGTGCTTGTTTTCTTTATACTACTGCTAATTGGTGGTGTGGGCCTCTACTTTTATGTCCAGAATAACCAAGAAAGAGCGGTAAAGGAGCTGGCCGGGCAATTCGGACTAGAAGTCGCTTATGCCTCTGCTGAACCTGTTGTATTCTCCACCTACCCGCGGGTATCCCTGCGGATGGATAGTGTAATGGTTCGGGACCTTGATCCAAAATTCTCAGAAGATACGCTTCTTGAACTTACAACGATTGAAGCAGCTCTTGACCTGAGTAAATGGTGGCGAGACACCCTGGTCTGGGAGTCGCTGACCGTAAGCAACGGTCGCGTCTTCATTCGGGGAGACAGCACAGGAAACTACAATATGGGGAGGCTCCCTTTCCTGAAGGAAAGAGCAGACACTGCAGCATTGGAAAAACCTCATGGGTTTTTCAATCCACTGATTGACATGAACGGAATGATGGTCAGTATTGATCAGGTCCATCTTGCCTATCACGATCCCCGTAAGCATAAGATGATGGGGGTATGGTTTGATTCCGTAAGAACAAACGCGGATACTATCTCGGGTAAGCATATCCAGCTGGAAACTTGTCTGGCCGCCGATGTTGAGGGACTGTCTTTCAACACCCGTAAAGGCAGCTATTTACGGGGACATCATCTTGCGGGTTGTTTCTCCATCACGAAAGTGGGGAACAGGTGGTTGGCGGATACCACCACCATTGCCGTTGGTGATGATGCTTATCGCGTCGCGGGGGATGTCGGACCTGACGGACTACATCTGCGCATCGAGAACCAGCGGCTAGATTATGACCGGGCCCGCCGCTTGCTGCACGATACACTTCAGGCCCGTTTGGGTAAATACCACGTTTCCGGCCCCTTTGCAGTAGTAGCGGATGTGTACAAACCACCTGGTGGCGGTAATGATGTTGACCTCGTACTAAAGTTTGCCACTCAACGGCAGGATGTCCGCTTGCAGCAATTTCAGTTTAGAGAGGTTACCACCTCGGGAACCTTCTACAATAAGCTACCTGAAGCCCTGGGAGGAAACCCGGAGAGCACCACGGAGTTTCTCATAGAAACGGCTCCGACTACTGCCGTTTATGACGGGATGATGATCCGATCTCCGGGAGCGAGGGTAAGGGGATGGCTAAAGGATGCCTACTTACATTCTCCGATCGACATGACCGGGTCAGCGTCAGCCCTTGCTCGCCTGATTGGTAACACGGAGTTCATCTTTACCCGCGGAAATTTCACGATGCAAACGGAGGTTAATGCCTCTTTAAATAACATAGAGGAGATTGTTAACACAAGTGACGGGCAACTGAAACTGTATGACCTGGGGGTGAAATATGTGCCTGCAGCGGCAAGCCTCCCCCTGGAACGGTTGATGTTGCACAAGGCGGGAAAAGATGTCCGCTTTGTCCTTAATAGTGGACGTTTGACGGGCGGTGTGGATTTTACCTTGGTGGGGTACCTTGACAACATCCTTCCACTTCTTTTGGAGCGCCCCGCTGATAGTCTCAAGACAGAAGTCATCTTTCATGCCCAGAGAGGGGATTGGGCCGGTCTGCGAACGCTGTTTACCGGCGCCGACTACTTTGACCTGCCAGAGCCCAGGGAGGAACCCCTGGCCGTTCAGGTGGACCGCATGAAGAAAACATTGCTTGGTATCGGTAAGAAATTCTCTCCGCACCTACAGATGGTGATCGATACCATGAATTACTACGATGTACTGGCGTTGAACGACTTCAGGGCTGGAATAAAGTTCAAAGGGAATACCCTCGTGTTAGAAAAAAGCAGGGTAGATCTTCCGCAGGGGATGCTCCAGCTCAGTGCTGAGATTGATTTGGGAACTGATGGCCTGACGCCTTTCGATTTGTCGGTTTCTGCCGCGGAGCTAAACCTCGACGCACTTCAAACACCGCTAAGGTCCTTTGGGCTTAAACTACCTGAGGGGATCAACAAACTTCCCGAAGGACTAGATATTGATTTTCACCATGCTGGCATCATTAATGATGCCTCGGGTATTCAAGCAGGAACCAATAGTGGTAAACTTGACTTTATCGATACCCGCCGTCGCTTGTTTTCGGGTAATTTAATTTACAAGCAAGGCGCTCAAGGTCTGGAAAGTGACCTTCACCTAGCTGGTAATCCAGTATTCGTGAACGACATTTTTGCTTCCACGGACTTCTTCTTCGGCACAGGTGTTTTTTCTCTTGATCTGCACACTAAGGGCATCCCCGAAGACCTGGAGGAATTATTGCGGCAATCTGATTTAAGGCTAAGTCTTGACAGTAGCAGGGTGTCTTATGCGCCGGCCGGAGTGTTCGTGCCGATAAGAAAGATGGAAGTTAACGCGGTGGGAGATACGACGCACTTTAAGCTCTCGTTACTGGGGGATGCCTCCCGGCGGTCGGTGAAGATTGTTGGCGAGATGGACAGACTATCAGCTTATCTCTTTCCCCGAGCAGGAAATCCCTTTAAGCTAAAAGCAGACTTTTCAGCTGAACGCTTTCATATCGAAGACCTCTTTGAGCTCGTTCAACTGGAAGCTACCGTGAACGAAAATACGGAAGCTACCGACACTACTGTATTTGATCCTCAGCTGCTGCTATCCACTACGGAAGGCGTGTTTCGTGCGTTTCGGCCAGAGCTAAGCCTGAGTATAGATACTTTTCAGGCAGCCCCCCAAACACATTTTGAGGAACTCTCAGCAAACGTCAGGCTAGCCGATTCTACCTTAATTAAAGTGGAGGAGACCGGCTTTTTACTGGGAAAAGGCAAGATGAAGCTGGCAGCTACCTATGCTATTGATCGGCATCAGGTCTCACCATTTACGCTGACATGGACAGCCGATAGCCTATCGGTACCAGCTATGGAAAAGGCGCTGATGGCTTTGGGTGTTGAGCCTGTCAGCAAAGACTTTGGGCTCCGCGGAAAACTGTCTTCTGCTGGAGACATCACCGGGATGTTGAATGAGGGAAACTGGACTTTCCCATTTGGCCATACTCACGGTACGGTAGAGCTGGACTTGGTAGAGGGAGGACTTGGGAATCAACCCTTGTTACAAACAATGGGGCGGAAACTACTAATGAAGAAACGCTTCAATGACGTGCTGCTGGGGCCACTCCATCTCTCGGCTACGGTGGATAGCGGCCGCCTGGCAATGCCACTCGTAGAAGTTCAATCTACTGCGCTCCAGCTTTTTGTTGAAGGTGACCTGGATACCGTGCGCGGGCCGGATTTACTTGTCTCCATACCGCTGCGTAACATTGGTCGGGGTAAACTAACTCAGTCCCCTCCTCCAACGGGCTATGCGCTGGCAGGCAGAAAAGTTTATCTAGTGCTGGAACCCGATGAAGCGGGCGCAACACAAGTGAAGTTCAGGCTCGGACGCCGTAAGTACTACCGTGACCGTGGACAACTGGCATTGCTGCGGGAGCGAAAAAAGCAGGAAAAGGCTGAGCGGAAATTGGCCCGCAGGCAGCGGCGGCAAAGCCGCCGGGCGAATTAACGCTTGGTGGGAAAAGGAATGTAGGTATCGTCATTGGGGACCGAAGGGAACTCCCTGTTCATCCAGTCAGCTTTAGCTTCCGCTAAACGTGCTTTACTGTGCGACACGAAGTTCCAAAGCAGAAAGTATTCTTCAGGCAGCGCTGCTCCACCAAAGAGGAGGAGTCTGGTCTCTTTTTCAACCGTGATCTCACAGTGGTCCTCTGTTTTACTGATGAGCATTTGCCCGGCAGTAATGCGTTCTCCAGCCTCGGAAATAGCCCCTTTTACAATCACGAAGGCAATTTCTCCCGTCACCTGGCCACCCAAGTTCAAGACACTATCTTCCGCAGCCGTAATGTCGACCATGAAAAGCGGAGAGTAGCCCTGTAATGGAGCACTGCGCCCAAAGGCGTTACCCGCAACGAGTCGGAGAGACAAACATCCGTCCTGCCACTCCGGAATGTCTGCCGCCGGGTAATAATCGAATCTAGGGTCCATTTCTGCTTGGGCGGCCGGCAGGGCGACCCATATTTGGTAGCCATGCAGGTGCAGTGGTTCCCCCGTTCTGCGGTTGGCGGGCGTTCTTTCCGTATGCGTAACACCGCTTCCCGAAGTCATAAACCCAACATCACCAGGGGCAATCACCTGTACACTTCCGGTGCTGTCGCGGTGCTCAATTTCACCGGCGAAGAGATAGGTGAGGGTACTTAGTCCAATGTGGGGGTGTTGGTCGACATCGACGTATTTCCCTCCGGTCAGCGTAGCTGGCCCCATGTGGTCAATGAAGGTAAATGGACCGACCTGCCGCTTTTTCCGGAAGGGTAGGAGTCGTCCTACCATGAATTGACCCAGGTCCGCCTGGCGTTCGTTGACGAGTAATTTGTTGTTGGCCATGCTTGGGGTTTTACAGAATACCGGCGGTTGAATTCAAAAATGGTCGATTAACACCTTTAGCGTAGTGCTGGTCTTCCAGGCACCTTATTCCGCTACGTCTACCTTGCGGTAAGCGTCGATTACCTGCTGCTCACCAGCTTTCCCTTTCGCGGAGTTACCGTGCTCCATCCCGTAAATGCCACTGAAGCCTTTTTTGTGGACATGGCTTAACACATTCGCATAGTTGATCTCGCCGGTAGTGGGTTCTTTGCGGCCGGGGTTGTCACCAAGTTGGAAGTAGGCGATTTCTTCCCAGGCTGCGTCAATGTTAGGGATGAGGTTGCCTTCCTGAATTTGTTGGTGATATACATCAAAAAGGATCTTACAGGACGGGCTGTCGACGGCTTTGCAGACGGCATAAGCCTGTGCTGCTTTGGTGAGGAATAAGCCGGGGTGGTCCCGGAAATTAAGTGGCTCCAAAACCATAGTAAGGCCATGCGGCTCAAGGATAGCAGCCCCTTGCTTGAGGGTTTCCACTACGTTAGCGAACTGGTGCATGGGCTCCAGCCGAAGATCAAGATGCCCGGGTACCACCGTCATCCATTTAGCGTTACAGCGTTTAGCTACTTCAACGGAGTCTTTGATGCTCTGCAGGAAGGCATCGCGGTGTTCGCCCGCTCCTTTGGTCAGGGTGGGTTCTTTCCAGTTGATTTTATTGGCCACGAATACTCCCATGCGCATGCCTCTTTTAGCGAGCAATTCACCGATTTTCTTTTGCGTGCTTACTTCCCGGTTGGGCATCCCGTTATCTTCCCAGGCCGTGAAGCCCTGGTCTGCACTCCAGGCTATTTGATCAAGAATATCTTTGCCTGCATGTTCCCGGAACATACCCTCGTGAGGAGCAAAAGCGAGGTTGAATGTTGTTGCTTCGGCGGAATTGGCTGGAATAGCAGTCATAAAAGGAAGACCAGCGGAAAGTTTGATGGCGTCGCGTCTGTGCATGTCGGTAAGTTTGTGGGAAGATAAGCAGCAGCCTGGAAAGGCCTGCCGCTCTACCATAATTTATCTTGGCCCGACTAAAAATTACGGCGCTGGTTCGGCGATCGTGTTACCGCTTGTTTTCTAGGTGCTTCACCTTGCACCTGCGTCCGCGCCCAATTCCCAGTTTGGCGCGGACGCAGGTGCCGAGAGGGTCGTAGAGGCAATGGGGGCTTTTAGCAAGCTACTGCGACTTAGGTAGGAGAAGCAGCGCGAATAAGTAAACCTCTGGCGACTAAATCGGTTAAGTCCTTTATGCGTACCACATTTCTCCTCCTTTTCGCCCTTTCTCTTACTTTTTGGGCATGTGATAATTCAGCACCCGCAGACGAAGCAGCGGTTGCCAAAGACGATAAATCCATTGTGCTTGAGACTAAGATCTTACCGCAGGGCGATGAACCCAATCCTGCTGCAGAAGGGTTTGATGCCAAGGCGTCCAGCCCTAAAGCAATCATGATCGCAGATAGTATCATGAAATACCACGGTGGGCGGAAGGCCTGGGATGAGGCACGCTTTTTTCACTGGAATTTCTTCGGTGCGCGCACGTTAACCTGGGACAAACATGAGAGCCGTGTCCGCATTGATGTTCCGAAGGAAAATAAGGTCTACCTGTTGGATTACTCGGGAGAAGAATTGGCCGGAAAAGTGCGCGTTCTCGGCGATGAAGTTACTGATGCTGAGGTACTTACAGAGGAGCTTTCCAAGGCTTACTCTATGTTCATTAACGATGCTTTCTGGCTGGTCCAGCAGTTCAAACTCAAAGATGCAGGGGTGATTCTGCAAATGGCTGACGAACAAATTGATCCTCAGGCTAGCCGCCCCAGCTTTGTGATCGACCAGACCTTTGACCAGGTGGG
>CAZTTF010000376.1:0-2541 GCA_964616365.1 uncultured Lewinella sp. | reverse complement strand
CGCTTTTTCATGCTCCAAACGCATTACCGGAGTCCGATGGACCTTACGGACGATGCATTGCAGGCGGCCAAAAAGGGCTATGCACGTTTGATGGAAGCCTGGTCAAATCTACAGAATATGGAAGGACTGGGCGGCGCCCAGAATGGCACCGTTGGCAAAGAACTTACGGCAGGGCTCGAGGCTGCTTATGCCGAGATGGACGATGATTTCAACACACCCAAAGCCCTGGCTAAGGTGTTCGAGTTGGTGTCCCGCATCAATGCACTTAAGGGCGGACAGTTGAGCCTCAAGGAGATCAGCAAAGACACCCTGAATACCTTCCGGGAAGGATTAGCTACCCTGCTTTTTGATGTTTTCGGGCTGAAAGAAGAGGGCGCGGCCGCAGGTGCCGAGGGAGTAACCCTGAGCAAAGTGATGGACCTCGTAATCGACATCCGCGCACAAGCCCGCGCGGAGAAAAACTGGGGAATGTCCGACAAACTCCGGGATGGCCTCAAAGATGCCGGCATCGTCGTCAAAGACGGAAAGGAAGGCACGGAATGGACGGTGGGGTAGCTCTCTGTTAGTCAAATAGTCTGTTAGTCAAGTAGTCAAATAGTCTGTTGGCCTTGATTCTGCTTATCTTTAGGAGGTGAATTATAAGATTCCCTTTTTTGCGACTTAAGCTTTCCTAATAATGCAGGTCGCTTACTTTCGGTGGAAGTTGATTTTACGTTTACGAGAGTTTGAGGAAAGTTTTGATGGGATAATTTGCCTGGTGGACAGCGAAGGCGGAGAGACGTTTATCTTACTTTTTTTTGCTGTTTCTTAACCTCGTATTGCTCTGGAGAGCCCCTGCTTCTAGGTTGCTCTGGTGGACGAATATGACCGGTATGTTAACCATGATTTTTAATGTGAGCCCTTTTTTGCAGCCAGCTATAACAGTGATGTGGGGAATTACGATAGTGTTTGGTTTCTTTTACGCCATGGAGCGAAAAGTTGTTCCCCTACGAGAGACCAAACAATTATCTAAAAGCATATTATCGGCCTTTCTTGCTAGCATCGTATTGTTGCTCGTATTGATATCTACTGTGCAATTTTTGAGCGATTAACTCCTCGAATGGTATCTGTAGATTAAATTCCGCCAACCGCCAACTGTGTGTGCCTAAAATAGCTTGCCCTGCAAACTCCATCCTACATGTCATCAAAAGCAGGACAACCTTCCCCTTCAATTAATAAGTACAACCGCTGTTTTTCGGAAGCTTTCAAGCGAGAACGAGTAGCCGCTATTGAAGCTAAACAAATCACAATTGCTCAAACTACTCGTGTTTATGGTGTCAGTGCGACTTCGCTTTACAAATGGATTTACCGATATTCGGACAAAACCAAAGGAACCCGGGTGGTTGTTGAAATGGAAGGTGAAGGCAAGAAGATAGAGGGACTTTTACAGCGTATTGCGGAGCTAGAACGTATCGTTGGACAAAAGCAAATGGCGCTTGATATAGCTGAGCAAACTATTGAATTAGCTAGTGAAGAGGTAGGCTTCGACTTAAAAAAAAAGTACGCACCGCCGTTATCGAAACCTTCCGCCTCGACTCAACTAAACACCCCTACCAAATGAAGCAGATCTATCTACACTGCGGCATCAGTAAGCAGGGGCACTATGACGCACTACAGCGCGAACAGCGCCGGCAGAGCTTAGCCTTAAGCTATTTGGGACTCATGGTTGAATGCCGGGGTATTCATCCTGGAATGGGGCTCAGGACGATGTACGCTCAACTCAAACCCGAAGGAATTGGGCGGGATGCCTTTATCGCTTTGGGGCTCCGAGAAGGCTTTCGTTTACGAGTGCTTACGAACCCTAAGCGTACGACCTACGCGGTAAAGAACTGCCGCTATGGTAACCTTTTGGTAGACCACCGGTTTAAGGGTATAAATCGAGTATGGGTGAGTGATCTGTTTTACTTTACCAAGTTTGATAAGCACCTCTACGTAGTCCTGATTATGGACGCCTACTCACGCCGGATCGTAGGTTACTCAGCAGCAGACAACATGCGCGCGGAAAACTTTTTAGCCGCTTTACAGATAGCATTAGAGCTCCGCGGCATTGACGATTACCAAAACCAGCTCATTCACCATTCTGATCGAGGAAGCCAGTACGTCAGTGAAGCCTATACCTCAACTTTGGAAGCCTACGGCATACAGATCAGTATGTGCCGCAATGTGTTAGAAAATGCTCACGCAGAACGAGCGAATGGGACTATAAAAAACGATTATTTGGCTCGGTACCCAATCCCAGGACCAGGACACTTTCCTAAATTTGTGGGTCAGGCCGTTAGTAGCTACAACCAGCGCTTTCATAAAAGCTTGCAATGTACTCCTCTGGAATACGAAAACTTACAATTAAGCATGCCCGAAGAAGAAATGGAAGAAATGCAAATCTTCACCATTAACAACTCGCAAATAAGTGACAGTTTTGGACAACTGGGCCTATTTGACGATTTATCATTTAACTAAATAGGGCAAGCTATTTTAGGCACACACAAACCGCCAACCGCCAAC
>CAZTTF010000375.1:0-11062 GCA_964616365.1 uncultured Lewinella sp. | reverse complement strand
GTAGCTGCCGTTAACGACATAGAGATCGTCGTCTCCGTCCCCGTCAGCATCAAAGAATAAGGCATCGAGCTCTTCTCGCTGCAGGTCAGCTGTTTCGGTAAACAGGCTGTTGATCTGGTTGAAACCTGCTCCGGTGCCCTGCAAAAAGGCTGCCTCCTCCAGGTAGGATCCGCTGACGTAAATGTCTTCAATCCCATCTCCATTCCAGTCGGTCACCGCGAGTGCAGGACCTTCCTGGCTCATTTTACGTAGCAGCATCGGCTGCACGTTGAAATCGATATAGTCGCGTTCAGTATGGGTGAAATCCGGAGCAGGCAGGATGTCCAGGTAACTATTGACGGTGGCAGCATCACTCCGGAAGCCTGGCTCACCAGCGTTTCTATCGAGTTCGACGGTACTACCTGCGGCCACCTGATTAAAATCAGTGCGCTTTAGCTTACCGTCTTCGAAATAGGTTAACTGAACGTTAGCCGATGTGGCGTTTCCAATACCAACCAGGATTTCGTCACCAACGGAAGATAGGTAGCCACGATGGGGGTGCACGTCCAGCCACTGCTGGCCTGCAGGCGTTGACACCAAGATGTTGCTGCTCCAGAAGGTTGCATCCGTAGCACTCTGGGGTTGTTGTAACTTGATGAAGTTGGGGTCGTTCGTGTTTCCACTAATTGTATTATTCCGGTACACATGCGCCGGGTCATAGATGTTATTAACCATATAATCCAGGTCGCCGTCTCCGTCAAAATCTGCGTACGCGGCGCCATTGCTGAAGCTGGGAATATCAATGCCCCAATCTTTACTTACGTTTTCGTAGTGCGGCACCCCATCTTGGATGCCGGCAGACCGGAACGCTACGTTCGGGATCTTGATGGAAGGGATTTTCTTTAGCAGGTCGGTTACCGAAAGGAACCGGGCGCTGGCCGTATTGTAATCGCCAAAATCTTTGTCCGTGATGTCCCGCGGAAAACCATTGGTGATGATGACGTCTTTGTTACCGTCAAGGTCAAAGTCCGCTACCAGTGGCGCCCAACTCCAGTCGGTAGCCGGCAGGCCGGCCTGCATGGCTACCTCACTGTACTGTGGCGCCATGGCCAAGGGGCCATCAGCAATCAGGCCGGTGCTCAGCTGTAAAGTGTTGCGCGTGAACTGGGGGTGGTACCCAAAACGTTCGAGGTTGATCAGGTAATTGTAGTTGTTGGCCGTGAGCATCATCTTACGACGCTGATTATCAGCGGGTAGCATGTCGACGGCGACGATGTCTGGCAGGCCGTCGTTGTTGAGGTCCGCAACGTCATTGCCCATAGCACTGTAGCTGGTATGCTTTGTGATCTGGTCAGCCACGTCGATGAAGTAGCGTTTGCCATCGCGTTCGGTATTCAGATACACGAGGTCGTTACTGAGGTAGTCATTACTAACGTAGAGATCGGGCCAACCGTCTTGGTTGAGATCACAAACCGTGACCGCCAGGGCAAAGCCCTGGAAAAGGACCCCCGTCTCTTTGCCTATTTCTACGAAGGTGATTTCCCCGTCTACCTGATCCTGGCGGTACAGCTTGTCGGTCCGCAAACCGGAGCCATCCTGCACCTTGCGGTTGAAGTCGTTAGGGCGTTTGTTGTCCACCATTTTGTTGACGAGCAGGAATAAATCCAGGTCACCGTCCCGGTCGTAATCGAGCCAGGCAGCCTGGGTATTGTGGCTGGTATCAGCAATGCCCCAGTCCGGGGCTTTGTCTACGAAAGTCGGGATGCCATCGGTATTGTTTCCCTGATTGATGAAGAGCTGGTTGGCACGTCCGGCACTGTAATCTCTTGTGGTAGCGCAAACGTAGATGTCATCGAGTCCGTCATTATTCACGTCGGCTACGGTGACGCCGTTGTTCCAGCGGTCTCCACCGCCAATCCCTGCAGCTGCCGATACGTCATCAAACTGCCAATCTCCCCGATTCAGGTACAGTTGGTTTTCAGTAGCGCAACCGGTAAAAAAGGCGTCGGGCCGACCGTCCTGATCAAAATCACCTATACCTACACCGCCACCATTATAGATGTACTCGTTGGTAAGGATATTAAAGCTATCGCTTTCTCCTGTCTGGTTCGTAAAGTTGATACCGGTTGCGTCGGGGGCAAGGCGGGTGAAAACCGTTGCGATATCACTCGTTTGTGCGCGGTCGCAGGAACCCAGTAAAACAGTGAAGAGCAGGGTAGTAGCAAGAAGAAAAAGTCGTGTCATGTAGATGGTGGTAGACGAAAAAAGCTGTCGATGTGGATAGCAAAAACCCATTAGGAGTGTACTATGCCGCATCGACAGCCAAAGCTAGTGTTTACGTAGGTCTTTTTCTTTGTTTTCAGACCATAATCCAGTATTCAGTTCCCTGGCTTACACAGGGGAAGAATACAATATTCGGATGGCAGCGCCTTATGGCTTGGCCTTGCGCTGCAGCCTGTCGCTGAATATCTGGACACCCTGACCGCGACCGCGGTCATTGATCTCGCTTAGTTTTTCCGCGAGTAGTTCGTCCAGGGCATTTAATGCGTCGTCCAATTCTGCTGAAACCGCCTGATAAACAGTCTCTGCCTGGTCCGTCGGCCGGTAATCACCACGTTGCTGGTCGGCCATCAAAAAAGCCAGCCTGTTGTTGATGCGGATTCCGTAGTTGAGTGGGTCCTGGCGACTTTGATTCTTGGTCATGTGAATGTTGTTCTCGATAACCGTCATGTCTTTATTCAGGTCATCACATAATGCTACTAGTGACTCAAATTCTGGCTTGCCGGCCAGCTTTTCCTTGACGTAATTGATGTCTTCACGGACATTACGAATATCCCGCATCGCCTGGTGGGCTTCGCTTACCCGATCTCTTACTTTAAGCAGGAAGGCCAATTGCTCCTCATAGTCCTGTTGGGTGGTTTCCATGCGTGGATCAGCAACAATTTCAAAGGGGGTTTCGGTGGCTTTGCCGTCAACGGTTAGGATGGCGCGGTAGGTGCCCGGCGCGGCCTTCGGCCCGCGGTTGGGAGAGGAGTACAGGATCATGCCGTCAAATTCCAGGAACCCGGGGTAGCGCATATCCCACACGAAACGGTTTTTGTCTTTGCCCACCTTGAGGCGCTGCTTCTTTTCCTTGGCATCGCTGGTGAACATCTGGACGGTCTCACCTGCCTCCGTCTGAATTTCGATGGATACCTGCTGGTCCGTGTAGTCCTTAATGAAGTAGTTAAACAGGACACCGTTCGGGTGATTTTCCCCGGCCAGCCGGAGGCTGGCGTTGCCGCGCGGCCCCGACTGTGCCATACGGTATGCAGGCTTAGGGGTAAAGATATGGTGAGACTTATTGGCCACCTTCTTGTCCAGTTGGCGGACAGTTCCGAGATCATCAATCATCCAGAAACTGCGTCCGTGCGTGGCGGCAATCAGGCTTTCGTCGTGAATGTGCAGGTCCCGGATGGCCACAATTGGTAAGTTCAATTGGAAGGGCTGCCAGTTATCTCCATCGTCAAAGGAGACATACATACCGCGTTCTGTTCCTGCATACAGGAGCCCAGGGCGCACGGGGTCAGCCCTCAGGGCCCGCGTGTAATGCGTGGGGTCGATCCCGTTCACGATTTTGGTCCAGGTTTTCCCGTAGTCGGTTGTTTTGTAGAGGTAAGGCTGGTAATCGCCGAACTTATAGTGGGTGGCAGCCAGGTAAGCGCCTCCCTTCTTGAAGGGATGGACGTCAATGCAGTTCATCATGTTCAGGCGGGGAGAACCCTTCGGAGTAACGTTGGTCCAGGTCTTTCCATTATCACGGCTGACGTGCACCAACCCATCATCGCTGCCTGTCCAGATCACACCTGGTTCAAGCCTGGATTCTGTGATGGCGAATATATTGGCGTAAAATTCGGCTCCGGTGTTGTCCTGCGTGATCGGTCCTCCGGAAGACTTGATGGTTTCCGGGTCGTTACGGGTCAGGTCGGGGCTGATTACCTCCCAACTTTGTCCTTCGTTTGTAGTAACGTGCACATAGTTGGAGGTAGCGTAGAGGCGTTTGGGGTCATTAGGGCTGAACATGACCGGGAAGTTCCAATTGAACCGGTATTTCATTACTTCTGCTCCAGAACCTGCCGGATTGTCGGGATATACGTTAACGGACCGCGTTTGTCCGGTACGATGATCTTTCCGCATCATGTACCCTTTATAGGTGCCTCCGTAAACGATATCACTATTGTTTGGGTCCGGAGCCAGGTGGGCGCTTTCCCCTCCGGCAGTAGGTTCCCAGTCACGTTCTGAGATGACGCCTCCGGCGGAACGGGATAGAATGCGGACCGTACTATTGTCCTGCTGTGCGCCGTAGATGCGGAAGGGGAAGTCATTGTCGGTAGTAACCCGGTAAAACTGTGAGGTTGGCTGGTTGTAGTAAGTTGTCCAGTTTTCTCCCGCATCTACACTGATTTGGGCACCACCATCATCAGCGATCACCATACGTTGGTTGTTGTGCGGATCAATCCATAAATCATGATGGTCACCATGAGGAGTCCTGATGCTTTCAAAGTTTTTTCCGCCATCGTTGGAACGCCAGAAACCTACGTTAGCAACGTACACACGGTCTTCGTTTTCGGTGTCGGCGTAAATGCGGCTGTAGTACCAGGCCCGTTGGCGCAGATTGCGGTTAGTACTTGTCTTGGTCCAGGTTTTTCCGGCATCGTCCGAACGGAAAACACCACCGTCTTGCGCCTCGATGATGGTCCAAACCCGGTTCGAATTCTGGGGGGATACCGTTACACCAATGATGCCGATAACTCCTTTGGGAAGTCCCGGTTGGTTGGTAAGCTTTGTCCAGGTGTCGCCACTGTCCGTACTCTTCCAAAGGTGGCTGTCGGGGCCACCACTGTCCATGCGGTAGCCATTACGCTTGATCTGCCAGGTAGAGGCGTAGAGAATCCGGTGGTTATTGGGGTCAAAGGTGACGTCAACTGCTCCGGCTTTATCACTTACGTAGAGAATCTTTTCCCAGGTCTCACCTCCGTCCTGCGAGCGGTAAAGCCCCCGCTCCTCATTAGGAATCCAGAGATTACCCATTGCGGCTACGTAAACGATATCAGGGTTGGTAGGGTGGACGATAATTCGTCCGATATGCTCTGTGCCAGGTAGCCCGACGTAGGACCAACTGGTTCCCGCATCTGTAGAGCGCCATACGCCGTTTCCGGAGGAGACATTACCCCGCACAGTCTGCTCTCCTTCTCCCACGTAAACAACATTCGGATCGCTGGGCGCTACCGCAACTGCTCCGATAGAACCACCGAAATAGCCATCTGAGATGCAACTCCAGGAGTTGCCCCCATCAATCGTTTTCCAGACACCGCCTCCGGCGGTGCCCATGTAGTACACGTTTGGCTCACCGATAACGCCTTGGACAGTACCGGAGCGGCCACCCCGAAATGGACCCACCAGGCGCCATTGCATGGTGGTAAGCAAAGTACCTTCAATATTGGTATTAGCTTGACTGTTTTGCTGAGCCTGAAGGGAGGGTATTCCCAGCAAGAATACCAGCAGGCAGTAGATTACTCTTCTCATCGTGTGTTTTTGTGGCGTTTGCACGCCCGTTGTAGCTCCTAATTTTGGGTAATATAGCACACAACTTTGAGGGTAACTCTAAGAACTTTGACCTCCTTTAGTTCCTTACTTGTTCCAAAATGGTTAGGAACTTAGCATTGTCCAGTGGTTTCACAATATATCCGTCGACGATATTGTATTCCTTAATTTTTTCTCTGTCGAGGGTACTGGATGTTAACATACAAATGATTGCTCCCCCTTTTATTTCTTCTTTTAGTTGATGGTAATTGTCCAGAAATTCCCATCCATTCATCCCGGGCATGTTTATATCGAGAATGATTAAATCCGGACGTGGAAAGGCTCCGTTCTCTTGAGTTGTAAGAAATTCGAGGGCCTCTATTCCGTTGTGTACAACAGAGATTACGTTTGCAACACCGGAGTTTCTGATGATCCTAGTGTGCAAATAGTTATCTGCGACAGAATCATCTACCAGAAGGATCGATATTTTTTCAGAGGAGCTCATCTTGAAGTTCTTTTGCAATAGTAAAGGTGAAAGTGCTACCATGCCCTAATTCCGAAGTTGCTCTTATTGTGCCAAGGTGGATGTCTGCTATTTTACGGCAGGTTGCTAGGCCTATTCCTTGACCCTCGTACTTCGATTCAAGGTGTAGTTTTGTGAAAAAGCTGAATATACTTTCAAGTTTGTTTTTAGGTATTCCAATTCCGTTATCCGAAACATTAATTATCCAATAATCGTCATTCTCCTGAGTGGTTATAACGATTTCCGGATGTATGTCTTTTTTTCTAAATTTTATTGCGTTGGCAATCAGGTTTTGTAGAACTGTTTTAACCAATTGCTCTTTGGCAACTATGTCATGCAAATTGTCAAATTTGATTACTGCCCGGGATTCTTGAAGCAAGCGATTAAGATTAGTTAGCACTTCGGGTAGTATCTCGTTCAAGGGTACTTTTACGAAGGTGTCTGAGGTGTCAAGCTTAGAAAAACGAAGAATTGACGTAATCATCTTATTCATACGTTGGGCGGCATCACGAATAAACGCAAGGTGATGTTTGGCAGTTTCATCGAAACTTTCCTTGTAATCTTCTTCAAAAACATTGATGAAGCCCTCTATCGTCCTTAGTGGTTCTCGTAAATCATGCGAAGTGATGTAAGCAAAATGTTCGAGTTCTTTGTTTTTTACCTCAAGTAATTTTTGCTGTTTGGATAATTGGCTGTTTTGCTTGTTTATCCTTCTGAATACAGGTTGAACCTTGATAAGTACGTAAAGCAAAATAAAAGATAGTACTAGGATAGAGGTAATTATTACCATTCTACTAAGACCAATGTAAGCAACAATATCTTCGCTTTTATTCATCTGGTCTTCTTTTCTAAGTGCCCTGATTTCTCTTGAAAGCGAAATGATTGTATCCATCTTTAACTTGCCGATGTCAGTATTAACTAAGGTTATTGCTGAGTCTAAATATCCTCTGTCATGGTAGTTAATCGTGGCACGCAATTCAGACAGTTTGTCTCTTGATATTCTTTCAATATCGCTGATTTTTGCACCTGCTACGGTATCATTTTCCAGTTGTAAGACTGCCTGTGACAAAGTTGTTTCTATCTTCTTAATCGCCTCTACGTAAGGGGTCAAGTAATCTTTATTTGACGTCAAAAGGTAACCTCGCTGACCCGTTTCTGCGTCTTTTATTTGCAGGAGGAATTGGTTAAGGCCTTCTTCAATTTGATCATCATTTTCTATAATTTTCAGAAGTTCAGAAAGCTGGTTTTGTAAATAAAGTAAAGATCCAAGGATTCCGAATAATATAATCAGTCCCCCTAATACAGCGTACGTAACCGTTCTATTATCCCGATGATCATTTTTTTTCCTTGTGGTATTCATCGCATTCGTTCGCTTGGTGAGGTTTTTAAGCAAAATAGCTCGATAATGGTGGAAGGTGAACCCGTAAAAGTATCCTGAACAGATAGCTGTCGAAAAAACCTTCTAAGGTTAGCAAAATGTAATGTTCCTTTCCATATGAAGAAACACCAAGTTAAATTCTACTGTTTGCTAGAAAAAGCATTCTAATGTTTTTGGATAATAAAGATTTATGAAAACAGGCAGGCAGGCAATACTTAGTTCCTAAAAATAAGTCGTTTGTCGCGCTGACGTCTTGGCAATAAGCTACAGGACTGCAAGTGATGCGGTCAATACCTAATTTAAGTGCTGTATCCAGACTTCTTTTTGAAGAAAAGGTCGTCTATGCTTAACGACCTCTTCAAGTTGAAACTATTAATTTATGGTAGGGGGAGTAGTGGAAAGCTCAAATACCTCCAGAGCAGCATCATTCTGGCCAACCAGCAGGGCCTTCTTACCTCCGGCAAGATTGATGAACTGAGCATCCCTGACCTGACCATTCACCACTATACCAGCAGCTTGATTGTCGAGGTACTCCCATTTTCGGTCTCCCCGATTGAGTAGTAGGGTACCCCGGCCGGCATCCATGCGGCCAACCTGAGGCGTAACTCCAAAAATGTTGCCTCCAAGCCAAAGGTCAGGCTGGCCATCATTGTCAACATCATCGATGGCTGTTGCAAAGTGGGTAGCCAGCTGCGCCTGCCACGGGAGTGGAGTGATGGTTACCGTTCCGTCTCCTTTGTTCCAGATGACCGAACTACGAAGTTCTTTTGCTTCATACAGGAGGGCACGTTCTCTTTCCGCTTCGGTCAAAAGGGATGTGTACGTTGCCTGGGCGTAATCATTATACCGCAAGGTCTTTTTACGCAGATGAGGCAGCTGCTTGTGGATGTCGTTTTTGCTCGCAAAAGGGTAAGCAACCCCGTCAGCTGGAGGGGTCCATTCAATGATGAAGTCTGACTTGTCGTTAGCGTCAAAATCTTTGACGTGCATCCGGATCGGCTGGTCCGGGGAAGCACGGAATTTACCGTTGAGGCCCCAGTTCGTTGCGATGAGGTCCTTATTGCCGTCGCCATCAAAATCGGCGGCATCGAGGCTGTTCCACCACCCGGAAGAGTTAGGCAGCTCAAAGATATTGGAGATGGTACCGCCATTGAGGACGAAAGCGACCTTAACGGGCATCCAGTCGCCGACCATCACCAGGTCAGGGCGGGTGTCTCCGTTCATGTCTACCCATTCGGCATCAGTAACCATGCCCGCTCCACCAATATCATCCGGGGTGGCTTTAACCCACTGCGTACCGGTTCCGTCGTTCATAAATATGAAATTGCCGGAAATAAGCCCGTAGTTACCCGGCACGCCCCGCGTGCCGATGAAGACATCGAGGTCTCCGTCAAAGTCGATGTCGTGCGGTTTGATACAGCTTACGTCACCACCGGCTCCTGGTGCCAGCAGGTTGTTGGCGATCAGTTTACCACCGATATTCTCGTAAGCACGAATGGGGTAGGCCCGGAAGCCACGATTGAATTCATTGCCGCCTGCTCCGATCAGTAGGTCGTCGTCACCGTCGCCGTCAATATCGAAGAATGCTCCGGTACTGGATTCAAATTCGGCCGTGATGTCAAAACTCGATACCGGTGTGAACAGGAAGGAACCATCAGCTTGCTGGAGGTAGAGTTTATCGGCATCTCCGAGGCCACCCAACAGCACAAAGTCTTCCAGTCCATCTCCATTAGGGTCACCTTTAACGATGCCGGGGCCCGGGTCCGAGTGCTTACGGAGCAGCAAGGGCTCAAAGTCGAAGTCATTATGGTCATCCTCCCGGTGGACTGCCGGCTGATCAAGCCGGCCGTTTGCTGTGGCGAACAGGCCCTGGAGAAGTGGCTCATGGAGTTGCTCGTCGACGGGCGAAGCCAGGCTGTAATCAACCTCCAGAACGGTGTTAATGGCTACCTGTCCGGAGGTACTTTTTTTCCCATCCGGCCATTCTACCACAACGTCTACCGGATCGCGGTGGTCGTTAAGCCCAAAAGCAAGTGCCTTGCCGACGGAGCTAAGGAAACCACGGCTGGGGTATTGTTCCTGTACCTGGATTTGGTCGTTGTAGCGCACCGTCACTTTCGTACCAACCCCATCGGGGTTGGCTGCCGGCCCCTTAAGCTTGACGGTAAGATGGTTTTTACCGGCCTCGACACTACCGTTTCGGTAGATGCCGGCGGGCTGGTTGGCGTTATTGACCACGAGGTCCAAGTCTCCGTCACCATCCAGGTCGCCGTAGGCGGCCCCGTTGGAATAGCCTGGTTTACCGAGGCCGAGGGCCTCGGCCTGGTTGTCAAAACGCAGGTCTCCCTGATTAATGAAAGCATAGTTGGGCTGGGCGTTATGGGGAAGCTTTTCAACAAAGTCCCGCCAGTCGTAACGGCCTTTTTCGCGTACCATTTTTTCTACCTGCTCTTTATCTGCCAGGAAGTCGGCAAAGTCAAGGTCCATAATGTCCCGGTAAATCCCGTTGGCAACGAAGATGTCCTTATTGCCATCAGCGTTCAGGTCGAAGAGCAGGGCTCCCCAGCTCCAATCGGTAGCGCCTACGCCGGAGTAGTGGGCGATTTCCCGGAAGTTGCCGGTACCGTCGTTGAGTTGCAGGCAATTCTGCAGAATCTGGTTGTGGTATTCTGCGGCAAATTTGATGTTGTTGGCGTTGTAGCTGTCGAAAAGGGTAGAGGCCTTGAGGCGCTGGTTGTCGTTGGGCAGCATATCGGTGCTGAATATCTCCAGGTCGCCATCATTGTCCAGGTCTGCTACGTCAGACCCCATGGAAGATACCGAGACATGGTCGATCCGGTTGATCAAGTCTTCCTTAAAGGTCCCGTCTTGTTGGTTAATGTAGAGGTAATCGCGTTCCCAAAAGTCGTTGCTGATGTAGATGTCGGTCCAGCCGTCCCCGTTAATGTCACCCAGACCACTGCCCAGGCCGAAGCCGATCTTACTGCCGTAGATGCCAGCTTCTTCGCTTACGTCGGTAAATATTGGGTGGCCATCCGGACCGGCGTCGTTGCGCAGTAGCTTATCCCCGCCAGCGTCGTCGCGCAGGTTACGGTTCTCTCCGTTGGGGTTGATTTTATCCGGACTCAGGTAAGAGTTGTTCAGCAGGTAACAATCCAGATCTCCGTCTTTATCGTAGTCCAGCCACGCAGCCTGAGTGGAGAATCCGTTGTCATTCAGACCATAGGCATCAGCCATTTCTACGAAGGTCGGGTTACCATCAGCGTCATTGCCCTGGTTGATGAAAAGCTCATTTTGCCGTTCACTGCCGTCTGACTTGCCGGAGTTGCAGACGTAAAGGTCCTGCCGCCCATCCGCATTGATGTCAACGGCCGTGACTCCGGTTGACCAGGCCATGGCACCTGCGGCCGCGCCCGGAACTTCCCGGAATTTGAAAGCTCCTTCATTGAGGTAGAGCTTGTTAGGTCCCTGGTTAGCGGCGAAGTACAGGTCGTTAAGGCCGTCACCATTCAGATCGGCAATCGCTACTCCGGCACCATTGTAAAAAAGGCGGTAAGAAAGGACGTTGAAGTCTTCATCTTCGGTCACGGTATTGATAAAAGCGATACCGGTCTCCTCGG
>CAZTTF010000374.1:0-4358 GCA_964616365.1 uncultured Lewinella sp. | reverse complement strand
ATGGCATTGGCATTGGTCATGGCATAATCAACAGCCTCCTTGAGGCTGAAGACGGTAGCCTCCTGTGCGGCGAGCGGAAGCGCCGCAGAGACGGCCAGCAACAAGAGTAAAAAAGTGCGTATTGTTTTCATCTATAAGGGGGTAATTGGAGTAGTTACTTCCGGGGTGATGAGTGATTTTAATCGAGTTCCTCCTCACGGAGGTATAGCTCCAGGCGTTCCCGACCAAACTGGTTGGTAATACCATTAAAGTGGTAACGGGCGTGTTCAGAGATAATGTCAATCAACGGGCGATCCGTTGCAGGGAAAATAGTTCGGTCAATGATGGACATCATGGAGCCGACATAGAGCCGGGCGATAATGTCACTATCCAGATCATTACGGTATAACCCTTCTTCCATACCGCGCTCCAGGTTAGCAGCAATGGAATGACGAAACTCATCGTGATGTGCTTCTACCTGCTCTTTCCAGACGTTGGGGTAGTATTTCTGCAGGTCACGCATGGTAGCCGGAGAAATCTGCCGCATTTGCCGGATGAAGTACCTGCTGTTACGAAGGAACTCATCAATGGCATCACGAGCCGCTAGGTGGTTGGCCGTAAGCACCTCGATATCTTTGCAGGCATCGTTCTCAACGACGAGCTCGACCAGCGACTGCTTGTTGTCAACAAGCGCGTAGATCGTTTTTTTCGACACCCCCATCTCTCGGGCAATATCGTCCATACTGACGCTCTTGATCCCCAACCGCATGAACATGTCGTTCGCCGTCTGGACCAGCTTCTCTTTTATAGTTTCATTTTCATTCACGCCTCATAGACGTTGGAAACTTTAAATGGTTCGATAGTTTCCGTCGTTTCTTGCGTTTTTGTGACAGAACGCCAGGGTTTCAAGTATGAAATCTGGACTAGCCCGCTTCATGTAGCCTCGCCGGGTATTTCACGAAGCAATCAGGCAACATATTTTTCGCTTGGTCCATCTACCTTTGCAAGATGAACAAGCAAGTACTCAACGTGCTGCGCTTTCTCCTTTTTGTGGGAGTGGGCGCGGGTATTCTTTACCTGATGTACCGCAGCCAGCAGGCTGCTTACCTCGAGCAGTGCCGCCTCGACGGCGTCCCTGATGATGAATGCTCTTTGCTTGACAAACTGGTAGCTGACTTTCGGGGAGCCAGCACTTTTTGGTTACTCATGACGCTGGTAGCCTTTTCCGTAAGTAACCTGAGCCGCGCGATCCGCTGGAACATGATGCTTAGTACCTTCGGCAAAACACCCCGGCTAGTCAACGCCTTTCTCACCATCAACCTTGGGTACTTCGCGAACCTTGGGTTCCCCCGCCTTGGCGAAATCGTACGCCCTGCAGCCATGTCCCGCTACGAAAAAATCAGCCTTGAGCGCGTGATCGGTACGGTAGTCGTTGGCCGTACGGTAGACGTCATTTTCCTCCTCCTCATTACCGGAATAGCCTTGCTCCTTGGCCGCGAAACACTCTGGAACCGTGCCCTGGAGCTGGCAGACATTGGAGACAAGGTCGACACCCTCAAGACCCTGGCCTTGATCGGCGGCATCGCCGCCGTACTCATCCTCGGCATCGCCTGGTGGCAACGTAAAGCCATTATGGAAAGTACAATTGGCCAGAAGGTAATCGGCATCATCAAGGGTTTTGGCGAGGGGCTGCAAACCGTGGCCAAAGTCAAACACCCTTCCCTGTTTGTGCTGCACAGCATCAACATCTGGTTGATGTACATTTTAATGACCTGGTTCGTTATCCTCGCCTTCTCCCCTACTACGCACCTGGGGATTGAGCCCTCACTCGTCACCTTTGTCTCCGGAGGCTGGGGCATTGTCATTCCCAGTCCTGGAGGGATGGGTACTTACCACTTCCTGACGGGCGAAGCCCTAAAGCTTTACGGAATTGAAGCACTCAATGCTTTCAGTTGGTCCAACATTTCCTTCTTCACCATCAACATTGGTTGCAACGTCCTGATCGGATTGATTGCGCTACTGACCCTGCCTGGAATTAACCGGAACTACGCGCCTGAGGAATAGTGGGTAGTAGGTAGTGGGTAGTAAGTAGTGGGAAATACCAAGGCAAAAGAAATAGTTGGAACCCCGGTCACTTCGACTTCGCTCGGGGTTAGATGATGCACCACTACTCTTAGTCGCAGGCTGGTTAACGCCAGTTGCTTACCCCGCTACAGTGAAAAATCCGGGACTAAGCTAAGTAACTTGCGTAATCGCTCTCTGCGGGGCTCACTTAGGGGCACCAGCGGTACACGCAGGTAATTGCGGCATAAGCCCAGCATGGAAACGGCAGCCTTAATCCCCACGGGATTACCCTCTGCGTAAAGCAATGGGTGAATATCGAGCATATCGAAATTTAGCTGACGGGCGGTCGGAAAATCACTGGCCAGAGCAGCATTCACCATCCGGCTGAAGTGTGACGGCAATGCATTAGCAATTACGCTAATGCCTCCGTGCCCTCCCATGGCAATGATGGCAGCGGTTGTAGGATCATCTCCGGACAGGACACCAAAGTCTTTGCGGCAGTGCTTGAGGATCTCCACAGACTGGCTCAATACACCACTTGCTTCCTTTACTGCAGCAAAATTTTGGGAATCTTCGCTTAACCGTAAGATGGTCTCGGGTAGTACGTTGCTGCTCGTCCTCCCCGGAACATTATATATGATTAATGGTAGCGGACTCGCATCTGCCACCCGCATAAAATGCTGGTAAATACCTTCCTGAGGAGGCTTACTGTAGGCCGGGCTACTGGACATGACCCCCGCTACGCCGTCAAAATTATAAGTGCGTAATGCCTTTTCCAGCTTGTCTGTATAATTCCCGCCAAAAAAGCCTGCGACAATGGGTACCCGGCCATCTACATGGCGCAGGGTAAAATCCAGGATACGGCGGCATTCATCAGCACTCAGGGTAATGGCTTCTCCGGTGGTACCGAGGCACACCACGTAATCTACGCCTCCGCCGATGACGTAATCAATGATTGCTCCCAGGGCGGGATAATCAACTTCGTTTTCTGCAGTAAACGGGGTAATGAGGGCGACGCCCGTCCCGCTAAACTGGGGCATTATTGCTAGCATTCGTAAAGCTAAAAATGCGTTCAATGGCGGCGAGCTGATCCTTTAGGCTGGTAGCTCGTTCAACATCAAACTGTAAATGGTAAGGGGTAGACTGCCCCGATTGATAAGGCCCCACCTTGATTTGCGCCGACTTGGTGGCCGCCAGGAAGTCCAGCTCCCGGTGTTCCTGCCTCCCCAGGCGGATCAGGATATCACAATCGAGGGCCCGGTAGGCGTCTACGGAGGCGCCCTGCGGCGCGCCGAACCAGTTGAGGTGCCTTACGGTGACGGCAGGAAAACCAAAATCTGTCTCACCGATATCCTGTTGAAAATAGCCCGCTATTCTGATCGTTGTACCAGCCTTACGAAAGCCATCCCGCCATTTATCTACCACCTTTCTGTCGGCGGCATCATCGGCAGGGAAAAGCACTACAATGCTTTTGGCATTGCCCAGGTTAACGGGTTGCGCAGCCGGTTTACCGGAGCGGGTCTCCGACTCCAGACGGCGACGAAAAAAACGTTCTTTGAGCTGGCTCAGCATAGGCTTTGCGGCTTAGCTGATATTAGCTACCTGGCCAATGGCCGCGTATTTTTCAATGCGCTCTTCGATCAGCGCATCTACGTCTTTTTCCTGCAAAGTCGCAATTACTTTTTTCAACTGACGCTTCAGGCTTTTGGCCATTTCCTCCGGCGAGGAGTGGGCTCCGCCCTGCGGCTCTTTAACGATCTCGTCGATAATGCCGAAGCCGAGCATATCGTTTGCCGTGAGTTTGAGCGCCTCAGCTGCCTGCTCTTTGTAATCCCAGCTACGCCAGAGGATGGAGCTACAGCTTTCAGGACTGATCACGGAGTACCAGGTATTCTCCAGCATCATCACGTGATCACCCAGGCCAATACCAATGGCACCCCCGCTTGCCCCCTCACCGATGACGGCACAAACAATCGGCACGCGCAGCTGCGCCATCTCGAACAGGTTGCGAGCAATGGCTTCTGCCTGGCCCCGCTCCTCAGCCTCGATACCCGGAAAAGCCCCGGGAGTATCGATCAGGGTAATCACCGGAAAGCCGAAACGCTCGGCGAGCTTCATGAGACGCAACGCCTTACGGTACCCCTCGGGGTTAGCCATACCGAAGTTACGGTACTGCCGCATCTTGGTATTAACCCCTTTTTGGTGGCCGATGATAACGACCGACTGGCCGTCCATATTACCAATCCCGCCCACAATGGCTTTGTCGTCACCGTAGTAACGATCACCGTGCAGTTCTACGAACTTGCGGCATATCT
>CAZTTF010000373.1:0-39122 GCA_964616365.1 uncultured Lewinella sp. | reverse complement strand
AGATTTTCGCGGATTTCACCGCTGACTTTTACGGACTGCATATCTTTATTCTTTGAGCGGTTTTCCGCTTTCGGCCCGCAAAGATACGACTTTTTACGAAGTGGAAAAGCTGTTGCAGTATTTTTCTTTCGCTAATAGTTTGGTTACCAGTTCAAAGGTGGTAATAAAGCTTTCACTTCGCACCGTGTTCAAGCGTGTCTTAGCCCATTATCACCTTTAGGTTTTGTGCGCCCCTGCTTTCCGACAGTCCAGGCCAAAATGATCAAGCCTTCCCTTTGGGTGGCTTGAGAAACTTATCGGTATCGAGCCACTTGGCCAGAATCCGTTCGTAGGAGGCCGGCAAGAGCCGAGTGATCCGGTCAATGAAACGCGCGTCGCTGCCAATCGTCACCCGGTTTTTGCCCTTTTCAATCCCCTTGATGATGACGGCTGCTGCCTGGTCAGGCATTGTGGGTGTTTGCTTTTCAAACTGCTTGACAAAGCGCTCCCGCTCTACGGCATCGTCGAACTTTACGTTCTTCGCAATATTTGTGCGAATGCCCCCCGGATGCACGCAAATTACCTGCAGGTTTGTCCCTTGCATCTCCACCCTCAGGGTTTCCGTGAAACCGCGCACACCAAACTTACTGACGTTATATGGTGCCGAACCGGGGAAGCCCATCAGCCCGAATACCGAGCTTACGTTGACAAGACAACCTCCCGCTCCCGACCGCAAAGCGGGAAGGAAAGCCAGACTACCATAAATAACCCCCCAAAGATTAACCTGAAGTACCTGCTCGTACTCCTCCACCTCTGAATACACGATCGGGGAAGGCGGCAAGCTCATACCGGCGTTATTAATCACGACATCTACGCTGGGCAGCCGTTCACTAACCTCCTTTGCAAAAGCTTCCACTGCTTCCCGACTACCAACGTCAAATGCTGACTGTAGTCCCCTAGCCGATTCCGGCAGTAAAGCCCAGGTCTCGGCAAGCGCATCGGCATTCCAGTCATTCAGAGCGAGGATCGCTCCCTTGGCTGCAAATTGAATCGCCAGCTCCTGGCCGATACCAGAACCCGCTCCGGTGATCACAACTACTTTATTTCGAAAATCTCGCATGGTCTATTTTTCAGGGCGCGGACGCCGGTGCCCGGGAATGATTAAAATGCAAAGTGGGTACAACAGGCCCGATTGGCCAGGGCTTAAGGTACATCAGATTTAGCACAACCCTCAATCGTTTTGTGCTTAGCCGAATACCACATCCGGGTAAAAAATGGTCAGCAAACCATCGCCGGGTGACGCTTTATCCCTTGTAGCCGCTCACTCCTCGATTACATTGCCATAAACTTCCATTTGCCCTTTACTATCTTCGCCCTTCGCGTACCTTTACCGCCACTATGGGAGTAGACCTCTTAATCCAACTCGGCATTTTTGTCGGCAGCATTGTTGCCCTGCTCTGGGCGAGCGATAAATTCGTGGAAGCCGCCGAACGAATTGGACTTTCCTTGGGCATCTCTCCTTTTATTATCGGGGTAACGATCGTTGCTTTTGGAACGTCCTTACCTGAGCTGGCCACCAGTATTGTTGCCGTCCTCGACGGCACTCCTGAGATCGTCATTGGCAACGTAGTTGGTTCCAACATCACCAACATTGCCCTGGTCCTGGGGCTTACCGCAGTAGTCGTCAAAAACATCGACCTCGAGTATAACCTATGGCATATTGACATTCCCTTCCTTTGGGGAAGTGCTTTTCTGCTCTACTTTGCTGTATTCGACGGCAAACTGTCACTCTATGAGGCCTTCCTTTTTCTTGGTGGCATCGTCATCTTTCTAGCCTACAGCCTTAAAGGTCAAGACCGCCCCGACAAGGAAGATCGCCCCCGGGCCAGCTGGAAAGACTACGTTTTACTGTTTGTTGCCGGAGCGGTAGTCAGTCTCTCCGCCAGCTGGGTAATTGGCGCCATCACTGAAATCAGCACCATCCTCAACATTGCTCCCTCGGTAATTGCTCTTTCGGCGGTGGCCATCGGTACCAGCCTCCCGGAAGTTGCCGTCAGCCTTGCTGCAGCGCGCAAGGGTAAGGCCTCTATCGCCGTCGGTAACGCCCTTGGCTCGAACGTATTCAATACCTTTATCGTAATGGCAATCCCTCGCTTTTTTGGCGAGCTTTCTATTCCCTCAGACATCATCACGACCTACTTACCACTCATGATAGCCATGACGATTCTCCTCGGTGTCATGAGTAATAACCGTAAGATCACGCGCTGGGAAGGCTGTGTCCTACTATTATTTTACCTCTGGTATTTCGGGGTAATCGTAGAACAAGCTGCAACTTAGTCGTCAAGCCAGCGCCTAAGCGCTGCCTGCAGACCATGTTTCTCCGACAGACTAATCATAATAACTAGTAAGTGACATTTGCCACTTATACCTCACGCATCCAATCAATATGTCAATCATACAGGTAGAGTGTTACCACAGGGAATCCCCGGATACTCTTTTCCTCATGCAGTTAAGTGGCGCAACAGGTTTAACCCTTCAACCCACTGATAAACGGCTGGTCATACACCCGCTCACCGGTAGCCTTGTACATAGCATTAGCCAGTGCGCCCATAATTGGAGGTAGTGAAGGCTCACCAAGTCCCGTAGGAGCAATGCCGTTATCAGCGAAGGTGATATCGATGGATTTAGGTGCTTCGCTGTGGCGGATCAGGCGATAAGTGTCCAGGTTTTCTTGGTCTGGCTTACCATCCGTAAAGGTAAGTGCGCCATAAAGCGCGTGGCCGATACCATCAACGATACCTCCTTCTACCTGGTTACGGGCCCCTTCAGGGTTTGCCACAAGACCACAGTCTACTGCACAGTACACCTTCTCCACCCGGGGGTTACCCCGGGAGTCCAGCTCAAGATCGAGGACCTGAGCCACGTAGGAATTATGGCAATAGTAAGCTGCAACGCCACGGTTTTTACCAGACTCGTTTTCCCAGCCAGCCTGCTCTTTGACCTGACGTAATACACCAGCATAGCGCTCGGCGTCGTAATCATTATTCTCGCCAACGGGGTTATTAATCGCCCGATCAAACAACTCGAGGCGGAAATCGATGGGGTCCTTACCAGCTGCTTCCGCTACTTCATCCAGGAAAGACTGCTCAGCCCCCGCGATGAAGTTAGACCGGGGTGCCCGCCAGGCGCCAGTACTGACGTTAGATGGGCTACTTAGGTTTTCCGCAAGGTAGTTGTCCACCGTTCCCGCAGGGAAACGATTCGCAAATACAGGGCTTCCGTTCGTGCCGGTTCCACGTACATGGAAAGCGATCAGATTTCCGTCAGCATCCAGACCAGCCCGGTACTTCACCAGGTAATCTGGCCGGTACGTACCCTGCGTCATGTCATCTTCACGGGTGTAGACTAGTTTTACTGGAGCACCGACGGCCTTAGAAATCAGGGCCGCTTCAACGCCAAAGTGGCCATACAGGCGACGCCCGAAGCCCCCCCCCATACGAGTCATGTCGATATCAATCTTTTCGGCGGGCAAATCCAGCACACTAACCAGGGTCTTCTCCAGGAATTCGGGGGTTTGAATAGGCCCGGAAAGAATAGCCCGCTCGCTGGTAACATCAGCAAAGAAGTTCATCGGCTCCATTGTGTTGTGCGGCAGGAACGGAGCGGAGTAAGTTGCTTCCACCACTTTGGCTGCAGCAGCGAAAGCTGCTTCGGGATCTCCATCGCGGCGGCCTTCTTCAGGCTTTCCGGTTGCCAGTAGGCTTTCTAATTTGGCACGATGGTCGGACGAGCTCTCAGCTGGTGTAGCCTGCTCCCACTCTATCTTCAGTGCTTTCTTTGCCTGGAAAACCTGCCAGGTTTTCTCTCCGACAACCGCAACGAGCTGGGGGAAGGCATTGGTATCTGACCATTGCCGGTCAAAACCTTCCGGAGCAGCATCAATGGTAACCACTTGTTTGATGCCTGGCATTGTCTCCGCCGCAGAAGCATCCACACTTTTCAGGCGCATGCCAAATGCGGGTGGATGAACAATGCCCGCAATCAACATGCCTTCTCGTTGGAGGTCGATCCCAAAGAGTGGCTTTCCGGTCGCTATTTTGCGGGCATCTACGTTCTTTTTCCCTTGGCCGATGATGGTGAAGTCAGCAGGGTCTTTGAGTTTTACGTCTTCGGGAATGGGCAATTCCGCAGCCGCCGAGGCTAGCTCACCGTAACCAATTTGCTGGTCGGAGGCGTCATGGTAAACAATGCCTTTCTCAGTCCGCAGCTCGTCGGCTGGTACTCCCAGCTTAGTTGCTGCAGCGGAGACAAGCAAAGCGCGGGCCGTGGCGCCCGCCTTGCGCAGGGGTTCCCAACCTACCCGGATGGACTGACTTCCGCCAGCTAACTGGCGCGAAAAGTTTTCGGTATCCAGCTTACCTTGTTCTACCATCACCTGGTCCCAGTCAACATCCAACTCCTCCGCAATCAGCATTGGCATGGACGTCTTGACATTCTGACCAATTTCCGGGTTAGGGCTAACGATGGTCACCACTCCATTATCACCGATTTTGATGTAAGCATTGACTTCCATCCATTGCTCAGGCATTTCCAGCTGGGGCACTTTCACGGATTCCGCCATTGCGGCAGGCTTAGACTCACAGGAGGTTAGCCAGGTTACACCAAGGAACATTCCGCCACCAGCGGCGGCAGTAACTTTCAGGAATGATCTGCGGGAGTTAGACATCGGATTGATATTTTACTGTTCCGGTACGGAACGATTGGTTAGAGGAGGACAACCGATTATTCTATAAGAATCTGAACGGATACGGTTGTTGAGAGCAAGCGAAGCGGGCGTTGACGGTTGCTAGCTCATTTTAGTGGCAGCCGTTTTCACGGCTGCGTGGATACGGGTGTAAGTCCCGCAACGACAAATATTGCCACTCATCGCGGCATCAATCTCAGCGTCTGAGGGATCAGGACTGTTGTTCAGCAGAGAAGCAGCAGACATGATTTGCCCTGCCTGACAGTAGCCACACTGCGGCACATCGTGTTCCAGCCAGGCTTGTTGTACGGGGTGGGTTCCTTGTTCACTGAGGCCCTCTATCGTTGTGACTGCCTCGCCGTTCATCTGACTGATGGGCGTCTGACAAGACCGCATAGCGATGCCATCTATATGAATAGTGCAAGCACCACAAGCTCCGGCACCACAGCCAAACTTGGTGCCAACAAGGCCGAGTTCATCACGCAACACCCACAGCATAGGGGTATCTGGGCTAACGTCTACGGTACGCGTTTCACCGTTTACTTTTATCTGGTATTGGGGCATAATGAAGTGACTATTTGGGCTGAAAAGTTACATCCATAAAGTTAGTACATAAGTAACAAATGCTTTCCAGTAGAATTGTTCAGACCATTTCATGGATGAACGAGGCTGCGACAGCTTGTACAAGGCGACTCAAAATGAGGCAGCTAATAAATCCCTCCGGTATGGACAATAACAACAGTGCTGCCTTCAGGATACCTCCCTTTTTCAATACGATCCAATACTCCCGTAAATAACTTTGCGGTGTACACTGGTTCTAAAGGTGGTAAGTGAGGACCAATATAAGCCTGCTTCGCCAGTCCGGGCGAAGCCCTAATCCAGGACTGAGGAAACTTCCCGTAGCCACCAAAATGATAAGCTGAGACACACGACCATTCTACCGGGTGCCCAGGAGGCAACCAAGCCCCAATCTCAGCTTTCATCCAATTTCCCTTTAAGGCGGGAAATACTTCAACCCTAGTGTGCTGATCTGCCCCCAGGATGAGTCCTGCGGCAGTACCTCCGGTACCGGCACTAAGGCAAATGTAATCCGGGGTGCGCGTTAGCTGTTCCGCTATTTCACGATACAAGCTCCCCATAGCTCTGACACCTTCAGCCGAAGTCCCTCCTTCGGGAATAAACCAGACCAATTCCTCCGGCACCCCAAACCGAACAGCTAATTCAGCTCGCTGCGCCGCGAGCCAATCTTTATCGGTTTTCTTTCGGTAAGCTTGCCGGGAAAGTCTGATCAGGACGGCACCATCCGCTACCGCCCGGTCTAGTTGAGCATTATGCACTTCCTCTCCGCGTACGAAGATGACTACGGGTACCTTGTACAGTTGGCCGGCAGTGGCCAATGCGGAAAGGTGATTACTGTACGCCCCTCCGAAACTTACCAATAGTGGCTGGTCGGGCGACGCAGCCATGCGCTTTAACAGCGGTAAAAGCTTCCGCACTTTATTACCCTGAAATGCGGTCCCCGGACGCGGAGAATAAAGGTCATCCCGCTTAACGTAGAGACGAACCCCCGCGGCACGGGCGACCGGATGATCCAAAGCACTTAATGGACTGGGGCTTTCCCAGGATGATCTATGATACACTCGCCAGCGGCGCGATATCGAAACCAGCCTCCTCCACCATTTGCACAATGGCTTCCTGGCTGGCAGATCCTTCTACCGTGAGCAACTTCCGCTCGTCCTCTACATCAACGCGCCAAATAGTAACTCCTTCCACTTCGTCAAGAAACGGACTTACGGTGCGTACACAACTACCGCAGTTAATGCTGGTGGTAAATTGCTGAATCTTAGTCATAGTCTGAAAGTTTAGCTGGCACCCTTTTCCGGTCCCCGCAATTTTATAACACACGGAAGCAAAAAAAGTCGATTAAGCAGTTGTCTTCTTTCCCGCCCGCCAGGCGTTGAGCCACTCCCGAATCTCCGGGACCCTGCTCTGATTTAACGTTCGGCCCAGGCCAGCCTCAATGGCTGGCAACTCAGCCTGTACCTGCTCGGGAGCCCCCTGAAGCTCGGCAATGGCTGCCCGCGTCAGGGCCAGCGACATTTTCTCGATGGTCGGGTTTGGCTCGAATTTTTCCATGGCAGCTTCCGCCGCCGCCAGGTCACCACGGTATTTAGCGTGGAAGAGCGCCAACTCCAGGTAAAAACCACCTTCCATGCCTTTTGGGAAACTGTCTAGCTTAGCAATCGCGGCATTCAACTTCTCCTCAGCAAGGTCCAGTTCATCCTGAGACAAGTGATATAGGTATTGATAGTATTGGCCCGTAATCTTCTGCGTATCGGGAATGCTTTCATTCTGCTCCATTGCCGCGAACTGATCAATCGGCAGCTGATCATAGGAACGTCCTGACCTAAGTACGCCCATCGCCTGCAAAACCGCCAGATCCGCAACGGCATCTTCCCCACCCCGCATCAGGGAGAGTACTCGCAGTCCGTCACTGGCAAAGCCCCCTGACCGGAATGGGATAGCAGTTGCGATAAAGATCATGCCGGAAAGGAGTCCAATGGCCAGTACCATCAGCTTAAAGAAGTTGCCTTCCGGCAACAGCTCGTGTAAACCCCAACAAAGCAGGCCCAACACCACCGATGAAATAGGGCCGCCTGCAGCATAACGGGCAAAACGATGGGCCAGGTTATCGTCACCCTCCGGAAGCATAATGGCCACCCCTCCGGATACATTCAGGTTACGATTCCAGTGAAAGCCGATTGAGCCGTCACCCTCCCGCTTCCAGGCAAATGGGCCAACGGTAAAACTGTGAAAGGTGAAGTTTTCCAGCTTTCCGGCCAGTACGTGGCCAAGTTCATGCCATCCAACGACAATGAAATACATCACGGGGAGCAACAAGAGCACTATCCAGGCATAATAATCGGGGTAACTACTGGTGGATGGACCTTCATCAGCCAGGAAGAAGTGGGCGATGGCATAGCCAAAAATTCCACCGACGGCCAGCATCGCGGCAAAACCAATAACTTTTTTCATGCACTAAAAGTAAGTGCTTATCTGACAACGCGAGCGCTGATTCTTGATCCTCTCCCTTGCACCTGCCACCGGGCCCTGCGTTAAGCTTTACCGTAGCACGACAACAATATGTACAAGCCCTGCATTTCCTTAGCCATGAATATCCGCCACTTAACCGCTGACGACCTGGACAAACAGGCCAAGCAACTATACAACAGTTGTGTTCACTTCGCAACCAACGGAAGCATCTATGGCTACGATTGGTTCCTGAACGCGACTGCGAAAGACTGGGACTTCCTGGTAGAAGAGGAAGACGAAAGCTGGGTTAGCGTCATGCCGTTACCAAAAGTAAAAAACTGGTGGGGACGGCAATCGCTGGAGCAACCACGTCTCCTGCCCGAGCTGGCAGTGTATACTGTACGCGCCCTTAGTCCAAAACGTATTCAATCCTTCTGGGACGCTATCCCTCCGGCATACCGCAATGGCAACCTGGTAGTAGAGCCTGCCTCCGTACCCAAAAATCCCGGCCGCTTCGTTGTAGACGCAGCTCCGGGAACGGCCTTACTACTCGATAAGGACTACGAAGAGATCATCGGTGATTTTTCACCGGAATACCACGAAGGGCTTATCCGGGCAGAAGCTGCCGGCCTGCGGCCGGCGTCCAGTTTTAAGCCTGAGCGACTGGCAGACTTCTGGCTCGAAGTAAACGGCAACACCGCCGAGAATGAGTGGAAATACCACGCCATGCAACGCCTGATGTACCAGGTACTTCACCGCAGCTGGGGCGGGACGCATGCCGTTCAGGACGAAAACGGCAACCTGATGGCCATGACTTTCCTGATCTACAGTCACGGCCGGATTTTTCCGATGTTCACCGCAGAAAGTGCCGCCGGCAAAGCCGTAGGTGCCCTTACCTATCTCTGGGATAACCTGCTGCGCACGCACGCCAACAAATCACTGAAAGTAAAGCGTGAAGACCTCGGCGTGTAGATAAATGAACCTTTCGGAGGGGCTAAAAGGATCATCAAGAAAACAAGGTTAACAATGAATGCCTATTTCCGTACCTTTGGGGAGAATTGAATTATTGTAATTTCTACACTATCCCCCCATGATGCAGATCACTGACCACCAGAATACGAAAATAGTTGCCACCGTTGGCCCCGCCTGTAGCTCCAAAGATGGGCTTCGCAGCCTGATTGAAGCAGGGGTAGATGTGTTCCGCCTCAACTTCAGCCACGGTAGCCACGAGGTACACGGCGAAGTAATTCAAAACATTGTCGCCCTCAACAAAGAGCTCAAGACGCACGTCAGCATTTTGGCGGACCTCCAGGGGCCGAAACTCCGGGTCGGCAAGATGGAAGGCGAAGGCCTTCCCGTTGAAGAAGGACAAATTGTAACCTTTACCAATACCGAATGTGTCGGCAACGCCGAGCGCGTTTACATGAGCTACCCCCAGTTTGCACAGGATGTAACCGTTGGAGAACGCGTCCTTGTAGATGACGGCACTCTTGTCTTTGAAGTAGTAGAAACCAATGGTAAGGACACCGTTAAACTCAAGACGCTTTTCGGCGGTACGCTCAAGTCTAACAAAGGAGTCAACCTTCCTAATACCAAGATCAGCCTCCCGAGCATGACGGAGAAGGATCACCGGGACCTTAAGTATATCCTGACCCAGCCGGTCAACTGGATCGCCTTGAGTTTTGTCCGTCACCACAACGACTGCAAACAACTCAAGAAGCTGATTGAGGAAGCTGGCCACCCCGCCAAGATCATCTCCAAGATCGAAAAGCCGGAGGCTATCGAGAACATCGACAAGATCATCAAGCACTCCAATGCCATTATGGTGGCTCGTGGTGACCTCGGCATCGAGGTACCCATGGAGGAACTGCCAATTCTGCAAAAGACCATCATCCGCAAGTGTATTCAGCGGGCCCGTCCGGTGATCGTTGCCACACAGATGATGGACTCCATGATCACCAACCCCGGACCAACCCGGGCGGAGGTAACAGACGTTGCCAATGCCGTACTGGATGGTACTGACGCCGTGATGCTCTCTGGTGAGACAAGCGTCGGCCGCCACCCTGCGCTGGTGGTAGAGGCGATGAACCGGATTATCCACGAAGCGGAAAAGATGTACGAGATCGGGATGAAGCGTCCGAAAGCCAACAACAAGAGTGGCACGTTCATCAGTGATGTTGTCTGCTCGGCTGCCGCCTGGGCAGCCCAGAACCTCGGCGCCCGTGCCATCGTCGGTATTACCAAGTCTGGCTATACTGCCTTTAAGCTAAGCTCCTTCCGGCCCAAGTCAAAAATCTACATCTTCAGCGATCTCCACCACATGCTGGCCACGCTCAACCTCTGTTGGGGCGTACGTTGCTACCACTACGATGATGAAACCAGCACCGATCAAACGGTAAAAGACATCACGAAGATTTTGTTGGAGAACAACCGCGTAGAAATTGGTGACCTCATCATCAATACCGGCTCTATGCCGCTCGCCGCCCGTTTCCGCACCAATATGATGAAGGTGACGACGGTCGATTAAGCCAAGCGCCCCCTTAACGGAAATCTTTAGTTGACAGCTATCCAACACCGGGTAGCTGTCAACTTGTTTTAGGCCCGACCGTTGGTTTCACTACGTAAACCCTGCCATCGTCACACGGTCAATGGCAGGGAGTACCCCTCCATTTCTCTTACCGCCATCATAAAGTAACGCGATGCTTACTTACTGGAAGCAACACTCATTCTTCCCGTGACGTTACTTGTAGGAACTCTATCCTCGCGTTATGCGCCAACTACTCTATATTTTCGGTCTTCTCTTTGCCCTGCCACTTGCCGCACAGCCTGGCTCCGTGACGCCTGAGACCATCCAGTTTGAAAAAAGCTACATCGAAGCCAAGCGCGAAGCCTTGCTTGGAAAAACGGATAAAGCCATTGAGCTTTTTAAAGCCCTCATTGAAGCAGCACCGGAAAATGACGCCCTACAATTCGAGCTGGGCAGATTGCTCTACGCTTCCGGAAACACCGATGGCGCCATAGATGCCCTGAAGAAGGCCTACGCGAAGCGTCCCAATGAGGTATACGCTGCGTTCCTGGCCGAACTGTACCAATCCAGCGGTCTCTACAAAGAGGGTGCAGCCTTATATGGCGCGTTGATCAAGCAAAACCCCGGTGCGGAGACCTACTACCTGGAACAGGCAGCATTTTTGGTCCGTGCTCAGGACATTAAGGGAGCCATCTCTGTCTACAATCAGTTAGAAGAACGCATCGGAGTTAACCAGGAATTAGCGCGGCGTAAGCACGCGCTCTACCTCGGCCAGGGTGACATGAAACGCGCCGAAAAAGAGTTGACAGAACTCATCAAAGCCCAGCCCGGCCAGCTCAACAACCGACACCTGCTGGCAGGCTTTTACCAAAGCCAGGGAGAGTCGGGCAAAGCGCGCAAGACCTATGAAGAAATTCTAAGGCTCCAGCCAGCAGACGTCAGGGCACAAATTGCGCTGCAGGACGTTTCTGCTCAGCCCGCTGCAGCAGGAGATGAGGATGAATTACTGAAATTACTCGCCCGTACGGACGTAGACATCGACCTGAAGATCGGCAAGATCCTGCCCCTGGTCCAGCAAGTTGCCCAGCAGGGCGGTGCAGGGGCGCGGACGCAGGATGCAGGCATGGGACAAAGAGCCATGGCCCTCGCCGCCGAGCTTCGTCGCGTTCATCCCGACGAGGCAAAGGCCGCCGCCATCCAGGGAGACCTCTACTTCCACACTGGCCAGCTTACTAAAGCTGCCGAAGCTTACCGGGCTACCCTCGACCTGGACGACACGGTCTACCCCGTATGGGAGCAACTACTCGCCACCCTCTACCTGGACAATCAGATCACGGAGCTGCGCAAGTATGCCGAAGAGGCCCTCGATATTTTCCCCAACCGTCCTGTCGTCTACGTTCAGTATGCGCTGGGCGAAGCCCTGCGGGCCAATTTCGGTGAAGCCAACGCGCTCCTGGATCAGGCACAAATCATGGTTAGCAGTCAGCCGGAAGCGACCAAACAGCTCGAGACGCTCAGTAATGCCCTGGCCGGCCTCGAGGCCGGCGCGCCAAACCCGGACATTGACCTTAGCCACATCCCCGGAGGAGCCGGCTCTCCCCTTGGCTTTCTGCTGCAGAACAGCGGCGATGCCGCTGCCCTGCGGAGCTACGACACACCGGCTAATACCAACGCCCTGTTCCTTGAGTTACTGGGGGATGCCCTGAAAAAGTCAGGCAACAAAGCCGCTGCTGCCAAAGCTTACGCCAGAGCTAAAGCTGCCGGCAGTAAATCATCTGTCCTGCGGCGAAAAATGACCGAAACGGGTAGCTAACAGTCGCCTCCAAACCTCTACCGGTGAAGGTTACCTAACCACCGGCTATTTCCACCCAAATTATCCTCCTGCAGCTGTTTACAATTTTCTGCCATGCGATTAGTCCTCTTTGCTCTTTCCGTCCTGCTCCTTGCCGCTGGTTGCAACAAAAAAATGCGCGGCGAGGATGGCCGCGACGGCATCTCGATATCGCGCAAATCGTCGAAGGTCATCCGTGGTCTTGAAGACAATCGTTTCTCTGCCCAGTACCTTGAAGGCAAAGCCAGGGTTAAGGTCGAGAGTGAACAGTTTAATATTGGCGGCACCGCCGTGATCCGCGTAGAGCGCGATAAAGCCATTTGGATCGCGGTTAAGAAGTTTGGCTTCGAAGGTGCTCGGGCGCTGATTCGTCCTGACTCCTTTTTCGTCATCAATCGTCTAAACGGGGATTACACCGCGGAGCCTTTATCTTTCATCGAAGAGCGATACAAAATCCCCGCCCGCTTCGACATCCTGCAGGAAATGGTGATGGGAAACGCCGTCTTTTTCAGCAAAGACCTTGACCTGGCCACCGAGGGCGAATCTTATATTCTGACCGGCAAGGACAATCGATTTGCCACCCGGCACGTAGTCGATGCCCGGGGATACAAACTGAAGGAAATGGAGCTAACGGAACTGGCTCAAAACCGCAAATTGAGTATTCGTAATCAAAATTTTCAGCGTGTTGAAGGAGCCGCCGATCAGGCTGACTTTGCTTACGACCGTACTATTACCATTGATGCAGGCAAGCAATCGGGGAAATTCGAATTGAATTTCTCACGTCTCAACTTCAGCGGTCCTTTTTCCATGCCTTTCCGTAGACGCTAAACCTAGTCTCCATTACCGGGTCAGAAGCCCCCTACCCGCAGGGCTATCGCTGAGTTTAGGTTTTTAGTCACCGCCAACCTCGAAGACGAGCGAAATTTCGCAAAGAAGTGCAAACCATCTGCAGAATCAGTCATTCTCGGGGTAAGGATCAGTACTATTTTTGTACTTTCGACCAAATTTAAAGCTTAAAACGATCAACCCATGTCTGACCAGCGCCCCTGGCTTGCTCAATACCCCGCAGGAATCCCCGCCAATGTAGATACTGCAGCTTACAGCTCCTTGAAAGACCTGTTGGCTAACGCTATGAAGCAATTCGGTGATAAACCTGCCTTCACTTGTATGGGCAAAACCATCAGCTACCGGGAGCTCGACAAACTGTCTACTGCGTTCGGAGCGTACTTGCATTACCGCGGACTACAGCCAGGAGACAAGGTCGCACTGATGATGCCTAACCTGCTGCAATACCCCATTGCACTGCATGGTCTTTTGAAAGCGGGACTCGTGATCGTGAATACCAACCCGCTGTACACACCGAGAGAAATGAAGCATCAGTTTACTGATGCCGGTGTAAGTGCAGTCCTCATCTGTGAAAACTTTGCCAGCAGCCTTGAGGAGATCATTGGCGACACCGAAATCAAGACCGTAATCACCACTTCAATTGGTGAGCTACTCGGCACGGTTAAGGGAGCCATCACGAACTTCGTCGTGCGCCGGGTAAAGAAGATGGTCCCGAAGTACAACTTGCCCAATGCCGTTACTTTCAAAACGGCAATCAATGAGGGAGCTAAGTACAAGCTCCCGGAATTTGAGTCCAAGCCCGAAGACACCATCGCCTTGCAGTACACTGGAGGAACAACCGGTGTATCTAAAGGAGCCATGCTCTCTAACGCCAACCTCGTAGCCAACGCGCTGCAATCCAAAGCCTGGATGACCCAGCTGCTGGAAGAAGGCGGTGACGGACGCATGCTGTGCCCACTTCCTCTCTACCATATTTTTGCCTTCACCGTCAACTCTGTTGCCATATTCTCGCACGGTATTTGCAACGTGCTGATTACTAATCCGCGCGACATGAAAACGGTAGTGGACGCGTTTAAGGACAATCGAATTGCCGGGCTTACCGGGGTGAACACCTTGTTCAACGCCATGATCAACAACCCCTCGTTCAAGGCTCTCGACTTCCGGCACCTGCGCATCGCTGTAGGCGGAGGTATGGCTGTCCAGCGTCCCGTAGCGGAGGCATGGCAGAAGCTTACCGGTGTTCCCCTCAGCGAAGGATACGGACTCACCGAAAGCAGCCCCTCGGCCAGCATGAACCCCCTGAACAACAACATGCGTATTGGTACCATCGGTGTACCGCTTCCGAGTACGGACATGCGCGTTTGGAATGAAGACGAAAACCGCGTTGCGACCACGGAAGAACGGGGAGAGATTCAGATCAAAGGCCCGCAGGTAATGAAGGGGTACCTCAACCGTCCTGAAGCAACAGCAGAAGTTATGACTGCCGACGGCTGGCTGAAGACCGGGGACATCGGCATGATGTCTGAAGACGGTTTTTTCCGGATCGTAGACCGGAAAAAAGACATGATCCTCGTTTCCGGGTTCAACGTCTTCCCCAACGAAGTAGAAGATGTGCTTGCAGGTCACCCCAAGGTATTGGAGTGTGCCGCCATCGGTATCCCCAGCGAAAAGTCAGGCGAGGTGGTTAAGGTATTCGTCGTGAAAAAAGACGCGTCCCTTACGGAAGAAGAAGTCATCACTTACTCCCGTGAGAATCTCACGGGCTACAAAGTACCCAAGGCGGTCGAATTCCGTGACGAACTGCCTAAATCCAACGTAGGTAAGATCCTGCGCCGGATGCTTCGCGAAGAGTAAACCAGGCAGTAATCCTGATTAATTTGCGGATCGGGGAATATTGAATTTCTCGACTACTCCAGCATAAAAGCGGGTAGAGAACAATAAGGGCTGCCTTTGCATCTTGCAGGGTGGGTAATAATTTCATGTCCTGCCGTCAGGAGCCTGGTTTATAGAATGGAGCTACAATAGTTCCCTCGCCCGATCCGATACTTCCAACCCCGCCCAACGGGCGGTGCCTTCGTAGCAAAGTACTTCCTCGAGGAAGAAGCGTACCCCGAGTTCCGCTTGCAGACTTTCGTTGATCTTCCCAGTCATGGCCTGCCCGGTTACCGGGCTGAGGAGATCGCCTCCCGGGGCGGGTTTGCCGGTAACCTCCAATCGTTTGCCGGGAGCGGAAAATATAAGCTGCACCTCCCCTGCCTCCGTAAAAACTGTTTGCACCTGCGACCGCGCCCAAGTCGTAAACAGGTGCACCTCTCCCTCGAACAGAAAGGTGGCTAGAAAACCCGTAAACGAGCTGCCTAACCACGGAATTTTCGCCACGCTCGCCATCAGGCTCGCAGGTTTGTCCGTCCCGGACAAGTGATTGCTTTGGCACCACACCCAGGCTTCCGGGAACCCACTTCCCCAGTCTTTTTCGGTATAGCCGACACCTCCCTGGGCATCATATTTTTCGCCACCGACTACAATACTACCCCGCAGTTGGTGGTGGTAGCTCACGAGACCATGGTAGCACTGCATTCGTGGCACAAAACCATACCAACCCATGATTCCAGGCGCTAACGGACGTCGTTTCCAGGGATGGACGCTCTCAAAATGCAGGTCTACCTGTAAGTCTGGTAACGAGACCACAAGGCGGTCCTGCGCAAAAACGTGTGGGCCCAGCCGCAAATGAAAGCGATCTTCAGCAGGCTGAAAAGCGGACGTCTCGTACCGATGGTAGGCAGAGCTGGCTCCTACCCCATCCAGCACCTGCAAAAAGGCGTGCCCCGAGCCATCAGCACCAAAACTGATGCCCGGAATGAAAGCGAAGGCCAGGTCTTGCTCGGGCACTACGATCTTGAAATACCAACCTTCGAAGTAGTTTCGGTGACGCCCGTACCCTTGAAAACGGACAGGATCAAAAGTGGCCCGACGTCGTAAGAGGAATTGGCGCATAGAAGTGGTGGATTTCTCCACAAGATAAACGGAACACCAATAGATTTTCCGTGAAGTGCATAAAGATGATATCCAGTAAGTTTGTCCTTCATTAATACATCTGGTGTGCCTTCAACTTTCGATTTACGCGTTCTCCGGCTGTTTCCCATATGCCTGGTATTGCTTATGCTGGCGGGGTGTACCCCCGCCCAAAAGCTGGCCAGGCACTACGGGGTCAATAAAAAGGAGCTGCGCTCCCGGGTGTTGGTCACCAAAGGGGCAACCACCGGTTTACGTCGAAGCGCAAAAGGTATTTATACCCTCAAGCAAACCACTTCGGCAAAATCGACCAACACCCTGAATTATGCCCGGATCAAAGCACTGAAGCATGGCAAGTTCTATGGCCCGTATGTGGAAAAGGACAGCACGGTCTACTATCTGTGGCGCCTCAAAAGTGAGCAACGCTCGTTTACCAGCTTCATCATCACCCAGTTCCACCAGCCTTTTGGCATCGGCAACAAACGCTTCCAAAAACGACTAGACGATATTCTGGCGTCAAGTCTGGCCAGTGCCGATCCGGCCCAAGCTTTAAATGACTTCCCTGACGACGATGAGATCAGCGTTGGCACAGTATTCAGCAAACAGGAGGAACGGCTGGAGGCCCTCCGCCCTCAGGCGATCGCGTTTTTAAAGTCGGCAGATGTACTAGCTTATAATCAGGCAGACAAGGTCCAGTTCCCCAACACCACGATTACAGAAGTCCTGATCAAAACAGCTCCAATAGCCAACTATGAGTATTTGAACTACGCCAAAGTAATTATCCGCGAGCCCTTACTAAAGCACCCGAAATGAGAACATTCCTGTTAGTATGCTTGCTTAGTCCGCTCTTCCTCAGTGCTCAACTTGAGTGGGAAGTCCCGCCAGTTATTGAAGATTCTATTTTTTTCTACCATCCTGAATCATCGGGAGAGATTATCCTGACCGAGACGCAAGATAAAACACAACGCCTACAGCGAACGGACGGCTCCTTTCTCTTCCCCGGCCAGGTATTTAAACGCCTGCAAAGCTACGGAGCCAGCGGGGTTTGGTCTGGCCTTACCCCCGATGAAGAGCTAATTGTATTCAACCGAGACGCAGTTGTGCTTTCCGCCGGCTACGACGATCTGAATGCCTATTACCGCACTAACATCCTGATGACTAAAAAGAACAATCTTTTTGGCTTAATAACCGCAGACGGGGAGGTAGTCAGGCAACCTGTGTTCGAGAATCTACGGCGAAAAAAGCGAGGACTTTACTTCGGGGAATATCCGGACGGTCGGACAGAAGATATTGAAGTAGAGGAAACAGACGGACTATCAGACGCGCAGCGCGCGTCCAACCTGAGGATACATTCCCGCCAGATCAAGGACCGGGTCATGGTAAAGCGCAAAAGTGGCAAACGCAATTACCCATACTGGGGAATGACTGACACCAATGGCCAGGAGGTTTTGCCCGCGGATCGCTACTACTCAAACTACAACAAGATGCTTTTCGAACCACAGATGATGGTGGCGATCGACAGTAAAAACGATAAAGAGGGAGTACTCGACAAAGATGGCAAAGTGCTTATTCCCTTTATCTACGACAAAGTCAACTATGCCGTAGTCAACAAGCAGTTTTTCGTGGCTGCACGAGCGGATACCAGTTACTTACTTAGTTTTGACAACCAGGTTAAAAGCTATATCGTCAGGAAGCAACTCTTTCGGGTTGGCGACCACCCACTCATCATGGAAAAATCGGGTAAACAATACCGTTTGGTTGACCTGAATCTTACCCCTGTTTTGCCAGACACTTTCAGCTACATCAGCGCCCCATTTGACAAAGGCGGATTTCTGATGCTGACTAAAAATAAAAAGACCCGGTTTTTCTTACCTGCCACGAAAAGACTGTCGACCAAGGTATTTAATAAGGTGAATGGCTCCTATGCTCTTCCACCGCTGGCTGCCAGAGAAAAGCAGTACTTCGGGCTATACGATGTGTATACAGACCAGTACATCCTGCCACCAACCTTTGACGTACTACAAAGGAAGGGAAGCTGGTTCCGTGGCGTATTTATTCAGCGCGACACCGTCCGCATAACGGGCGATAGCATCGTTGTCCAAACCGCAAAATTGCAGCAGGTCTTCCGGGAAGATGGCCAGCCCGTAATCGGGCCGACCCAGCATGAGCTATCGCTGCTGACGGAGGACATATGGATGGAGCGAATAAACCGTGACAGTATGGTGCTGCATAATCTGGCAAGCAACCAACAAAGAGCATTCACAAAAGCCCAGGGAACGATAAAGAAGGACATTATTGCTTTTGCAGATGGCACTTTTGCTTTTTCGGCTGACTACCTGGCCAACGACCAGCCAACCTTCTACGATTTCCTGGACAACAAAGCCCGTGACCACGGCCTAAGGCGTTACAAAAGCGAGGGAAAATACGGACTTCTACTCGACGGAGTTCCTATCTGTCCTCCGCTCTACGACTATCTCGACATCAGGTCCATTAATTTCGGAATAAAGGCTCGGCTAGGTACTAAATGGGGCGTACTAGCAAAGCCGGAAGGTCTTTGATCACCGACTTCCAGATAGCGCCCAAAACGCAAATGGGAGGCAGGACTTATGCCCCCACGGACACCAAGCTGGTAGTCTTACTCCCAACTTTTCACTGCTCCATTTTGACCACCACCAAGTGGTCCATCACCTTCCTATAACTGACGTTAAATAACAAAAGCCGGACCCACATCGGGAGCCCGGCTTTCAGTTATACGTTAGCTTTAGCAGATTACTTTGCGTCAGCGTAGCGCTTAGCTACTGCGTCCCAATCAACTACTTCGAAGAATGCCTGTACGTAGTCAGGGCGGCGGTTCTGGTAGTTGAGGTAGTAAGCGTGTTCCCAAACGTCTAGGCCGAGAATCGGAGTACCCTTAACTTCAGCGACATCCATAAGCGGATTGTCCTGGTTAGGTGTAGAAGTAACGTGCAGTTTGCCGTCACCACCAACGATGAGCCAGGCCCATCCGGAGCCGAAGCGCGTACCTGCGGCTTTAGCGAAAGCATCTTTGAACGCATCGAAGCTACCGAAAGCTTCGTCGATAGCCGCAGCAAGGTCGCCGGAAGGGTTACCTCCACCATTAGGGCTCATGACAGTCCAGAAAAGGCTGTGGTTGTAAAAACCACCACCGTTGTTACGGACACCAGCGCCGGCGCTACCGGCATTTGCCAAAATATCTTCAATTGACTTTCCAGCCAGGTCACTGCCTTCCAGGGCAGCGTTCAGTTTGTTGGTGTAGCCGTTGTGGTGCTTGCCGTGGTGAATCTCCATCGTGCGAGCGTCAATATGTGGCTCAAGGGCATTATGCGCGTAGGGAAGATCAGGGAGGGTAAACATAGGTTGCTGAATTTTATCGATTGTCAATAACGGCTAGCTGCTAAAACAGTAGCCGCAGTTTCGGTTGTAGTAACGTGGGATGAGGCAATAGGTTGAAGGGAAGCACGTGTACGGACTACTATGTTCGACTCCGGAAAAAAATAACCCCATCATCTGCATTGAAAAATCTTAATACTTACGCTCTACTACGTAGTTAACCAAGTCCTCTAAGGCGGCACGGGAATCACTTTCCGGTAATTGATGCAATAAGGCAAAAGCTTCGTCCCGATATTTGTACATGGCTGTCTGTGCGTATTCCAGTCCTTTGCTGTCCCGAACAAACCGGATCACTTCAGCCACCTTCTCCGGCTTATCGTTGTACTTCTTAATCAAACGGATGATACGACGTTTTTCTCCTGCTGACGTCTGACTCAGTGCATGAATCAGGGGCAGGGTCATCTTCTTCTCTTTGATGTCAATACCGCGTGGTTTGCCGACATCGTCTACTCCAAAATCAAACAGATCGTCCTTGATCTGGAAAGCGATGCCGATTTTTTCTCCAAAAGCCCGCATAAGTTGAAGCCGGTCCTCATCATCGGTGGTAGAGGCAGCTCCTGCCTCGCAGGAGGCCGCAATCAGGCTTGCTGTCTTCTGACGGATGACCTCAAAGTATACGGCCTCATCAATGTCCAGCCGACGGGCTTTCTCGATCTGGAGCAGCTCGCCTTCGGCGAGCGCCTGGACTGCCGTTGAGGTAATCTCAAGGATGCGGTACTGCTTATGCTTCAAGGCAATCAGAAGCCCCTTCGAAAGAAAATAGTCGCCTACCAGTACCGCAATCTTGTTCTTCCACAGGGCATTGATGCTAAAAAAACCACGACGCTCATAACTTTCGTCAACGACATCATCGTGCACCAGGCTTGCCGTGTGCAAAATCTCGATAAGAGAGGCCGCTACATAAGAGTTGTCATTGATCTCACCACAAGCTTTGGCCGCCAGAAATACGAACATCGGTCGCATCTGTTTTCCCTTACGCTTCGCGATATAGTAGGTGATCCGGTCCATCAAAGGAACCGGGGACCGCAGGGTATCCCGAAGCCGCGTTTCGAAAGCATCCAGCTCGGCCGCAATCGGACGCTTTATGTTTTGCAGGCTTTGGCCCATGGGGTTACGAGAAATGTGGTGGTTCGGTAAAGGTACGCGCCAGCAGATAAACTTTCAGAAAATAATGAAAGTTCATTTACACAGCGTATTGCTTCCCTAACACCAGATATGCTCCGAGGTTGCTTCCGGTGGACGAAGTTTACCACATTGATTAATCGCGGCCCCATTGACGCCGATTCGATATAACTGGAAAGCGCGTAATTACTAGTGATGCTTTCCGAGAGCAGGTGTTGCCTGACTCAGCATCGGCGTGGTGCGTGCTAGCGCGCGCGGTACGTGAGTCGATATACCCGTGCTGGCGCTCCTTTCTTCTTTTCAGTACTGATAAAAAGCGTTCCATCAGCCTGGAAGGCCAGCCCTTCGGGCTGGGGGAAAAAGGATTTATCAAGCTTGTGCAGGTAGGCAATCTGGCCGTTGGGATTAAGCACCATCAGCACTTTCCCCACGCTGGAAGTAATAAACAATTCTCCGGTTATGGGATGCACCGCAATGGCTGAAGGCGCCAGATCAAAAGCATCGTTTTGCACAAAAAAGGAGCAAAGCTTCTCGTGCTTCGTTGTTTTGGTACAACTTGCTAGAAAATTGGCTACAGCCTCACGCTCAATCGCAAACGCCGGTTGCTTACTCAATTTTTTCTTGGCCAGGTCAAAGGCAAAAATGTATCGTCCGTCTTTGTCATTACCGTCGTCCTTAGCATCCTTTTTACACGCCAACAGCAAGCGGTTACGACTGGCATCATACGCCAGCCCCTCGACGTCATTATCCGAAGTCAGTTCGGTATTGTACTTTTCTACCGATTGTTCCGGCTTTCCTGCATCCTTGATCTGATACAAGGTGCCGGTATTCTTCACAACCCAAATATCTTCACCCACGGCCTCCACGCCTTCATAGTCACCATCTTTCCAGAAAGTGGTCGCCCAGAGGATAGCGCCGGTTTTGGCATTTAGTCGGAAAACTTTCCCAAGTTCATCCTGCACTACCAGGAGCTCATGCCGCTGGCCGGGGGCCAGGGAAAGACCGGATATTTCATCCAGTTCTGTGTCGAGGTTACCCACCAGATGGGGAGCATCAAAATTGTAGGCCCCTTCCTGAGCAATCAGGGCGCGGCCGCAGGTGCAAAGAAAAAGTAGCAAGAGAAAGGCAGGACGCATGTATCGAATTTCGTTCCGGGTATAAACGTATGAATTATTGAGATATTTCTTACGTTGCTTAAAGCCGGTAGGGTCTGATAGAAAGTCAGGCACAACAATAACTGCATATTAGGCTAATTATTTGACGGCCCCGGGAGCAACGTTTATAAGACGTAAATGCATTACTATGGTAACGACACCCCTATAAGGTATAGCACTGAGCAGTATTGATTTGTTTACTAATCGCTGCCCACTACTCCAAACAACACCAAGTTACCTCTTTAAATCAGGCAGTGCATCTGTCTTAGCTCACTTTCCAACTACCTTACGATATGATTCTTGCCTTTGACGCTCATTACACAGCAGAACGCACCAAACTGGTAGCTGCTACCTTTCAGGAGTGGTCAGACAGTGAGCCCCGGGAACTCCGCACCTGGTATTCCGGACCAGCCGCAGCTTATCAGCCAGGCCAGTTCTACCGCCGGGAGTTACCCCTGATCCTGGAAGCACTGCAAGATTTCCACCTTCCCGACATCCAGGCTATTGTCATTGACGGTTACGTCTACCTTGACGCACAGGGGCGACAGGGACTGGGAGGCCATCTCTACCACGAGCTGAAAGCACAGATTCCGGTAATCGGTATAGCCAAATCGTATTTCAGAGACAACAACGCCATCCCGGTGCTGCGCGGCGAAAGCAGTAAGCCACTCTACGTGACAGCCTACGGAATGACTCCGGAAGTCGCCGCAGCGAACCTGGCCGGCATGGCCGGCCCATACCGGATGCCCGACATTCTGGCGGCAGTGGATCAGCAGACAAAGCTTCCCTGACTTTCATGGCACCCGCGTCCGCGCCCGGATAAATAACCTCTTCGGTAAATGAGAAAAGCCTCCTCCGCAGTTAAGCGAAGGAGGCTTTTCAATGCTAGTCAAAAACCAGCGTTTGGGAGGAAACGCTTAGGCATTTGCTTTTTCAGCTTCTTCAGCTACCGTCTTCGCCTCAAGATCACTCGTAAGGTCATGAACGATCGGAGTAGCGATGAAGATAGAAGAGTAAGTACCGATGAGGATACCCACGATCAGGGCAAAGGCGAAGCCTTTGATACTGCTACCACCGAAGAGGAAGAGCACCAATACCACGATCAGGGTAGTAACAGAGGTAATCACCGTACGACTAACCGTGCTGTTGATCGCCTTGTTGATTACTTCGGTCTTACCGCGGCTGACGTAAGTGTTCAGGAACTCACGGATACGGTCGAATACAACTACTGTATCGTTAATGGAGTAACCGATCACGGTCAGGATCGCAGCGATGAAGGCCTGGTCTACTTCCATGTTGAAGCCAAGTACACCCCAGAATGCCGCGAAGACACCCAGTACGATAATGGTATCGTGGAAGAGGGCAGCAACGGCGCCAAGTGAGTACTGCCACTTGTTAAAGCGAAGCAGGAGGTAAAGAAAGATCAACAACAGACCAACAAGGCCAGCCCAAAGGGCAGAACGCTTGATATCATCGGCAATGGTAGGACCTACCTTGCTTACCGAAGTAATGTGCGTACCTGACTCAGATTCGGTATTACCAAAATCAGCAAGGGTCAGGCCATTATCGTTGGTAGCGTTTTTCACCCCTTCGTAAAGGGCAGCAAGTACAACTTCCTGTGGTTCCTTACCGTCAATTTTAGCCGTCTGATCTACGAGGTAGTCAGTTACGATATTGTAGGTATTCGCAGCGTCAACGGCTTTGATGGTAGGTTCTCCACCAAAAGGTGTTGCGAGTGCAGAACGAAGTGCTTCTGTGTCCACATCACTAGCCAGTTCCACGGTGTAGCTGTATCCTCCCTTGAAGTCAACACTGAGGTCGAATCCTTTAGTAAAGATAGCAGCCAGAGAGCCAATAACCAGCACTGCAGAGAAGCCATAGGTAATCATTCGCTTACCAATCCAGTCGATGTTAACGTTAGCGAACAGGTTTTTGCTTGGTGGCGTCCAGAAGCTAATGGCCCGGTCTCCGCCGGTCCACCAGTCGATCATCAGACGTCCAACAAGGACGGCCGTGAATACGGAGCTAACTACACCAACCATCAATACGACCGCGAAGCCCTTGATGGGCCCAAGGCCGAAGTACGCGAGTACTCCCGCAATCAGGAAGGTGGTAACGTTCGCGTCAATGATCGCAGAGTAGGAATTACCGAAACCATCCTGGATGGCATTAAGCATGGTCTTTCCAGCCCTCAACTCTTCCCGGACGCGTTCGTAAATGATTACGTTGGCATCTACCGCCATACCGATGGTCAGCAGGATACCGGCGATACCGGGCAGGGTCAGTACTGCACCAAAGCTGGCGAGCGTACCGAAGATGAAGATCAGGTTCAACAACAGGGCGATGATAGAAACGACACCAGCACCACCGTAGTAGAAGATCATGAATACCAGTACCAGGCCAAAACCAACCAACATAGCCGTTACGGAACGGCTGATGTTTTCGGCGCCAAGACTAGGACCAACGATGCTTTCCTGTACGATCTGTGTACGTGCGGGAAGACGACCTACCTGCAGGATGCTGGCAAGGTCACCTGCCTCCTGAATGGTGAAACCTTCACGGCCACCAGTAATGGCCGTACGGCCACCGGGAATGGGTCCGTTTACCGACGGAGCAGATACAACGAGGCTATCGAGCACGATGGCTACCTGGCGCTGGTTATCATTGAATGCTTCCGTGGTCATCCGACCCCAGGTGCGAGCACCTTCGGAGTTCATCGTGAGGTTAACCGCAAGTTGACCGTTCTGGTCAGGGCTGGCATCTGCAGTAGTGATAACAGCACCGGTAAGCGGAGCTTTACCGTCACGTGGCATCCGCAGCTGGTAAAGCTGGTGGATGTCATTAGAGCTTCCGTCTTCTGCAGCGGGCAGTGGCTTCTCCGTCCAACGGAACGTTGCGTCACGACCGAAGAGACCTTTTACTGCCTCATCGTTGAGCATAGCATTGATCTCGTCAATGTCGCTTTCCTTAGCGAGACCGACTACTGCCTCACCGAAGCTTCCCGTACCGTTAAGGCTCAGGATGCTCAGCAGTGGGCCGGCAGTTTGGTCAACAATTTCAGAAGAATCGATGCGCTCGATTTCAGTAGTAAGGTTACCAAGGTCATCACTTGCGTACAAAGTATCGTAGCGGAATTGCTTTACCGGGGTGATGGTATCACGCCCTTCCGCCAGTTTCTGGCGGCGTTCCAGTACTTTATCAGCCTGAATGATGGCTTCGAAAATAGCGTTGTCGATACGCTTAACATCGAAGAACTCCAGGTTAGCAGCACCAACGAGGAATGCCCGTGCGCGCTCTGGGTTTTCAATGCCCGGCAGTTCTACCAGGATAAGGTCACGCTCACCGTCAAGGCTGATGTTTGGTTGTACAACACCAAGCTTGTCGATACGGCGCTTAAGCTGTTCGAATGTGAGGTTTACGGTTTCGTCAGCAAGTTCACGTAGTTTGAGGACTACTTCGCCGTCGGCGTCATTTTGTCCAACTTGATCTTGCAGGATATCACTACCACTGAAGATTGGGGCGAGTTTTTTATCGCCTTTAACTTCGTTCCAGGCATCAGCGAAAAGTGCGATGTAATCATCCTGGGCGGCAGCTTGAGCTTGGGAGGCTTTGTCGAGCGCTTCAATTAAAGTGGGGTCCTTTGCATTGCGGGCGAGAGATCTTATGAACTCCCGCAGGTCGACCTGGAGTACGACGGCCATGCCGCCTTTGAGGTCGAGACCAAGGTTAAGTTGTTTGGCTTTAAGATCCTGGTAGGTAAACTTACCTAACAGGGGAACGTCCAGCACCGTCTGATCGGAGATGCTGTCGAGGTAGGCCGCGCGGAATGCGCGAAACTCCTCGCCTTCGGTCTGTCCTGATTCTTGTTCTGCGTAGTCAGCGGCGTCGTTCTCGACTCCGTTGGTTGGCAAAACATAGAGGTACTGAATGGCAGTAACCAGGACCATGACCACAAGGAAGAATTTGATAATTCCCTTGCCTTGCATAGCTAAAAAATTTAGGTTTCGTGCGGACCCGCCGTACGAAATTTTGGGCGGGACCACCACTTTAAAAAGGGTGATGAAGCTGCCGACTCAGACTACAAAAGCCTTCCGAAGAAGGCTTTGTAAGCTTTGTCGACGTCCTGTAATACCGGGGCCTCCCAGACCCGGATTGCAGAAGCGGGTGCAAATATACGAATATTTAATAGCGGCGAAAGTGAAATTCTTTGGACTCGATTGGACGCCCTCCCGATAAAATTCGTTCTTATCATACCTGCAGCCCTCTCCTTGAACTCCTCTGCCTCCTACTTACACCCATCTCCCTTAATAATGACTTTACGACTCACCCTATTTTTCCTGGCCAGTACGCTGACCTTTTTCAGTTGCGACGACGAAGACGCCTTGGTCCTGGAAGCCCCACCAACTTTCGACCTTCCTGAAGACCCTTTCGCCTGCTTCGACCCCGACTACCTTGTAGACCTGGATTATTGCGACACACAGTCAGGAAGTGTTAAGTTACTCCCTACAAGTTTTCAACTGCTTCCCTATCAGGAAGGCGATCAGGTCGAATTTGTGAACGAAGAAGGAACCGTCGCCACATTCACTGCGGCGGTTACCTACGATGATTTTTCAGAGGGGCCATTCATAAGGTTCATCCGGGACAATGAAGGGGCCATTATTGACACTTTTTTCAACTGCTTCCGTCGGGACATCTTCAACATCGTTCTCACAAGCGAGACACTAGGAAACAGGCTGACCTGCCGGCTTGAAGCTTTCCCTGATTACCGGGATCCGACCGTTAATGCCCCCATTGATTGGCTCTTGGTTTTTAACCGACCTGCACCTGATAGTACGGGTTTTCTGAAGTTCCGGAAAGGGGTTACCCGTAGCGGATTCCCTTTTTCCCAGGAACAGAACCGCCTGGACACGCTCCTTACGCTCAATGGAAGGACATTCCAATACGTGGAGTCTTTTGACATTCCCAACCTCGACTACCCTGTTTGGTATACCCAGCGAGATGGCCTTGTAGCTTTCGAAGCTATCGACGGTAAGCTATGGCGCCTCAGATAAAAAAAGGGTACTTGCAATGCAAGTACCCTTTTTGTCTTTTAGTAGAATGATGTCCATTGCGATCAAGCAATTCATCAATCAAGTGCTCTATGCTAGGTTACGCCTTTTTCAACAGGTTAGCCACCAGGGAGATGACGAACAATGCCAAAAAGACAAAGAATAGAATTTTTGCGATTCCGGCGGCACCGGCGGCAATTCCACCAAACCCGAAAAGGGCAGCGACTAGAGCAACAACGAGGAAAATAATAGCGTAGCGTAACATATCAAGTTTTTTTATTTGGTGATATCACGCATTCCAGCGACTCTGTGTTCGGTGCAATGGAAAAAAAAGAGAAAAAACTGCCTGACGACTAGCATATATGATTAAGGACCTTGCCCCCTATGATCCCTCGCCAAAATACTATAACTCTGCTTTAGTTAATTCATCTTGAAAATGGCAGGTAGGCGTTACGATAAAATTGGTCAACGCTTCTTTCTTCTTGATTCATTCATGTTGAGCAACTAGGTTGAAGACAGGCATAGTAGAGCCCGTACAGCGATTCGTTATGATTCTCACAGTGTCTACAGGACCTTATTCAAAGCGCTAAAAAACGAACATCGCCCTACTAGATGCTGCTTCAGTTTATAAACCAAAAAGGTAAATGGAACAATTAAATGAATCTTTTAACAACCTTGTAGACAAACTAGAGGGTTGGCTCAACAGCGTAATTGTATTGCTTCCCAATCTCGTTCTTGCAGCCATAGTGATGGCTATCGGGTTACTTTTCACCCGTTTTGTCAGAGGATGGATTGAGAAAGCCGCTTCTAAGCTTTCAAATCACAAAGCCGTTAACCGGTTGGCGGTCAACATCGTTACGGCGGGCTTCGTCCTCATTGTATTACTTGTAGTACTCAGCATTCTTAATTTAGACACAGCCCTTCAATCCCTACTCGCAGCAGGTGGCGTTGCTGGCCTTGCAGTAGGTCTTGCCCTCCAGGATCCAATCATGAATTTATTCTCCGGAGTAATGATGTCAACAAAATCCGCCTTTGAAATTGGAGATTGGATTGAAACGAATGAGCATATAGGCAAAATTGAAAAAATCACCCTCCGGTCTACCCTCATCAGGACCCCGCAGGGAGAAGAGGTAATATTACCCAATAAAATGATTTACCACCAGCCGTTGAAAAACTACACCAATTCTGGCGAGCGCAGAGTCGATCTTGCCTGTGGAGTTTCCTACGGAGATGACCTTCGGGAGGTGAGAAAGATTGCAATTAAGGCAATTGAGAATCAAGTAACTTATAACACCGACCGAAACGTGGAGCTTTTCTTTACGGAATTTGGCGACAGTTCTATAAATTTCAAAGTCCGCTTTTGGCTTAAACAGCCCGACTGGAAAACGTATGTTGCTAGACAAAGTGAAGCCATCATCGCTATCAAAGAAGCATTCGACGCTAATGACATCATGATTCCATTCCCCATCAGAACGCTGGACTTTGGCATTAGAGGCGGAGAGCCATTAGACAACGTTTTAACTAGAGAGCTTGAAAAAGTGTCCGATAATGAGTAGAACAACAGTTTAATGAAACCGGCCTAGAAATTCTGTCCGGTCAAAACTATTCTTGAGATGCTGCTCTCCGTCTTCGCGGAGAGCAGCTTTTTCTTTTTCTAGAGCCTCTATTAGATCCCGCCTCATTGTAGCGTGGCGCAGCACCTCTAACATTTTCAAAATGGCTGCTAGTACTTCAGGATCTGATTTAGCGTAGGTACGGATGCTTTGACAAATGTGGTGCAAATGATCCGTAAATGAGACGGTGGCAAGAAATACGTCGCCACAACCATCTTCAGCTTTGCGGTAAAGAGCGTATTCAGGCAATTGCAGCATCCGGTAGAAAAGATCACCAAGCAAATTAATAGACGCTACGGCAGTCCCAGGGTCATTAATTCCCGGAGAAAGGGCCTTGATCACTACTTCCCTTATGTAATTCATCGCGGTGAGGTAGTAAAGGGCTCCATCTCGATCTGTATTGAGGTTTATATACTTCCCCACTTGCTCCAGCTCAGCAGTAGAGAGCGGTCGCTCACTCCGAAACAGTGTGGTACCTTCCTGAACGTAAGCATTTCTAGGAGTGGTCAAAAACAACTTGGTAGACAGTTCTCCTGCTAGGCGAGACAACTCTTCATAGATAGTAATATCAACATAGCCAGACCGGGTGGCCAGAATTGGGAACCAGTTATTGACTTCATCCGGAAGGCTACGTACTGACCAACCTGACACCCCTTGACGCCAGTGCTCCATATCCTTGATTGCCTTCCGGTGGATGTCGCGAACCACTTCGCCTACCTGAATCCTTTGTGATATTGAGGAAATGAAGTAGACGAAAAACCCAAGGCAAATAATCATTAATAAAACACAACAGAAGATTGTAAACGGATTACTGGTGTATTCATCTCCGGGGTTATCTGCCATGAGCGCCAGACAACTGAATACAATAACTGCCAGGTAGACTCCCAAAACTGTTTGATGCGATCGATCTCGAATCAGCTGGGGAAGCAAGCGGGGGGAAAGGCCGTTAGTTGCTTGCCCCAGGACAACCATCACCATGGAAAAGCTAAAGACTGTCAGGGAAATCACTCCCCCGATTACTGTACTCAGTATTGTCCTGGCCGTCTCCGGATCTGAGATAATCCAGAAGTCCGATCGGTCACCAAGCCAATTACTCAAGCCTGTTCCTTCCAGGTACCGAAAGGTAATGGCACAAAAGATGGCACCCAATACCCAAATGGACGGGATAAAAGTAATTGACCCTTTAAGGTAGCGCCAGAATCGCTTAAGTGGAAAGAAGAAGGCACTCATGAACGGCTATGATTAGAGGACAATTAGCTGGGAATATCCCAAATTTACAACATCAAGACGGCCGCTTACGCTCATTGTTCGGTGGGAAAACGAACCTATGCACGCAAGAGTCGTTACTCAAAAAAAAGCTTATGCCCTTTTTCGGTAGCCTGGTCAAAACAGCCCTGGAGTTAAATGCTCAATTCACCTCTCTCCCGGAACAACCGAAACTTACTCAAAGTGACCAACTCAAGCAACTTCTGGATAAAGCGAAACAGACCGCTTTCGGCACTTTTTACAATTTTCAGGATCTTCTCGAGCAGGACGACATCATAAGCGCTTACCAAAAGCGGGTTCCGCTCCATGACTACCACGATATGCACCACCGCTGGTGGTGCCAGCAGCAAGACCATCCCAATATTACCTGGCCGGGACAACCCAGCTTTTTTGCGCTCAGTTCCGGAACAACCGGTAAAAAGAGTAAGCGGATTCCGGTTACGGACGAAATGCTTGCCGTATTCCGTAGTGTAGGGCAATCTCAGATTGCCGCTCTGGCTAATTTTGACCTGGACCCTGCTGTTTTTGAAAAAGATGTGTTGATGCTCAGTAGTTCTGCTGACCTAACACCCCACAAGCACCACCTTGAAGGCGAGATCAGCGGAATCAACAGTCACAACATTCCTGGCTGGTTTGATGGCTTCTATAAGCCAGGTAAAGCCATTGCGGAAATAGACAACTGGGAAGAACGGGTAGCGGCTATTGCCGCTGCAGCACCCGAATGGGACGTTGCCGCTATTGCTGGAATCCCTTCCTGGGTACGCATGATGCTGCTGAAGATCATTGAAGTACACCAGCTAAAGAACATTCATGAGCTATGGCCAAATTTGCAGTTATATGCAACTGGAGGAGTAGCCTTTGGCCCACACCGAAAAAGCTTTGAGGCTCTGGTAGATAAGCCCCTCACTATTATGGACACCTATCTGGCATCTGAAGGCTTTTTTGCTTTTACCGGAAGACCAGACACCATGGAGATGCAGCTGGCAATTGACCACGGTATTTTCTACGAGTTTATTCCGTTTGATGAGCGTGGATTCGATGAAACGGGGCAATTACTCCCTCATCCCGAAGTTCTCCATCTCGGCGAGGTGGAAACGGGTACTGAATATGCCCTTGTGGTGAGTACACCCACCGGTGCCTGGCGCTACATGATCGGTGATACCATTAAGTTTTCTGACCTTGACCGTTTCGAACTTTCTATTAGTGGCAGGACAAAATACTTCCTAAACGTTGTCGGTAGCCAGCTAAGCGAGGAAAAACTTAACGCGGCAGTAGGATACCTGTCGGAGATGTCTGGCATAGAAGTCAGTGAGTATGCAGTTGCTGCCGTAAAGAATGATCAGGGGGAATACGAACACCAGTGGATTTTGGGAGCAAATGGGGAACTTCCGCAGGAAAAAGCAGCCGAATGGCTCGACGAGCATTTGCAGTCAGCCAACAAAAATTATCGGGTGGCGCGGCAAAAAGCCTTGAAAGGTGTCAATGTGTTTGTTACAACGCCTGACAGTATTTACAGCTGGCTTGAAACGAAGAAGAAAAAGGGCGGCCAAATTAAAGTACCCAAAGTGATGAAGGCTAAAATGATGAAAGCAGTACTAAACCACGTTAGATAGATCTTAACGGCATTAGCCATCTAGGCTTAGTTGTTACCAATAGTGAGTTAGGCAACGATCTCTTCTCCTAAACTTTGCTCCTTCTGTTTAGCACAGCACCTGCGGCCCCGCCCAACGCTTACCTCCCTACGGATTGTAAGAGCAATTGGCCTTTGCGAAAGGGCCTCAAAAATGGACCCGCTCCGGCTCATGGCCTTCAAGTAACAGAGCAAGTTCATCAGGAGACAGGTAGTATTTTCGAATTCTGTTTTTATAACTGTCTGGCAGTTTAGACTGCTCCAAAATATACCGTTTTGTAGCCATTAGTTCCTTTCCGAACCCTTTTTGCAAGGCAAAAAGATCTGCTCTACGCTCTGCACCGGCTCGATGAGTAGCGAATAGGATGTATCCGATAACAAACCACATCAAACTCCAAAAACTCCTACGGTGATAATCAACGACATGTCCCAGCTCGTGGGCGAACCAGCCAATCAACACTTCGCGGGGTAGTTCAGCGGGACGCACATAGCGGGAAATATTTAAGTGATTGCTCATTTGCACACGATACTTCCGGCTTTTTCTGCGCAAAATTGACAAACCTGGTACGGGCTGAGCGCGCATGGTATAGCCCGGAGAATCATGCTGTTCCAAGACCATAGGATAACGGTGCAACTCGGGGAAACTAGAAAAGGCTTCCTGAAAACAGTCTTTGACGTATTCAGCGACCTCTCCTTTAAATGCTGGCGAGACATGGGTAGAATTGTGCATTTTGTTTCCGATTGTGCTATTTGTTTTTCCAATTATAAAAGTGTGCGCGGAGGTCAGAAGCCACCTTTGCAATGTTTGCCACTGTGCAGACATGGGACTCCTTGGTGGCCCCTCATCCGGAGGTGGTCACCTTGGAGGCTCCTAGTTTGAGTTTATCTTTACCCGCACCTTGTCCAGAAACTTAAACACCTCTAAATCAGCATTAGTATCATAGGCCATGACCAGCGTTCCTCTCGTCTGATCATTAGCCTCAATTGCAAATATCATGGAGGTTTCCTTAGTCCTTTTATTCTCTTGAAAGCGATGATATTCTATTATTTCCAAGTCTTTCATTGAGTAGGTATCACCTGTTTTCCGGCTAATCAATTGTCTATTCTGAAAGTAAAATTGGGTGGTAAAGCCACGCTTAGTAAGATCAGTAGTAGCTTGAGATAGGGTTGAATACTTATTGAATTGCATAATTACGTTTTAAAACAAATAGCCAGATACAACATAAAACATCGATTATTTAGCGGTTCCTCCGGATTTAAGAAACTGAAGACAGATAAAAGTGATAATTAAGCCGGCTACAAAAGTTTCGAAAAACGTAAAGCCCGCAAGTGTGCCTCGGTTAAGCATAATTTCTCCGGCCCCGGACACAGTCCCCTCGAGCGCTTCTTTCGTATTGAAAAGCAGGGTGGCGATTACGCTGACTACAGCAGCGGTTACGGAGGCGAATATTCCTGTGACCATCCCATTTTTAAAGAAAATCCCGGGAGGACTGACTTTTCTGGTGTAGGTCAAAAGCGGAATTAAGGCACCCGCAAGGATCAAGTACTTCAAAAAACCAAAGCCTGCATTATCTCCCGTAATAAAAAAGCCGGAAACAGATAAGAAAAGGCTCATGAGGCCTCCGGCTATAGCACCATAAAGGATAGCACTTTTAGTAAGAGGAGCATAATTAAAAGATTGGCTTTCTGTTTGGTAACTCTTTTTTTCGGCCTCTACAGTAGAGACGGTGGTAAATTGACTAGACATTTCTTTGATTTGAAAGTTAAAAAAAGGGTGTAACTAGCATCAGTTACACCCACTGAGGAATGGGGGTATCCTCATTTCTTAATTCTGAGAAGCCACTTCGGCGGGAACAACTTTGTGCTTGCGCTCGTACCACGCATCCAGCATCCAACTTTTCTTTTCGAATCCAGAAAGTATGCCGCCAATGAGGTCAATCGTACCCTCATCGCTAATCTCGTCCGCTTTAGCAATTACTTCACGCATGGCTGCGATAAGGTCGCGGTGATTTTCCAGAAGCTTACCGACCATCTCCGTTTCATCCAATACCCGGTCAAACTGTTCCACATTACTCTTTTCGATGTAGGCACTAAGTGTTGATAGTGGACGCATCCGCAGGGTCAGAATACGCTCTGCAATTTCATCAATTTTCACTCGTGCGTCTTCGTACAATTCTTCAAACTGCTCGTGGAGATCGAAAAAGTCATGTCCTGAAACATTCCAGTGGAAATTTCGGAGATTTTGGTAGTACACCTGGTAGTTGGCCAGCAGTTGGTTTAAGGCTTTTCCGGTTGGTGCTACTTGTTCTAGGCTTAATCCTAAGTAATTCATATCTATTGGTTTAGCATTAACACGCAACAACTAAGGCACATGTTCGCTCTGGGTGATTATCTCCCTGTATCCTGACTCTTCCTTTCTTTTTTTGGTCGAATGACCTTGAAGGTTTTTTGCCGCTTCCGCAGGTGCAATGTCAAGTAACGAGGGCAGTGTTCACGGCCAGTAAGGTTCAAATTTTCCACTGCACCCTAACCATAGCCCTATTTTTTTTACCTTTACAGACCCATGTTCACACCTTTGCCTAAAATACCTAGGCAGAGTTTCGGCTTTCAAGCAACCATTGACAATTGTCGATTATGGCCGATCTATCAGATTCCGGAGTGAATTCGGAAACACTTTCAATGCTCCTGCGATTGTCCGGCCCTACGTTGCTTGTAGACAACTCCAGTAAAATTATAGCGGCAAACGCATCCGCGGCAGTTCTTACCGGTTTACCCGTTGAAGAACTTACAGGGCAGCATTGGGCAGGTATTGATGCTCAACTTACGTTGATCCACTGGAAGATGCACTGGCAAAACCTTGGAAACATCGAGGCCATTGAATACCAAACTGATGTACTAACAAATAGTGAATTTCTGCGTCCCGTCGCAGTACGCATCTCACTGCTCTCTCCAAACCTTGCTTTAATTGAATTAACGGACAGCATTGGCTCCCGGGCTTTCGAAGACCAACTGTCAGTACTCGGCACGTCTACGCAAGCAGGAACTTTTTTCTACAGTCGTATTTCGGGAAAGTTATGGATTTCACCCGTAGCCAGGAATCTCCTGTCCCTTCCCGACACTGAAGATCTTAATGCCATTATTGCGTACTGCCAGCGTACTTTTCCCGCTGATGAATGGGAGCAACTTGCTCAGCTCTATCAGCGCAGTTTGCAAGAGCAAGGAACTTTATATGGTGCGCTAACCAGGCCAGACACCGAAGAAAAAGGTCAACTGCTAATTGAGGGGCAGTCTGCCGGTAATGCGCTGCATGTCACTCACATTTTTGGTAGCATCCGCCAAGAGAGTAAAGCAACATTTACGGTTGCAGAAGACATTACCGAAGAACTGGCCCGCTTCAGCATTGAAGAGGCTCTGGAGATGATCATTTGGACGACTCCGGACGGAAAAATTTCCTATGCCAATCAGGCTGTATCCAGTAAGCTCGGCTACAGTAGAGAGCAGCTGAGGCAGGGAAAAGTGGCTTTGATCGCCCCCTATTTTAACGATGATTACCGGCACGCCTTCTGGGATGAGCTCCGGAAAGAAAAGTCCATCTCGGCAGAATACGACCTCTTCAACATCAATGGTGACGCGATCCCGATTACAGCAGAAGTTAATTACCTCAAATTTGATGGCCAGGAATACGCCTGTAGCTTTTGCCGTGACTTGACCAAATTCCTTAAGCGGTCAGCGTTAATTGAGCTATCCCAGACGGCACTGGACATAACCCAAGACAGCATTATCTGGCTCAATGAGGACTTCTCCATTAGGTATGTTAACCAAAAGGTGGTTGCACTCTTTGGGGAGACTAGTGGTTATTGGACAGGGCGCTCTTTTCAGACTTTCTTTCCGAGCTTGCGAGAGGAAGATATTACCAGTGGCAACACACTGGAAGTTACCGTTATCGACAAATTGGGCCAGGAGATAATCTTCGAGTTAAGGACAGACACGATCATTTTCAACGAGCATCATATATACATGTTGTTAGGTCGTGATATTAGTAAACGGCTTAAACGGGAAAAGAACCTGCAAAAAGCACTCTCCGAAATACAAGTACTTAAAGAAAAAATAGAACAGGAAAATGTCACCCTCCGGGAGGAAGTGAGTACGAACTACAACGTAAACAATATCATAACCGTCAGTCCGAAATATAATACCGTACTTGAAAAAATAGCACAAGTAGCTGAAGTAGACACAACCGTATTAATTACGGGTGAAACGGGTACGGGGAAAGAGTTACTGGCCAGGGCAATTCACCAATTAAGCGAGCGGGAAGACGCACCACTCATTAAGGTCAACTGTGCGGCCCTCCCGGAAAGCTTGATCGAGAGTGAACTGTTTGGCCACGAGAAGGGAGCGTTTACCGGTGCTGTGAGCAGCAAAAAAGGGCGCTTCGAATTAGCGGACCACGGAACACTATTCCTTGATGAGGTTGGTGAGATGCCGCTTGATCTTCAGGCCAAACTACTTAGGGTGCTCCAGGAAGGAGAATTCGAACGGCTTGGCGGAACTGAAACCATTTCAGTTGACGTCCGGCTCATTGCTGCCACCAATCGTAACCTTGAAAAGATGGTGCAGGAAGGTCGGTTTCGGATCGATCTATATTACCGGCTTAACGTCTTCCCCATTGAGAACCCTCCTTTACGAGAGCGTCCCGAAGACATTCCCGTTCTAATTGAGTACTTCGCGAAAAAATATGCCCGGGAGCAGGGAAAAACAATCACAGAGATTGACAGCGGAGACTTGGCAAGCATCAGTAAATATAGCTTTCCCGGTAACGTACGTGAATTAGAAAACATCGTAGAACGAGCGGTTGTCTTATGCCGCTCTAATGTCCTGCGCATTTCGTTTGACAAACGAAAAAGAACAAACCATCCATCCAGGAAGCGCCTCCTGACATTCGAGGAAATGCAGCGCCAACACATCATTAAGGCACTTAAGATAACCAACGGCCGGATCACGGGGGCAAACGGTGCGGGAAAGTTACTTGGCTTGAACGATCGCACTTTAATGTCAAAAATGAGAAAACTTCAAATCCAAAAACGTGAATACCTGTTATAGTTCCACTCTTTACCGTCTGTTCTGACTAAATCTCAAGGCATTCTTCTATCTTACGCCTCCCATGTCTGAGACGGCTTTTGTTAATACTATCAAAGCTAGTTATGCAACCGGATCAGTTTTCTCCTTATTCCATAGATTACGACTTAAGTAATTGTGACAAGGAGCCGTTACATTTGATTCGGAGCTACCAAGCTCCGGCTGTTCTGATTGTGATAGACATGGCTTCTCAGCACATCGTTGCCGTTTCGGAGAACGCAAATCAATTTTGGGACACCCCTCCGACAAGCCTGATAGGTCAGCCGCTAGCAGCAATATTGCCGAAGGGAACACTAGAACAGCTCAAACAAGCATTAGAGGATAACAGCTCAGACGAGGAACTACTAGTAACTGCGACGGAATTAAAGCGGGAGAACTTCCCGGAAGGTGCGAACCTAATCTTTCATCGCTTTCAAGGAATGGGTTACTGCGAGCTTGAACCTATTGATGACAAGTTAAAAACCACCAACTTTCTCCAGAAAATTGATCAGGTTCTTGTCAAGGTGCAAACTATGGACCAAACAGCTTTGCTTTATGAAACAATTGTAACAGAAATAAAGCAACTGACCAATTATGATCGGGTATGGTTGTATCAATTTGACGAGGAGTACAATGGAGAGATCATCGGTGAGGCGAAAGAAACCGATATGCCACCATATCTGCATCTACGGTATCCACATACTGATATCCCCGCACAAGCCAGGGCGCTCTACCTGAGGACGCCTTTTCGTCATATAACATCTACGTCGACGGAGAACGGCCGTACGATTATTTTCCATCCAGAACTGGCGCAACTCGACCTAAGCCCAGCTTACAATCGGGGTGCATCCCCGATACACCAAGAATACTTAAGAAACATTGGTGTCGGTGCCAGCTTGAGCATACCGATCATTGTCGATCAGAAATTATGGGGCTTAATTGCTTGTCACCACCGGCAACCTAAGATTATTGACTATCGTTTGCGCTCTATCCTGGGCTTATTCAGTCGGGTAATTTCCGGACAGCTTGCCCTGCGGCAAGCCAATACTTTCAGGAACAATATCCTGAAATCAAGTATCCAGCGATCAAAACTCTTTGAGCGCATGACCGAGCAGTATAATATTTTACAAACGCTCAAGGACCATAGCGACATCTTACTCGCACTGACTAATGCTACCGGTGCCATCATCTTTCTTGATGACGAATTGCATCTCTTGGGCCAAACACCAAAAGCACGCGAAGCAACGATGATAGTAGACTGGCTCAAAAGTAAAAGCACCATCAATTTCCACACCAGCAATCTCTACCAAGAGCTCCCTGAAGCTAAAGCTTTTTCAACCAGTGTAGCCGGCTTACTTAGCATCCAACTCTCGGAAAACCCCGGAGAATATATCATCTGGCTAAAACCGGAAATTGTCACAACTATCACGTGGGGTGGGAACCCGGAAAAACGCAAGCTTTTAAGAGACGGCAAAATAATGCTACACCCAGAGATGTCTTTTGCTAAATATGTCGAGCGCGTTGAAGGCAGTTCTACAGAGTGGAAACAACACGAGATCAAGGCTGCGCTCAGCCTCAGGTCTGACATCAAAGAGATAATTTTAAAGAAATACCACGAAATACGAATCCTCAACAATCAAATATCCTCCGCTTACGAAGAACTAGAGACCTTTAGTTACACTGTAAGTCATGACCTTAGAGCTCCGCTGAGAAACATAAGAGGCTTTGCAGAGATTTTGCAGGAAGATTATGAGCAACAACTCGATAAATACGGTAAAGAAGCCCTGATCACTATCATTAATAGTGTTGGTCGTATGAATAGCTTCATAGATGACATTCTTACGGTTTCAAAACTAGGGCAGACTAAACTAATCGTTGACACCATCGAACTTTTGCCCCTGATCAATGAAATTTGGCAGGAGTTACAGACCAAAGAAAATAACGCCGTCCTGAAATTAAACCTTGAAGCACCTACTATTGCCGGCGATTACGTACAAATAAAGCAACTCCTTTCTAACCTGATCGCCAATGCCGTCAAATACTCCAGCCAAACTGCACGGCCAATAATTTCCATAGCATCTGAAAACCAGAACGACCAAACTGTAGTTAAAATTTGCGATAATGGAATAGGCTTTGATATGCAGTATGCCGGACGCATTTTTTCAATTTTTGATCGATTGGTCTCGCAAGAGGAGTTTGAAGGAACTGGTGTAGGGTTAGCGATCGTCAAAAGAATTACTGACCGTCATCAGGGAAAAATCACCGCTGAATCCACTCCAGGTCAAGGAGCCTGTTTCACCCTTGCTTTACCCCATACCATTATTGACCGCAGCTATAAAGCTAAGTTCAAAAAATAAGTGATGGAAAATATGCAAGTAAAACAATCCAAGAAGGTTCTACTCATCGATGATGGGAAAGAGGACGCAATGCTTATCGAGCGGGTTATAGTCAAGAGAAATGACGGTACAAGTATGCAGCTTATCAATGACGCAGAAAAGGCTCTCGACCATTTGCGCAAAACAAACAAAAGAGATTATACGGTGGTGCTGTTAGACTTGCAAATGCCAAAGATGACCGGCATCGAGATTCTCAGGGTGCTCAACCAAGAGAAACGTCTTGATCAACTCCCGCCAATTTTCCTCTTTACTTCTTCTTCCCTACCTAAGGATATCGAAGCAACTTCTATTTTCCAGCAGGTTAAGTTCAAAACAAAGCCAGCAGGATACTTAGCGACCAAAGCATGGCTAAATGACCTCTTAGAATAATACATCACCTAACGCAAAGACAACTA
>CAZTTF010000372.1:0-7772 GCA_964616365.1 uncultured Lewinella sp. | reverse complement strand
GGGCAAACCTCATGAGTGTCTATGGATGGGGGTTCCCTGCTTACACCGGCGGAGTGCTACGCTACGTAAGCAGCCTCGGGAAACAACAGTTTTTGCAGCAGTGCAAAGAGCTGGAGGAACGCTACGGACAGCGGTTTTCGGTACCAAAGTACTTCCGGCAGGAACAGGTTTAAAGCTATCTGACCTGACAGTTACGGTTCTCATGCGAGCCCCACCTGAACCAGCTTGACCTGATAAACTACTCCTTATTTATCGCACGTTAAAGGTCTCGCTTTAGCTACGCTTTGCGCCATTACGGCTCACACGACATGCCCTCCCCAGAATTCCTCAACCACTTCGTGTGGGGTCTGCTTTCCTATCGGCAAAAAAACCTGCCGGCTTAACCTGAATATGACACTATTTGCGCAACCATAGAAAGCCCCCTTCGTTAGGCAGATAACCCTAACTAAGCCCCCCTCTGATGAGCAAAAGACTTGCTATAGTCTGGTTCCGTAACGACCTCCGCCTGCACGACAACGAAGCCCTGACTGACGCCCTGCACCACGCAGACGAAGTACTCCCCGTGTACATTTTTGATCCGCGCCAATGGCGCGGCACCCTCCCCCACTCGGGCCTACCTAAAATGGGTAGCCATCGGGCACGGTTTATCCTCGAATCTGTTGCTAACCTCAAAAAGAATCTCCGCAAACGCGGTGCTGATCTCCTGATCCGGATCGGAAAACCCGAAGAGGAATTGGTTGACATCACTACCGAAACAAAAGCAAGCTGGGTATTCTGTAACCGCGAGCGGATGGATGAGGAACTTCAGGTACAAAATGCGGTAGAACAATCGCTATGGACCATCGGTCGGGAAGTGTACTACTCCAGAGGAAAGTTGCTTTACTACACTGCAGACCTCCCCTTCCCAATTACCCAAACTCCGGATGTATTTACGCAGTTCCGGAAAGAGACGGAGCGTATTACCCCAGTCAGGGAGCCACTTCCTACCCCCGTGCGCATTCCACTATCTGATGACGAAAACATTGCTTTCGACCGCGTACCTGAATTAGCCGATTTTGGCATCCCCGAACCACCGGAAGATAGCCGCTCGCCCATTGATTGGCAGGGCGGCGAGGATGCAGGGCTTGACCGTCTGGCTTACTACCTTTTCGAGACTCAGGCTATCTCCACCTACAAGGAAACTAGAAATGGCCTCATTGGCTCCGACTACAGCACCAAATTCAGTGCCTGGCTCGCTCAAGGTTGCCTTTCCCCTAAACGGATTTACTGGGAGATTAAAGCGTACGAGGAGAAGAACGGTGCTAATGACAGTACTTACTGGGTTTTCTTTGAATTACTCTGGCGGGATTTCTTCCGCCTTATGGGAAAAAAGCACGGCAATGCTATCTTCCATAAAGGAGGCACTAAAGGAGAAAGCAAAGTCTGGCGAAAAGACCAGGAGGTCTTTCAGCGTTGGATCAATGGCACCACTGGTACTCCCTTCATTGACGCGAATATGCGTGAGATTGCGCAAACCGGTTTCATGAGTAATCGCGGTCGGCAAAACGTTGCCAGCTACCTGGTCAAGGACCTCAACATAGACTGGCGTATGGGCGCTGAGTACTTTGAGCACATCCTTCTCGACTATGACGTAACCAGTAACTGGTGCAATTGGAATTATGTCGCTGGCGTAGGCTCTGACCCACGGGAAGACCGCTACTTTAATATCCTGAGCCAAGCACAACGCTACGACGGAGAAGGAGATTACGTGAAGTTGTGGTTACCCGAACTCAGCGAACTGCCCACCGAAGTAGTACACCACCCCGACACTCTTTCCGACGCTGAGCAGTCAAATTATGGTGTCAAGCTTGGCGTACAATATCCGACACCGCTTGTCCCCAGTGAACGCTGGCGCAAAAGACAGGGAAACCGGAACAAATCCCAAAGGAGAAGAAGGAGGTAGCGCTCAGCCTTGGAGTAGCACTACCACCTTAAGGTCAAGCCTAGTCCATTTCCTGCCATACCAAGGCTAATCCCACCATCTTCTTTCGGCTTGTGGATCTCGGGGATCATTATGCCTACTACTGCGCCGAGGGTATAGCCGGCGATGATATCGGTTGGAAAATGTTTTCCCGCCCGGTAGCGGGAATAGCCCGTCAACGCGGGCAGCAGCGCTGCCCCGGCCCAGACAAAAGGACGCGCTTTACTCTGTGGGTGAAGGTCATGAAATACCTTCGCGGCAAAGAAGCTCATCCCCGCAGTAATTGACGTATGCCCCGAAGGGAAGGATTGGCGGGCATCATTGGACGTTTGTTCTCCGAGGCTAAAATCCTCATTATAAGTAAGTGGCCGGTTACGTCTGAAGATGACTTTCCCCGTTTTAGTGATCCCTTCGGTAACTAAAAAGGTCTCTGCCGCCAGCACGGCAATTACCAGCGGTTTACTCCGCGCAGGTTTGCCGATCATCAACAGGCCCGGTGCTAATGCTGAAGCCCGTAACAAATCGTCAGAAAGGCGGCGAAACGGATCGCTTTGTTGCTGGACCGCGCGCCTGTCAAAACCATTGATTTGCGTTACTTGAAGTGCCTCCAGTTGAGTAGTTGTCAGGCCCGGCATCTGGCTTTCCACAAGGTGCGCCCCGGCTGAAACGGTTCCGGCAGCACCCAGCACGGTAAGCTCTTTTTTCCACGATAGCTGATAGGGAAAATCCTGGGCAGTAAGCCCGAAACAGTAAACACAAAAAAGGAGAAGTAAGGATAGTCGGAGATGCATTGGTGCCACTTATTAGAAGTAAACGGTAGCAGTCAATTCGATAGTATTGCGCAAATTTGTCTCCGTATAGAACGTTAGCCAGAATAGTTCGTTAGGTTGTAACACCACCAGACTACAAGACCACCTTATGGATCCTACCACCAAAATAAACATTCCGGAATCCTCCCTTGAACGTATCGTGATCGTTGGCGGAGGCTTCGGCGGCCTCCAGCTTGCACGTAAACTCGGGCGTAAAGATTATCAGGTGGTCCTGATCGATAAGCATAACTACCACCAATTCCAACCGCTGTTCTATCAGGTAGCCATGGCAGGGCTTGAGCCCAGTAGCATTGTTTTTCCCTTCCGGAAGCTTTTCCACGGCAAGGAGAATATCTACATCCGGGTCACCGAAGTGACCCACGTCAACCAGGAGGCTAAACGTATTCATACTCCCCTCGGGCATTGCAATTACGACCATCTGATCGTTGCTACCGGTGCCGATACCAACTACTTCGGCAACGAGAACATCATGAAGCATGCACTCCCCATGAAAACGGTAGGAGAAGCACTTTACCTGCGCAACAATATTCTCGACGACTATGAAGATGCGCTCACTACCCCCGGCTACGATCCCCGTCAGGAATTGGTTGACATTGTGATTGTCGGTGGCGGAGCCACCGGAGTTGAACTAGCCGGCTCTTTGGCGGAGATGAAACGCTACGTTCTCCCCAAAGACTACCCCGAACTCAACATTGAGGAGGAGGTAGATATTTACCTCATCCAGTCAGGAGACAAGTTACTGAAGGGCATGAGTGAAGAAAGTAGTGACAAGGCCCTAAAGTACCTGACCGATCTTGGAGTAACCGTTTTACTTGATAGCAGGGTGACCGATTTTAACGGCAAGTTGGTCTCTTTGAAAGACGGCCGGACAATTCCCACCAGAAAGGTCATCTGGGCCGCCGGCATCAAAGGCCAGCCGCTGGCTGGCTTGCCTGATGCTGCCGTCACCTACGGTAACCGCCTAGCGGTAGACCGCCTCCACCGGGTTGCCGGAACCGAAGACATCTACGCCGTTGGCGATGTCGCCTACATGGAAGAAGAAGACTGGCCCAAAGGTCACCCGCAGGTAGCACAGGTTGCCATCCAAATGGGAGCCAACCTGGCACGAAATTTTAAACGCAAAGCCAAAGGTCAGGCTCCGGAACCTTTCCAGTATAAAGACAAAGGCAGCATGGCCACTGTCGGACGCGCAAGAGCTGTAGTCGATATGGCCGCGCCCAAGTGGCACTTCGGGGGCTTCTTTGCCTGGATGGCCTGGTTAGGTGTCCACCTCTTCGCCATTCTTGGCACCCGCAATAAGCTTATCGTCTTTATCAACTGGGTGATCAACTACATCAATTACAGCAAAAGCTTACGGCTGATCATCAAGCCGAAGGGGAAGAACTAAATGGAAGATGGCAGCAACTATTAGAGCTGCTGCTAGCTTCTATTTCAAGATAGCCACGCGATCGCCCGCTTTCGCTCAATCGTGTTAAAGGCGGCAAGGTCGAGCCCCGGAGTCAGCAGGTCCCCGAGCTTAACAGTTGTTTTAAGCCAGCTTTGGTCTCCGACTATTGCAATACGTTCCACTTTCTTGTAGTTACGAATGCTCGTCTTCAAATCTTCCAATAGGGCCTGACCGGAAAATCCGGTATAGACAACTTCGAGCATAATTCTGGCCTGACCGTACTTCATGGCCTGTTCTTCGATCAGCACATTAATACGATCAAAATCAGACACCTCCATCTTATCCACAATTGCCAGTCCAAGCAGTCGCTCCTCACCAAGGTCGATTTCTTTAACTGCCTCTGCCGGTTTTTCGGCAGGGTCAACTTTTAGCCAGGCATGAGCGAGCTCTCCCTCGCTCAGCGCAAAAGTCTTCACCTCCATTCGGGGCGTCAGCCAATCAATGCTGCCCGTCAGGGAAGCCAGCCAACCGTGATCTGTCAGGATAGCATATTTCTCAATCTTATCCCACATATCAGCCTTCTTGCGGAGCAAAGTCCAAAAGGTCTGGAAGCTCTGAAAACCACCAATGCTCTTAATGTTGCCAAGCAGGCGAATCTGACCGTGGGTCAGCACTTTTGCCTCTACGGCGATCAATAGCTTACGGAGGTTTTCATCATTCACCTCACCGTCGAGGGTGAAGCCAAGCATATTGGGTTCAGAGAGTGGGAATACAGAGACCATAATGTTAGTAATGTTTAATGGGTATATAACGCGAACGTACAACAGATAGATGAGTTTGCCGACCAGCTTTCGACGAAGTATGTTTCTTAACAGACGAGTCAGGACAACAACATCACAAGTGCGTCATTACTGCCAGCTGTAGCCTGTCTTTCAAGGGCGCGGACGCAGGGAGCAGAAAGCCACCCTACGGAGGGCAGAGAAAAAACACTGCCTCTACCCACCAAAATTTGCTGGCCCTTCATCTTTAGTCTACATTTGTAGAACGCAAACTACAAAACACGAATGCTGACTAAAGCCGAAGAACAACTGATGAAGCACCTCTGGGAACAAGAACCCTGCTTCATGAAAGACCTACTTGCCTCCCTGCCGGAGCCAAAGCCGGCAAAGACTACCGTGGCCACTCTATTGAAGCGGATGATCGATAAAAACCTGGTGGGCTTCAGGACCTATGGCAACAGCCGGGAGTATTTTTCAAAGGTGAGCAAAAGGGCCTACTTCGGCCAGCAACTGAAGGGGATGATCGGCGATTTTTTTGGCGGCACTCCTGCAGATTTAGCCTCTCTTTTTGTCGAAGACACCGAGTTGGACAAGGAACAATTAGCCGAGCTGCGCCGCATTATTGACCAAAAACTAGACAATGATGACCGCTGAATACCTGCTTAAAGTCGCCGTTATTCAGGGAGTAGCACTCGGACTTTACCACCTGCTACTGGCTTCCACTACCCTTCACCATCTAAAGCGGTGGTACTTGCTGGGTAGCTTGTTGTTAGCCTTTGTGATTCCGGGCATTACCGTCCAGACCATCGTACTGCCTGGTATAAGTACCGTTTCACTGCCTCCTGAAATTTTACCGGACCTACCCCCGGTTGCTTACTTACCGGAGACGGTTACCAGTAGTTGGCCGGGGCTCCTCATGCTACTCTATCTGGCGGGCGTAGGAGTAGGAGCCCTTCGTTTTCTGCGCAGCTACTGGCTGATCATCAGACAAGGCCGTACAGCCATCCATTGCCAGGAGCGGGAGGGGGCACTTTGGTACGCCCTCGACGCGCCGGTAGCTATCCATAGTTTCGGGAGGCGCATCTTTTATAACGTGCACCAGCCCCCTTCTCCGGAAGTGCGGGCCCATGAATTGGCACACGTTTATCAGTACCATAGCTGTGACCGGCTTTTCATCAGGACCCTCAGTGTCCTGTGGTGGTTCAACCCCATGCTACTGCTGTTTGAACGCGCCATTATCCATAACCACGAACTACTGGCAGATACTGCCGCTATCAGCTCCTTAAAGCTGAGTCCTCGCCGCTACCAGCTGGCCCTACTCGCTACGCTTTCCGGTAAGCGCCGGACAAGTCCGCTCAGCAGTTACCTACCCTTTTCCTTCACCAAAAAACGATTTTTGATGTTACAGCAACCCCTTACCACTTCCGCCAACAGCATTGCCCGGCTTGGGCTTACCTCACTAGCCTGGATCGGACTACTGCTGGCCTTCGGCCACACCGCTTACGCTCAGGAAGTTCCGCCGCCACCACCTCCCCCTGCACCTGCGGCCGCGCCCCCTGCTCCACCCGCTGCGCCAGCGGCCCCGTTAGCTCCACCGGCTCCACCAAGCTCTGCACCAACTCCTCCTGCTCCCGCGCCACCAGCACCTCCGGCTCCACCGGCAGCTCCCTGCCCTCCTCCTCCCATCCCGACACTGGAGCACCTCAAGCCCTTTCTTGACATCACTTACCTTGAGTATTTAAAGGTTTGGTTTCGTAAGGAGGGCGAGCAGTACACCGATTGCACGCCTTACGGTAACCACGGCGAGATTGACTCTGATACCAAAGTACGCGACTGGTTCCTGAAACAGCAAAAGAGCCGCCTTTTGCGACTAACGGAGCAGCTGCAACCCATCACTCCCGCAGAACAGGAAGCCTATCTCGACCCTTCGGCATACGGCATCTGGCTCGACGGTAAGCGGATCGACAATGCTACGCTGAAAGACTATCCCCGCACCAAAATCTTCCGTTTACTCCCCCCTTCAAAATTGTATAAAAACGCCAGAAATTACGGCAAACACACCTACCACCTCACCCTCGTTAGCCAGGAAAACGTAGATCAGCAGGTAGCAGCCCTGAGAAAAGACATCGCTTTCCTGGAAGGACGATAAAACCAATCCCCCGTTTTGTTTTAAAAAATAAGCTAAAGAAGGTAGAAAACGCAATATTTAACACAAAATGTTTTTATTTATCTACCGTAGCGCTTTTCTTTGCCGGACATCCCAACTCCGGTATTATGTTTCAAAAAGCCATCTTGCATCTTGACATGGACGCTTTTTTTGCTTCTGTAGAGATCATGAAAAACAGTCGGCTGGCAGGGCAACCGGTGCTGGTTGGAGGAACCAGTGGTCGGGGAGTGGTTTCCTCGTGCAACTACGAAGCCCGGCATTTCGGCATCCATGCCGGAATGCCGATGAGCATCGCACTGCGGCGCTGCCCCGCAGCGCGGGTCGTTCGTGGGGATTTTGAAGATTACGAAAAGTACTCTGGCATTATTACGGAGATCATTGCTGAAGAAGGCCCTGTTTTTGAGAAAGCGTCGATCGATGAGTTCTATCTCGATATCTCCGGTATGGACCGCTACATTGGTTGTGTACGCTGGAGTCAGGAGCTGCGACAGCGCATCCGCAAGGAGACGGGCCTACCGCTTTCAGCGGGCTTAGCGATCAATAAGCTGGTGGCGAAGGTGCGGGCCGGAGAGGCCAAGCCAAATGGTTCCGGCTATGTATCGGCGGGGGCAGAGCGGGCCTTTCTGGCCCCGCTACCGGTGCGTAAGAT
>CAZTTF010000371.1:0-26746 GCA_964616365.1 uncultured Lewinella sp. | reverse complement strand
CGGTATTGATCACGCCATCCACAAAAATGATGCGCTCATTACCCCTCAGCTGAAATAGCACCTCAAAAGCGGAGGTTCCCATATCGATGATGGTTAACCCTTCGGTTGCCGGAAGTCGCTGCTGGAGTTGCTCGATCACGTAGCACCCTACACTATCGTCGCTCCGGACAGGATTCCCGAAGCCAAGTAAAGCAGTTTTTTTCATAATTCTAATGCACATTCGATTAGCGAAATACAATTTATGCTTTCACACATCATACTAGCCGTACTGGTGTAATTGCATAAATTGTATTTCAGTAATCGTTGATCCTTATAGTTTAAATCGGGCCAGTTCTTCGTCGTTCTTCGCATCGTGGGCGTGCACGGTACACACCAGACAAGAGTCAAACGAACGGGCCACCATCCCTACTTCAACGGGGTCAGTGGGGTCTTCAACTTCAATACCTTCAAGGGCAGCTTCAATCGGGCCAACTTTACCCTCATCGTCATTCGGGCCAACATTCCAGGTAGTAGGAGCCATCACCTGGTAATTCTTGATCACTCCGTTCTCGATCTCTACCCAGTGCGCGAGGGCTCCGCGGGCAGCTTCGGTAGCTCCCCAACCTTTACCATCACGCTCTTCCGGCTTGATGTAGAACTCACCGTCGAGGTCCACCTGCCCTAACCACTCCATGATCTGATCATAAAGCCGCGGTGCTTCGTGCACCCGCGCAAGTGAACGCGTAAAGACACTTGGCCCGAGCTTATCCATAATATCCAGGAAGAGGGTATCCTTGATCTGGTGGTCAAGGTTGTCGGGGTTGCCAGTCATGATACAGCGGCTAAGCGGCCCCGCCTCCGCAGCATAGCCATCAAAACGAGGAGCTTTGGCCCAACTGTATTTCCCGCCCCAGTCGGTATCATGCATTGTTTGGCTTTCTAAAGGCGTGGGCAGAGGCTCATCCCAGGGGTGGGCAGCGGGAGTGTCCTGGTACCATGCATGGCCGACGTGCTCCTGGATCTTGAGGTGGTCCATGTCGTGGAAGTTCTTACCGTCCCAGAAACCTCCAGGGTTGATAACGGCACTTTGCCGGCCTTCCACCGTAGGATTATTATAGTGGTCTTTGTGGAGGTAAGTGCCGTAAGCGATAAACTTGCCAACGCCCTGGCCAAATTTGTCCAGGCCAAACTCTAAGGAAGCACGAATGAACAAGCCAAGGTCTGAATTCCGCTGGCTTTCGTTTTCTTCCACCCAGGCCATAAGGTCATCCCAGGACTGAATTTGCCGGTAACGATCAATGGAACAACCCAGCCATACTGTCTCGAGCCAATCGTTACGGAATTGGTTCATGATTGCCACCGCACGGGTGATATCCTTCAGAGTTGGAGCACACATCACTCCGCCAGGAACCATATAGGAGGAATGTGGCCATTGGCCACCGAATAAGGCATATACCTCTACCGGGCGGCCGGAGGCCACCACCCCTCTTTGAAACGAAGTCCCCACGTAAGCAGAGAAACGCTTCACTACCTCCTGATAAAGGGGATGGTGAGCAAATTTCTTGTTTGCCAGATCCGTAGCAAAAATGGCGTAAAACCACCGGGGAATACTCTGAATGGTTTCAGTGGCCTGACCGATAGCCCGCAACAACAGTGCGTTAGGGGTGAGTTGGGTCTTCCAGATTGTATCCAGGGCGGAGGACGCACAGTATAAGTGGCTACCACCACAAATACCGCAAATTCGGGGGGTTACGATCAGCCCTGATTGGGGATCCTTACCTGCCATGATCTGTTCAAAACCACGAAACATCGCAGCTTGTGTGTAGGCCTTGGTAACGACACCGCCGTCCATTACGACCTTTACGTCCAGATCACCTTCTACTCGGCCTACCGGACTGATATTTAATTCTTTTACTTGTGACATAGTATTGTCAGTTAGACGGTTAGTCCTTTTATTTTATTAGCCCGCAGTTAGCCGGCCAATTGTAGTTTTACTTACTGGTTTCAAAGTGCTCCTGCATCGTTCCGGTGACTTTCTCCAGGCTTCCCATTACTTTCTCGAAACCTGCTCTGGAATAGTAGCCGATTTTTGATACCCCGGTAGGTACCTCCTTAGGTAAGAAGCCTAAGTGCTTCATGGTCTTGAGCACAGACCCCTTCACCAGATCATGGTGCGGGAAACCTGGTTCTGTACAACCGAGGCATGGGTGGTTGGTACGTGTTTTGGAACTCTGCCGGTTCCAGAGAATGCGGTTACAACTGGCCCGGGTCATTGGCCCCCGGCAACCTACTTCATAGAAAAGACAACCTCCCCGCTTCCCAAAGTGACCGTCAACTTTTTGGGCGAAAGAAATGGCATTCGGGCATCCTGTTTGGACGAAATCCGTAAAGAAGGTTTTAGGACGGTGATAGTCATCAATAAGAACATCGCCGATACGCCCCGTGCTGATCGCTACCAGAATTTGGGTCACCCAATCCGGATGAGCGGGACACCCCGGAATATTGATCACGGGTAATCCACCTTTAGAAACAAAGTCGGAGCCAAGTAGACCTCCCTTAGCTTTTTTGTGGAACTGCATCCCGGTGCTTTCGCTGGGGTTGGGAGGAACAGCCGGGATGCCACCCCAGGTGGCACAGTCTCCAATCGCTACCACAAAGGCCGCTACTTCACTCAACTCCCTGACCCAATCAATCATGGGGCGTTCCGCAAAATAATTCATCGTTCCAGTGCCGTTAGGCCCCTGGATAAGACTTCCCTCGAATACGAGGATGTCCAGCTGGGTTTTACCAGCTTTAATGTCATTCATCAGGTCAGTGACCTGATCTCCGATTTCTAAGCCTATACTTGGATGCCAGAGAATGTTGATGCCAAAATCAACGACCAATTCAGGTACGGTCGGTTCTTCGGCATTGAGGAAGGACATGGTGTTACCACTACATGCTCCCCCCTGTAACCAGAGGAGGTTTGCCATGATCAAGTTTGAAGGTGGTGATGTACTCAATGTTGAGCTAAAACAATAAAAAGCCGCGCAAGCTGCGCTGCTACCGCCAATTTACGACAAAATATTTTCTCGTAAAAGCATTGTTTCAAAAAACATTTATCATTTAAATCTCTAAGTACTGCTATTTACATCGGTTCCAAATAATATACCTTCAGCAACTACGTCAGCTTAAGGAACAAGGTGGGTAACCAGCAAGCCAGATTTAAGCTGGGCAAAGCCATAAAAAAACATTAAAGTCGGTGGAATACAACTCTTTTTGATCGCGTAGGCGTCTTTTTTGTACCTCCTTGCCAGATGAAAAGAAACGCACTACTCCTTTTAGGCTTTTTGTACACCACCGCTTTATTTGCCCAGACTGTTTCCGGCAGGATTACAAATGAACGGGGGGAGCCCATTCCCTTTGCCAACTTGCTGGTACAGGAGCTGGCTAATGGCACCACTGCGGATGCTGATGGGCGCTACAGCTTTCAGTTCGATACCGAAGGGTCCTATCGTCTGATCTTCTCCAGCCTTGGCTACAGCTCCCGTAAATTGGAGATCATTATGGGTTCGGAGGACCAAACCCAGGACATTACCCTGCTGACTTCCAACGCTCAACTCGAAGAGATCACGGTTAAAGCAGCCGGAAGGGACCCGGCCTACGGCATCATCCGCAAGGTGGTCAAAAACAAAGCAAAGCACCTGCGCGCCGCCGCCTCCTATCGTACCAGCATCTACGTCAAAGCCCGTGAAGACGTTACGCGTACGGCCAAGAAATCCAAGAAGTCGATCGTACAGGTAGATACTGCTCCGGAGGAGAACGGGCCCGATCCTTTCGCTGCCGAGGAAAAAGCCCGCAAGGCTCTGCTTGCCGGCCTTAACCTGCTCGAAATGGAGGTTACCCTGAACTTCCAGCAGCCGCGCCAATACAAAGAAGAGCGAACCGCCTATAGTGCTTACGGTAACGTGCGTGGGCTCTTTGTACCCCGATTCGGTGAGACAGATTTTAACTTTTATCGCAACATGGTGAGCCTTACGGCGATATCCGATGCTCCCGTGATCTCTCCGCTGAGTAATACGGGCGTGCTGTCTTATAAATTCAAGCTGGAAAGCACGGATCTGGAAGGCCAGCAGATTGTCTATAAGATCAGCGTTTCTCCCAGAAAGAAGGGCAACAACACCTGCAAAGGCACCCTTTGGATCAATGAGGGAAGCTGGACGATCAACCGCCTAGACCTGGAATTCAGCAAATACCCACTCAAGTTTTTTGATAAGTTTCGTCTGGAGCAATCCTACCAGGAGCATCAAGACAGTCTCTGGATCGTTGACCAGCAAGCTTTTCACTATCAGGCCAAGGCCGGAAAGCGGGTTACCTACGACGGCACAACAATTTTGCGTTACTCCGATTATCAACACAATTATCCTTTCCCTCCCAAGTTTTTCGGCAACGAAGTTGCCGTCACCGAGCGGGAAGCCTACGAGCGGGACAGCGCCTACTGGGAAAATAGTCGTACCGTTGCCCTGAAGGCGGATGAGCTTAAAATGATCGCCGTCCGGGACAGTATCAAAGCCATTGTTACCAGCAAGGCCTACCAGGACAGCTTGCAGGAGCGCTACAATAAGGTCACTTTTACGGAGATTGTGTGGGACGGTGTCGGCTTCAGAAACAATGAAAAGAAGAGTCACCTCTACATAGGCTCGCTGCCCGAGCTTATCGATTTCTCGGTAGTTGGTGGTTGGCGACTTGGCCCCTACGCCAGCTATAACCGCCGCTACAAGAGCGGCAAAATGGTGAATGTCTCCGGAGGCGTTAATTATGGGATCACCAACGGAGACCTGACGGGAGACTTCAACATCTGGCACCGGTATGACCCTTTCAGACTTGGGGATATCAGTATTGCGGGTGGTCGCAATTTCGAGTCTATTTTCGCCTTTGACGCCTTCCTTAACCAGCTTCGCCCCTCCAACTATATTCTCCGGGAATCTGGCCGGATACGCCACCAGATTGAAGTGATCAACGGCCTCTTCCTGGTAAATGACGCAAATTTTGCCGTACGAAAGCCCATCACTGGCCTGGAAACCAGCTCCTTCCTGCAGGACTTCATTGACGACGATGAAGACGTCCAGGCTTTTGAGGCCTACGAAGCACTCATCACTACCACCGCGCTGCAGTTTACTCCTGGCATGAAGTACATGCGAGAGCCGGACCGGAAAATCCGCCTGGCCAGTAAGTGGCCAACCTTCCAGTTACTGCACCAGAAAGGCTGGAATGGTCCGCTGAGTAGTGATATTGACTTCGACTACCTCGAGGCCTCCGTCGAGCAAAACCTGATCATTGGCGTACTTGGTAATTCGAACTACGAATTGAAAGTCGGGAAGTTCCTTAATAAAAAAGACTTGCGGTTTATCGACCTCAAGCGCTTTCGGGAATCTGACCCCGTTCTTTTCTCTGACCCTTCCCAAACGTTTAACGTACTGGACACTTCCCTTACTACGAGCAACTTGTTCCTCGAGTTTCATCACATCCACCACTTCAACGGAGCATTGATCAACAATATCCCGCTGCTACGCAAAACAAGGATAAAGACCGTCGCGGGTGGTGGCTTTCTCTACCTTCCGGAAGATAATTACCGTTACCAGGAAGTCTTTGCCGGTATTGAGCGCGTCTTCAAGATCGGCGCGCGCCGCAGGCTGCGCCTGGGGGGCTATGCCGTCCTCGGCGATGCTAATGACGGGCAGGCCCGAACGTCGTTCAAAATAAGCTTTGACCTGATTGACCTGTGGAAGCGAGACTGGAGTTTCTAAGCTTCCGCGGCTTCCGTCGTTCCTAAAGTCTTGCGCCAATCTTGCAAACTGGCATAGTCAGAACTGCTCAGGACCAGGTTCTCAACGATGGTGTTTTCGTCCTCCTTTACCTTGCCATCATCATCATAACTGAGGACGATCTGGTCGACAGATAAATACTTCGAACTGCTGCATCCGGCACACTTATGGATGTTCACCTTCGTCCGCACCATGTCTCCGTCATTGGCCAACTTCAAATCGGTCACAGCACTCATATCGTGTTGTTCCAGCTTAGAGATCATTTCCCGAGGACTAAGTACTGGTTCCAGACGGGAAGAAACGACTGACTCCTTGGTCCAATCGTCACAGGATTCACAGTATGGTTGTCGCCCGAGGGAGCCCAAGCCGTTCAGAAAAGCTCCGCCAATAATAATGATGGCCTCTATGGCCCAAATGATGTAAAGTGCAGCACCGGTCGGTGTCCAACCAAAGATTTCGTAGATGCCGAGCATGGAGAACAGACTTGTCATCTGGTATACTTCTCCCGGCTGCCACATAAAGGTCTCAAAGTCCGAAAAAGCATGTAACCAGAATAACCAGCCGAAGTACCAGGCAAGGACACCCGCAAACAGACTCATGCCCATCATGAGCTTTGTGTTGCGGATTTTACCCCAGAATCCTGCCATCCCTACAACCTTCCCCACCCCGATGCCAAAAAAGAGGCAAATGAAGAAGTTGAGGTATACCAATGGAATAAAGTAAATGGCATAGCCATACACAGCTCCCAGGAGAGCCGCAGCAACGATGCTGGCTCCGGCTACAGTAATAATTCCAACAGGGCTTATTGCTCCGGACTCCTGGTAATAACGATCAGTGTTTTGCATAAGGGTAGTGTTTTGCCACGTCACCCGAAGCTATTGCCAATGCACGGCACATCAATCCCTTGAAGATTGACTTACTCGTAAAACGGACAGTGTGAATACAGTGAGTGATATGGTAGTTCACCCAAATGTAATCATAACAAGTCAATTACAACAATAACACATCAAATAATTGCAACTATCGGTGCTTTTCTGTTACCGGAACACCTTTTGCGTAAATGGCACCGAGAACTCGTATCCATCAACCATCGCTTTGAAGTTGAACGATGAGGCTGCGTCATTACGCAGAAACACCACTTTCCCGAAAGCGACCTCGCCCGGCTGGATCGTAGTTATGCGCAACGCATGATCCAGCCAGAAAAACCTGTTTTCAGGTACTGGGATATCCTGGGGAGCGGGGTTATTTCGTCGGTTAGCTTCAACGGAATTCTGAGCAATTGCAAAAACGGCGACGTCTGCCGCCGTAAAGGCGAGCTCCTCGGCAAGTGTCAGGCTATTTATACCGCCCTCACCACCGTCTATTCCGGCGCCGGCTACTGCCCCGGCGACCATAAGCCCTGCACCAACCCATGCCAGTGTCCGGTTCTTACGGATTTGCCGCATAGACTCCATATCCATCGACAGCAGCTGGAATTCCGGATCAACGGCAAGCTGGTCAACGCCAATGTCCGGACTTAGCACACAAGAAGCAGGATCGAAGTTAATCGCTTGGTCTCCCTTGTTTTCAACGGAGACATTGAACACCAGATAACTCTGTGACGCATCGTAATAACTCACGGCAACTTCCGCAAAACGCTCAGTTTGGCGCACGATCTTCTGGCCATAACTATACTCCTCCGTCTCGACCGCAGGGTCTAACCTGACTACCCGTAGTGGGGTACAGGAAGTAAACAGTACCAGGAAGAACAACAGAAAGTAAATAGGTCTCATTTCAATGGGGTTTAAGGATAATAAAATCAGGAAGGTTTAGCCCACATAGCGTGTCGGAACAGCAGGCGCTTTAAGCCTGCCGCTCAAGTGGTTAGATCGCTAACAATAGTCTGGTAAGGCTTGGTAATAAAAATACTGAATTCACTGACCTCAAGCAATAAACAGCAAATATTTAAGGGAATTTTATGTCGAAGTACGGCTACCGTGATCCTACACGACCAGCAATCCATAAGCCCGGACCAGCTCCATCTCCTCCGTGTACCAAAAGGCCGAAAAGGGCTCTTCAAAAGCTTGTTCAAACCGCTCCCGCAAGGCTCCGATGGTTCCGGGTTTCCCCTGCCGGTCTCCAGCGTACTGCAATTCGGATACCAGCCAGTTGGCCAGGGTTTCTGGGAGGGTAAAATAGTCGGTGTCCCGGCGGTCATAGAGGGAGACCACTACCCCACCCTCAGTATCGGCAACGATATTTGGCGTACCGCCGACCCAGATTACCCGGGCGTTGTCCCGGGCTAATAGATCTTCCTCGTGTTCAAGTGCCGTAGCGATATAATCCGGGCTGATCGTCGTCAGGGGAATCTCGAAATCGAACCACTCCTGCAGCGGATAGTCAAAACACATACCGTGCATGTAGTTAAATAAAGACTTCTTCAGTCCAAAGCTGAACCGACCGTGATCGATCCCAGTACTGTCCGTAAACTGGACATCATTATTAGCAAATTTGATTTCCGCATAGTGTGGGACAATACCGTAGGCTTCAGGATCCAGGCCTACCGGACTATGAGCTGTGAGGGCAAACTGATGCCAGAAGCCAGACTGGATCACTCCTGCCTCAAAGAGCTGGCGGACCATTTCCAGGCTGTCCACGGTCTCCTGAATGGTCTGGGTAGGATATCCGTACATCAGGTAGGCGTGGACCATGATGCCGGCGTCGGTAAAAGCCCGGGTTACCCGGGCCACTTGTTCGACCGTCACACCCTTTTGAATGAGTTCGAGCAGGCGGTCAGAAGCCACCTCTAACCCACCGGAGACGGCAATGCAGCCGCTGGCCTGCAGCAACCGACAGAGGTCGGGCGTGAAAGACTTTTCGAACCGGATATTGGTCCACCAACTCACCCGCAGGTTACGATGAATGATCTCCAACGCCAGGTCTCGCATGAGGGCTGGAGGTGCCGCTTCGTCGACAAAGTGAAACCCGTTCTCTCCGGTTTGGGCCATCATCTCTTCCATCCGGTCAACCAGTAAACGGGCGTTCACCGGCTTATAATTACCGATGTAATCGAGGCTCACATCACAAAAAGTACACTTTCCCCAATAGCAACCATGCGCCATCGTGAGTTTGTTCCAACGGCCATCGCTCCAGAGGCTGTGCATGGGGTTGGCGATCTCGATGACGGAGATGTAACGGTCTAGCGGTAGCCCGGCATAATCGGGTGTTCCAACTTCACTCATCCGATAGTCTCGCTGCAGGGCAAAATCATTGTACAGCACCTGGTCGGCTTCCAGATGAAAAGTCCGCTTAAAGGGTGGATGCTTCGCCGCCTTTGTCGGAGCAGTGGGCGCGGACGCAGGTGCAGGGTGAAATTGATAAAGCAACTCGAGGGGTAATTCTCCGTCGTCGAGGGTGATGTAGTCGAAATAGTCAAACACCCTTGGGTCATTGACCGAACGAAGTTCAGTGTTCGGAAACCCTCCTCCCATGACGATCTTGATCTCTGGGTGGTTTTTCTTGAGCCATTGAGCACAGCGGAAGGCCGAGAACAGGTTACCAGGAAAAGGAACACTGAAGCAAACGAGGGAAAACGGCTGGTCAAAACTGCTCGCCGCGGGCAGTTCCGCGGCACTATCCGCAAACTGGTCAGAAAGCTTACGTTCCAACAGTGACACCGTCAGCTCGTCGATGAAGGAAAGTGGTTGCTGCAAGGCAGCATGTAATTCGTCAAAACTATTGGCTGAGCGACCGAGCCGCTCGGCATAGCGGCTGAAGCCAAAGTGGGGGTCCAGGGTTTCCACGATAAAATCGGACAGGTCTTCCAAGTAGAGCGTTGCGAGGTGTTTTGCCTTATCCTGGTGGCCCATGTTACCGAAGGCGAGATCAAGTTCGGCCAGGTTATCAAAGCGACTGGCCTGGGGCAAGAAGTTCTCGCCCGCAATCTGGCGGGCAAGTGTAGGCTGCTTGCCCTGCAAAAAGCGGATCACGGGTTCGATGGTAGCCAGGTACTCGCCCTGGAGGGCGAGAATACGGCGGGCGTTGTCGCTCAGTCCTTCCCCTGCTGATGGGTCTCCGCACTGCACCAGCGTGCCCGCCAAAGTATGCCTGCTGGCACGCCCAAAAACCTCCTGCAATCCTTGACGGGTGAACAGCTCAAGGATCACCTCGATCCCGAGGTCCATTTGTTCAGTGGGGATTCCTTTGGTATTGAGAAAGCCCTTGAGATAAGCCGTTGCCGGATAGGGCGTATTGAGCTGGGTGAAGGGAGGCGTGATGAGAAGGATAGACACAGTTACTGCACTTGTGGAGCAAAGGTAGGCAGCAGTATGGCAAAACCAAGTCAGGTGTTATCCGTTTTCCTTCACAGATGCAGCCACAACTCCAACAAATTCTGACGCGACTGATCGCGGCTCCCGTTACCACCCTAGCCCCGATACGGGAATTGGCTGGCTACTTTCGCAACGCTTACCGTACGGACGGCTCTATCGAAAGGCCGCTGCAAGCCCTCCGGTCCGCCATTACGGAAGACCCCGAGTTGGCCGACGCCATGGAAGAACGTATCCGTTATGTCCTACGTGAATTCAGTTTCTATTCTTTTTTCACGCAGTTTTCTTTTCTCGACCAGTCGGGACTATTTGCCGGCGTATGGGCCCGCATCAAGCATAAATTTGTTCCTCAGCTTCCCGCAAAAAATGACATCCAATATTTCTTACGCGAGGTGGTTGATTTACCGGAAGACGCCGTCTGGTTGCTGGATCTGTTCCGGGCGTCGTTCGGGATCCTGCAAGAACAAGGTTTTGATCTTCAAGCGGTGGGGCTCAAAGAAGACCTGAAAAATTCCATCCAGACACTGGGCCTGAAGATTAGCTCTTTCGGGCTGGATTACCGCGTGCGCGGTCTCTTAGAGCGATTGGAGTTGGACCACCGTCCGTTTGCTGAATTGCAAGTAGCCCTGGGTGGAGCGTTAACCCCCGAAAAAAGCGAGCGGGCACTTACGATGCTTGAGGCCATCCGTGCTAACATCATCAGCCTGCGGCTACGAAAAAGTGAGATCGGCACCACCCTCAAACTGACTTACGAGAGCAAAAAGGCGCTTGACAAGCTGGCCATTCTCAAAGACTTGCTGCACTTGCATGCGCATCAGGACGACCGGGAGGCCTGGATAACCGTATTCACCCACGGCTGGATCAATGGCAGCCAACAAATGGGCTTGGGCCGATTTATAAGTGGGCACCTGGACCTTGTGTCGCTGGAGATCGTGGAACACACGGCAAAATCAGGAGAGAAATACATCGCCGAGAACCGATCTGAGTACTTTAGCATTTTCCGAGCCAGTATGCTTGGTGGCCTCCTGATTGCCTTTTTTGCCGCAGGCAAAATCATACTGTACGACCTCAAGTTGGCCGAACTTCCCGGCGCCGTCTTGTTCAGCATCAATTATGCCACCTGTTTTGTGTTAGTTAAAGCCTTCGGTGGCATTATTGCCACCAAGCAGCCAGCGATGACTGCCTCCACCATAATTAAAGCTGTTGATAAAAACAACGATCTCAAGCTGTCCGGGCTACAAGAAATTATTCGTCTGATCAAACGAGCCAGCAGGAGTCAGCTTATTTCCTTTGCCGGCAACCTGATGGTAGCTTTTCCGCTGGCGATTGGCATTGGTTGGGGTTACGGTGAATTGATGGGTACCGACTTCCTCACCGCTGACCAAGGAGAAAAATTGCTAAAGACTATTTGGCCGTGGGTGGGCGGAGCCATCCCCTACGCTGCGATTGCCGGTGTATTTCTGGCGCTGTCAGGCCTGATCTCAGGTTATTTTGACAACAAAGTTGTTGCCAGCAACCTCGAGCCAAGATTAGTGCAACAGCCACTGCTGAAGCGCCTCTTTGCGCTGCCTGCCCGCCAGAAGATTGCTGCTTACATCTGCAAGTACCTCGGCGCCCTGAGTGGGAACATTAGCCTGGGTTTCTTCCTCGGCATGGCCAGCTACATCGGTTGGGCTACCAGCCTCCCCATCGATATTCGTCACATCGCTTTCAGCTCCGCTAATTTCGGCTTTGCCTTCCAAACGATTGAGATAGACACTACTACTATCGTCCTAGGCGCACTAAGCATTCTCCTGATCGGCGCGGTCAATTTCGCCGTAAGTTTTGGCATCACGCTGTACCTGGCGCTGTACTCCCGCGGTATTACCTTCGTCAACACCTTCAAGTTGTTGGGCAAACTGGCCTGGGAAGTGATGTTACGTCCCTGGGAATTCGTTTTTACAGTCGGGGAGGATGCCCCCCCGGCAGTTGATGCCTGATGGAGGCATAAACGGGAATTAGGGTCTCAAAGCCTTCGTCTTAATCCAACAGCCGCCCCACCCGATCACCGACCGTCACCCGTACCATCTCCGCCTCCAAGGTGGCAAATGCATCAGCTCCGATATGCTGGGTAAATTGACCATCTTTCAGGAGAAAGAGTTCATCGCAGCTTTCACGCAGGGTTGCAAAAATATGAGACGATATCAGTACTGTTTTGTTCCGGGCACGGAGTTCCTTGATGATGGCCGTAATAACAATGTTGCTCTGGATGTCAACACCATTGAAAGGCTCGTCGAGGATAAGAACTTCGTTTTCCTGCAGGAGCACCCCGAGGAGGGCGAGCTTCTTTTGCATCCCGGTGCTGTAGGTTTCGGCGTAATTCTCCAGGGGAAGTTCGAAGATGTTGCGTTGGTCAAGATCGCGGGGTTCCACCCCGCGTGCCTGACAAAGTAACCGGAGGTATTCCCGACCAGTTAATCGGGGAAGAAAGTAGTTTTCCGTCTGCAGAAAACCCAGCTGGTAGCGTAGCTGGTCCTCCGGAGCATGGATCTCTCCGTCGTGTCCGATAAGCCCGGCCAGCGCCCGGAAGAAGGTAGTTTTTCCGGCGCCGTTCTCACCAATAATCCCATAAACCTTTCCCGGAGCAAAGGTGGCCGTCAGACCACGCAACACGTGGTTGTTTCCGTAACTAACCCGCAGGTTGTCAATCTTGATCATGGCAAGGCGATTTCCATACGGGTCAGGGCCCGCTGATAGTAAATGGGGATAATGATGAGGAGGAGCGGCGGAATAATCATCCCTAGGGCAATGATGAAAGCCTGCCCGACGTGAATTTGCTTGGGGAATAAAGCGTATTTGACCAGGAGGCCGAGAATGACGTACAGCAAGCCTAGGGTAAAAATCACCAGCGAAGGCAACCAGCGCCCCGGAAAGCAAACCATTAGTGCCAGCACAACCGGGAAGGTCAGTACCGCCTGATGCCAGACACCAAGCCTGATTTTCCGCCACAAAAAGGCACGTGCGGTAAGGCTATGTATCCAGACGTAGAAACCGGGTTCAGTTTCGCTTTCCATTTGCGTACCAGTCAGCGCAAGCAACAACAGGGTAAAAGCGCTCAGCTCGTAATTCCCTACCCTGATGCCCTGGACCAGCAGGAGGACAACGATGAGCAGCATCCACCAAAAGCGGCGTACCCCTACGGCAAACTCAAAAGGTTGGCGGGAGAAGGGCGTCGGCAGGGCCCGGCCTGCGGCCGGGCGACGGATCCAGCCCACCATGCTCATGCCAACAATGCACAGCACCAGCGTCCCCGCCCCACAAATTATGCTGGACCGCAAAAAGCTCTCTACGAGGAGCAACAGCACGAATGGTGCTAAAACAATTGCGTTTTCCGCCATACGGACCATACGGTAACCCTTGCCCCGGTAAAGCAAGCGCAAGAAGTTATTTCGTGCCTGACCACTTAGGGGCTGAACGGAAGACAGGCCCATAAAAACCACCAACCCGGCTGTCCATTCTCCCCGATTGAGCAGCACGTGCCCAAGCAGAAAAAACAACAAGGGCCCCAGCGTATAGACCACCCAGGGCGCCAACTGCCAGTCTCGGAAGCGGCGTTCCCACAGGGTACGTTGGAGGCAAAGGTATTCTAGCATGAGTAGTGGACAAGGAAAATAAAGGTTCTGTAAACGGTTACGGTGCGAAGATATACCCTTAAGGCGATCGCACAGCCTACTCTTTTCAATGCTTCGAGTCGTCAAACGAGATTTTTCCCGGCTACGCCAGGCCAAAACAACGCTTTGGACGACCTCCTCTCTTACTTTGCGATAGTCCCGGATATACCCTTAGGCTATTCCTAAACTAAAGTAGTTTTGGTATGAAATATCGTCGTGCAGGGCTTGTCGCAGAAAAGTTAAATCAATCGTAAGAGCGGCAGTCTACTATTAGTATGGCTATAAATTATGTTTTCTTACACCTCAACCAAACACCCTATACATGAAAAACTTGTTCCCCTTCACCCTCCTGTTCTTGCTGCTCGTTTCCGCCTGCGGCGAAGAAGATCCGATCACCTTGTCCGAGAGCGACATCACCATCTCTGGCGAAAACCTTGATTTTGCCACCGCCTTCGTCAGCTACGCTAATATTGAGCCGCCCGGAGCTTCCAGAATCAACCTGGAACTGCTAGGTCCGGGAGCAACGTTCACTGCAGGTGGCGAGATTACCAACACCCCGACTGACCGGCTGCGGCTACGGCTCATAGTTCCCAACACGGAGGGTACTTTAGTCAGTGGCACTTACCCCGTAAGCATTTCACTACCCACCGAATCGATGTACGTCACTAATGGAACTTTGTTTCCTAATTTCAGCTCTACTTCTCAAGATTTCAAAACTGTAGAGACAGGAAGCATTGATATCACCATTAATAATGATCAGGTAACCCTGACTATTGATATCGGAGTTTCATCCGACTTCGGTGGTCCTCCCACCGAACGAATAATCGGCACCACCGAGCTGCCGCTTGTAATTCGTTAGTATAATTGTCCCGGTCACCCCAGGTGATTATCAGCGAGGCAAGTATAAGCGCCTTTTGTTCACAAAATGAAGAACGCCAGACCTCCACGTTGGAAGTCTGGCGTTTTTTGTGGCTATTCGCCGAGACATTGGATGAACTTTTGTCTGGCTTCGCCAGAGAACTAGCTCCTAGTAGCGATAGTGCTCAGGCTTAAACGGACCTTCAACCTTTACGTCGATGTAATCTGCTTGGTCCTGGCTAAGCTCTTCCAGTTCTACGCCAATTTTGGCGAGGTGGAGACGGGCAACTTTCTCATCAAGGTGCTTTGGTAGCATGTAAACCTTGTTCTCGTACTTGTCGCTGTTCTGCCACAGTTCGAGCTGTGCCAGCGTCTGGTTGGTGAAAGAGTTAGACATCACGAAAGAAGGGTGACCGGTCGCACAACCGAGGTTTACCAGGCGGCCTTCTGCGAGGATGATGATGTCGTTACCATCAACGTTGTAGAGGTCAACCTGTGCTTTGATCTCGTCCTTGGTGTCACCGTAATTTTCGTTGAGCCATGCCATGTCGATTTCGTTGTCGAAGTGGCCGATGGTACAAACGATGGTCTTATCGTTCATCATCTTGAAGTGCTCACCAGTGATGATATTGAAGTTACCCGTAGCGGTAACAACGATGTCAGCACGTGGGATGGCGGTGGTCATTTTCTTCACCTCGAATCCGTCCATTGCCGCTTGCAGGGCACAGATTGGGTCAATTTCAGTAACGATTACCCGGCAACCAGCGCCGCGAAGCGAAGCAGCAGTTCCTTTACCTACATCACCGTAACCGGCAACGACAGCAACCTTACCGGCCATCATAACGTCGGTAGCGCGGCGGATGGCGTCCACGGCAGATTCCTGACAGCCGTACTTGTTGTCAAACTTGGACTTGGTTACGGAGTCGTTCACGTTGATGGCAGGCATCGTCAGCGTACCCTTCTTCATCCGCTCGTAGAGACGGTGAACACCAGTGGTAGTTTCTTCAGAAAGGCCTTTGATGCCGTCTACCAGCTGTGGGTAGTCGTCAAGCACCATGTTGGTCAGGTCGCCTCCGTCGTCGAGGATCATGTTGAGTGGCTGGCCACCTTCAAACGCGTGCAGCGTTTGCTCGATACACCAGTTGAACTCCTCTTCGTTCATTCCCTTCCAGGCGAAAACGGGAACGCCGGCAGCAGCTATGGCAGCAGCAGCGTGATCCTGCGTAGAGAAAATGTTACAGGAAGACCAGGTCACGTCAGCACCAAGCTCCACGAGGGTTTCGATCAGGACAGCCGTCTGGATGGTCATGTGCAAGCAGCCAGCGATGCGCGCGCCTTTGAGGGGCTTGCTCTCGCCGAATTCTTCGCGCAGGGCCATCAGGCCGGGCATTTCAGCTTCGGCAAGGCGGATTTCCTTGCGGCCCCAGGCCGCGAGGTTGATGTCTTTTACTTTGTAGTTGGTCGCAGTTGCGGTTGCAGACATAGCTTATTTGGATTTTTGGACCGCAAAGGTACGCTTTTTTGGGGAGGTTTTAAGGGCGCGGACGCAGGTGCAGGGTAATCGCAAGGTCGGAGACCGGACGCTCAGAGAAACCTTGTCTACTCCGCTTTGCTCCGAGCGTGTGAGACCATGTCGCCATAGGCGTAAATGTCGAACTCCTCGGAGCGTCCGGACCCTCTTTTTCACTGCTTCAAATCGTGAGACTTGGTTCATACTTCTAACTCAGCTTAAGGATAGTGCGCTGAGCTCAGGAAGTTGAGGTCTTAGTTTGCCACCACAAGTCTAACTTCGGTAGCAATCGGGCCTTTCGGCCCCTTACCGATTTCAAAACTAACCTTATCACCATCTTGGATTTGATCTACCAAGTTATCAGCGTGGGTAAAATAGCTTTCCCCGTTTTCGTTCGCAACGATGAAACCATAGCCTTTTTCTGTATTGAAAAAGTTCACTACCCCTAGCTTCGTAAACTTGGATTCAGTAGATTTCTCCTGTTTTGGTACACTAATCTCAATGTCCTCCACATTGAGCTTTCTTTTCTTAATGGGGTCTGGTGCTTTCGTGGTCAAATTACCATCCTCATCTACGTACATGAACTCGGGAGGCTTCGCGGCACCAGATTTCTGCTCCCTTTTATATGCCTTGTCCCGCTTCTTTTTCTGCCGTTTCTTCTCTCTCTCTTTTTTGTTGAAGCTATCTGCCATTATTGTTGTTAAAATGAAAAAAAATTGAGGCAGTTATCTCAAAATTGAGGCTAGCGTCAGGGTGCAAAGATGGTTAAATTAAAATGAAGTACGGTCCGCTTGCCTTTTAAGGCCAATACTACGCTCCTTCTGCACAGTAACTTTTGCTCCGAGCGCCGGGAAATATGCAAATAATCAAGTCGACATTCAGGATTTCACCGCTAGCAGATCATCAATCCAACTAAGCCGCTGCACAGCCATCCCGAAACAAGCATAGTGGCCATAGTCAAACGAACCTCCAAAGAATGCCATTAACTGACTGACCAAGCAAACAAGCGATGATAGAAATACCCTGGCTAAAACAAAAAAAGCCCCGACCAGTAATAGGAAGGAGCTTTTGGGAGTGGTCTCGGGTGGACCGCGAAGCAGCCCAGTCAAACACAACCGTTGGTTGTGGTCTCGGGTGGAGGACTGAAACTTTTACCTGTTTGTACTGGTAAATACGTTTAAATTACCGCTTTTTTCCGTAAGACCCTGACAACCAACTTTTACCGGTTTTTGAGTTCATGCAAGTATTCAAACAAACGTTTGTTTGTGGTTTTGCATCACTGTTTGCTTTTGACATAGCTTTACGGAAAATCAATACAATGTCACTTCCTCGTTTCTATATCGAACGTCCTAAAACCGGAAAGCCAAGTTTAATACTAATGGGCTTCAGGTACAACCGAACTGGCATAAGAATGTCAACCAAAGAAAGGTGTATTCCTGAACATTGGGATAAGGAACAACAACGGGTTGCTGACAAGTGGTGCCAACGTTTTCCCGACTACCTAGAGGTAAACCGGATGTTAGATGAAATGTCACAATTTACCCGCCGTACTTACAACGAACATCGAAGGGACCGCCGTTTACACGAATTAAGCCCGGAACGTTTTAGGGGCATAGTCCAACGTTTCAGGGATGGGGAAGTGTTGCAGGATGACCGGATACTTATCCTAGACTATTATCGCGATTATTTAAAGAAGAAACAGCGTGAAAATTTCGCGCCCTCCACTATCAAAGGAGAGCTTTCCAGCTTTCGCCATTTTGAGCAATTCGCAGAAAAGTACCGCACCCCTATTTACTTTGATGAGTTCGGAGTAAAGATTGCCAAAGCCTATCGGGGATATTTTTGGAACGCGGACAAACCAAATGGAGACAATACCACTAACAAGCATTTACGCCGCTTCATTCAGATGTGCAAAGACGCATATATAAACCGGGTAGAGATGCCTATTAATCCGGGCGAAATTGGGCTAAAGGAACATTTGAGGCTGAGTAAAGAGCCGAGAGATACGATAGCTTTATATCTGCCAGAGCTTGACCACCTTAAAGCGTTGGATCTGTCAGGTGTTCCTGACGTGGCAATTACTAGAGACCTGTTTTTACTGGGATGCTTTACCGGATTACGCTACAATCGTTGGGGGCAAATTGGGAAATCAAATGTCGTAGAATCTGAAGGGGTGGAGCGTTTGGACCTGTTTACTACCAAAGGAAAAAATAAGCGGGTTAACATTCCCTTGCACCCTACCGTAAAAGCTATTTGTGAGCAATACAATTGGAAGTTGCCGGAGGTTCCCGGAATAAACGCGCTTAACCTTAACCTAAAGGAAATAGGCAAGCTGGCAGGTTTCACAGAGGACGTACAACGCGCCCAATGGGTACGCGGTAGGTCGGTGCTGACTACTTCCCCAAAGTGGAAACTGATAAGCACACATACAGCCCGCCGGTCATTCGCTACAAATGCCTATGAAGCCGGAGTACCAATTGAGGACATTTCATCTTTGGTAGGTCATACTGATACCGATACTACCCGCCACTATATCAAAATAGACTTAGCCGCTAAATCAAAGCGATTAGCCGCCCTACCCTTTTTCAATAACTAACCAGCCCACGGGCTACAAATAACCAGTCATGAGTAATACAGCAGCAGCTTTAGGCCACCGTTTCGGCCAATACGTAAGAGTAAGTAAAGACATATTTAACAAAGCCCCGGACGTGCAAGGGATTGAGGTTAAAGCAGACCTTATTGCACGTGTAGTTAGTCCTGTTAAGGACGACCGGCAAAGTTTCGCCGTGGTAGCCTTCCCCGCTGATGAAGAGTTCGTTTGTGTTGACTTAATCGGTTATATAGGTGCAACCAAAGTGGAAAACCTTATACCTATTGAAGAAGACGATATAGCCAGCGTTGCTGACTTTGTATTTTCTGTTTTAGGTAGCTATGACAACCAAGCCTAACTAACCGGCCTACGGGCTACAAATAACCGTGCCAAAATGAGTACAGAAATACAACAACTAATTGCTAAAGTAGATGAGACTATTGCCGAGGCAAAGCAGGATCTTATCCGCCTTAATACTCTTATTGCGGAAGCTGAATTGCTGCCCGTTTTACGGGTAGAAGTGACGGCCGAAAAAGATGATTTATCCGGCCTTCGCTCTCTTTACAACGGCCTGAAGCAATACAATGATGACTTAGGATTGCCCCCCGCTTAAAATCAAAAACCCCGCACCGGTGCTAAAGCCGTGGAAGCTACACCGGGCGGGGTATTCAGTTAAAAACTAAACATTACAAATATGAGACTTTTAAAGTCAGTACCCAAAAACCGGGACTTTTACAATGAGCATGGGCGCAACCTTCGCGCCTTCGCCACCATCGCTAACATCGGGCAATTGCTGTCCGCTTTATCCCTTTCTTTAGCCGTGTTCTCAATTCTCCGGGATGCTCTTAACGGTCGGGGAATGTCAGTTGCTACTGGTGCTATTATTGCCGTTGCCGTACTGGTAGCCGTATTCATTGAGTTAGCAAATAGAAAGCTAGTGAGGCCCGCCCTCAGGCCGCTGGTAGTTAAGGACCAATTTGCAGATGACCCGGAACGCCAACAACGCCACCGGGTGCTAACCCGATTTAGCCGTGCAGGTTTGTTTGTGGTGGGTCTGCTTTCCTTTGGTCTGTCATTTGTCGGAAGTATGGATGCCGGGGAACTAATGGCAACACCACCACCACCGGCAAACGTGGATAGTTTACAGTTAGCCTTCGCAGCAGATACAGCCGCGCTATTAGCCCCGCTGAATCTTCGCCGTATTGCAGCAGGCCAACAATTCGACGCCACCAAAAGCAACCGAGAGAAAGCCGCCCAGGACTATGCTAGTTGCGCCCGCCGTGGGAATGAGTGGTGCAAGAAAAAGCAACGGGCAATACTTGGAGAGATTGACGCTGCCCGCGCTGACTACAACGCTACCTTATCCACCATCGCAACCGAGCGGGGCAACCTGTTAGCTAGTGCCATAAAAGACCGTGACAACGCTTTAATCCAGTTAAGAGGGGAAGCGTCCGCTGCTGCTGACAAAGTACAATCTGAAGCAGCTAACAACGGCTATATCTTCGCCGTGTTAACCTTCGCCGGTCAGGTAGTCTTTTACTTGATGTATTACTTAATCCTTCAGATAACAGCAGGTAGCGAAATTGAGGAAACAATAGAGCCAAATGAGTTTGCCGCCCAGCCTTCAGTCATTGCTGACCTTCGGGCCGTCGTTAGTCACCGGGTAGAACGTGGCAGCCGCCGGTTGATATACAAGATGTTCGGAGAGCGTGAACGGCTGGATAAGGGCTTACCCTACGTTGGTGTATGGAGCACGAAAGAACCCGACCCGGCACCCGATGAAACAGACCATCATGCACCCGGCTTTTACCGTGCTGCTGATGACCCGCACACACCAAAGGCTAGTGCGTCCTTTATAGCACACGGCACACACGGTACACACACGGTCCCTAAGAGCACGAAACGCACACACGAAACCAAAGAGACGCGGGAAGCGAAACAACGCCTGAAGCAGTATAAGAAACGGCTTGGAGAGCATACACAGAAAGCACGGTTGCAGGTAAAGAGAACCGGAGAGGTTAACGCCCGTACCGCTGCTGCAATAGAGAACAACCGGCAATGGATTGAGCAGTACGAAGCCAAGCTGAAGCAGTTGCAAGGGTAAAGGGGGGTATTTCCTTGGGTTGCTACCTTATGGACATCCTCCAGCCTACCTCCCCCATAATTTTTACAGTTTTCAAAAGGGGTGTACCTCAATCGAAAGGGACCCCTCAAAAAAAGGACTGATTATCCGAAAGGTTAGCAGGAGGGTGTACCCCGACCGACCCGCCGTAGATGTTAGGTGCCACCGCCTTTATCTTCATGTGAGAAAATAGAAAAGATGCTAGCTCTAAAGGATACTGTTATGCTGTTTAATAAGTTAGTTGCTACTGAGAACAGCGAGAAAAGAGTAGAAATCATCAACAATATTGATGACAGTACCTGCAAGGTGTTGTACCAAATGGCAAAAGGATGGCAGGAAACAGTTCATGCATATGCTTTTGAGAGACATAGAATAACTAGACCCCTTAATGGTGATTTGCCTGAACCAAATATTCGCGAAATAGCTGTAAGACTTAAAGGGGAGTTATATCAAAGAACTACCGGAAAACCAATCGAGGCATTTTTTTGGGAAGGTAAAGACTTATCGGTTATCTACATCGCCTATGCATATATGATACAGGCCGGTGATTTAGACTTAACCTTTAAGTATGGTTCTAAAGAAAAAGGATACAGAGCACTTGCCAGAAAGCACGGTTTTATGGATCCTAAAAAAGCTAACCAATTCAAAAACAGGATAATTCACTACGGTAGTCCCTCTAATAGAAAGGGAATAAAAGAACCATACAATGTATTGCATGACCTAATGACTATGATAAGTCCACGAGCTTTTGACATAGCTAAAAATGAGTTGTTCCCAAACTGGCCCGATTTTACATTTTAACAATCTGCAACAGAGTGTTGCAGGAATACTATGACCTGATATTTGCAGTACAAAAGAGATAAACAGGTTATCAATGATTACCTAATCTTGTTACGTGTTCCGGGATATTTGCACCAACAAATAACCAATCATGTTAACAGAGTTAACGTATTTAAAAGCCTGTTTTTCGGAAGTTTGTAACAACTAAACAACCAACCATGAGTAAGAAATCTACCGTCACCATGCGATTGCCACATGACCACAAAGAGAGCTTTAAGGCATGGGCCGACCGGCTGGGTATTTCCCTAACCCAACTGTACACAATACTGGTCGGTCAGGCAGGCCCCAAAGCCCTTAATAAGTTGGTGCTTACTGAATTTGCCGATAAGCATTTACAAAGATTGGGGCTACCCCATGATAGCATAAAAATCATGCAGACTTCGCCTGATGCAATGCACCTGTTTTACTTCCTGCTTTCATGCAGCGCAAAAAAAGAGTTTGCAGAGCTGGCCGGAGATATTGCAACGGCTGAAAATATGACAAGCTACATGGGGTATGCGGAAGCTGATTTACTTCGAGCTTTTGGTGCCGCTGTCAAAGAATACTATCCGCAATCTGCGGAATAGCTTTTAATCATTAGTAAACTGAATACCATGAATAATACAAACCAAAGGTCACGTACCAATAAAGAACTATTGGAGGACCGCGCCGCAATCCTTAAGGATATGGAGGCTATTAACAAGCGAGCAAAAGGCCGAGCAATGACCAATACCGAGCAATTGGATTGGGACCGGATGCAAGACAAGATAGATAACCTTAACGCCGAAATTGAGAGCGGTAAACTACTCCGCCAACGTAGGGCCGAACGTGCCGAACGTGCAGCAGGGGGGAATAGTCCCTTTACTCCTAAAGGGCTTGCAGGTGCTGCCCGCGCTCTATTCGATGGTAAAACAACCTCAATTACTGAAAAGAACATTGAGGAGTTTTCACGCATCAATAAGCGGGATTTTAACAGCACTTCAGGAGCCAACGCCGTGCAAAACCCGTTCTTATCTCCGGCTTCAGGCGTCATTTTTGACCCTATTTATAATAGCATACTTCAGGCACTTGGGTTTGATATTTTCGACCTTACTGCGAATCACTACAAGTACCCTAAAGTCACGGGCTATCCTACCGGGGGCTTTTATGGTGAGGACGCATCTATCCCAACCGGACAACCTGTACTTAGTGCTGTCCAGTTCACAGCTAAAAACTGGGGCCTACTGATTAAGGTACACAACAACCTGCTTCGCGACGCTGGCGATATGACTGATGCAGTCATTCAAGGCGTATTTGCCCGCGCTATCGAAATGATGTTTTTGCAATCCGCCCTTTACGGTACTTCCGGCTCCGGTTCATTTGTCGGGCTGGATAACGCGGCAGGTGTTCAGACCTTATCCGCTGGCAGCTCCACATTGAGTAATTATGACCTTATCGCCCAGGCTGGCGAAATGGTGATGAGCCTTAACGGGAACCCGGACAATATTTCATCCATCATGCACCCTAAAGTCTGGCGTCAACTTCAGCTGGCAAAGGATACCACCGGGCAACAATTGGTAAAGCCTAACGGTATTGCTGATTGGCCTATGCGTAACAGTACAGCCGTTAAGCTAGACTATGGTACTGGCAGTGACGAAACCCGTCTATACGTTGGCGACTTCTCGACCGTGAAACTAGGTGTTGAGGGACGCTATGAAATGCGGCTTGACCAAACGTTTGCGGCTGACGATGTTACCGCCTTCGCAATGGTTATCCGTGCTGATATGCAGCTATTTCACCCTGACCACATTGTTCGTATTGAGGACGTGGCCACGGCTTAAGAACTCCATTTGCATAATGTTTCGCCGGGGGCGGGATAGTACGGCCCGCCCCCACTTTTAAACGCGATTTTTTTATTAGCCGCATCCATGCGGACAGCCACCCGTATGCAAAAAAAGCCCAACCCTAAGTGAATAGAGTTGGGCAAAAAATAAATTAGTATGACAACAAAGATAAGCAATCCAAAAGCAGAAACAAAGTCTGTTATTATCCCAATCGGAACTAATTTCAACACTGCTAAAAAGACGGCTATACCGATACTTTGTGATAGCATTATTTCTGCTTTACCACAGGTGTTGAGAGACGGCGTGAACCGTCTTGTAGAGCCAAATGATAAACAGGTTTTTCTTACGACCGCACTGGCGACGCTATCAGGCGTAATGCCTAACGTAAGCGGTTACTATGACGGCAAAATTGTTGCGCCTAATCTGTACGCATTTATCATAGGCGACTACGGAAGCGGAAAAGGTGCTATGCAGTATGCACGGAAGCTAATTGAACCAATAGAAGCATATTTTGAGGACCGCAATAATGCCTTACTAGCAGAATATGCGAATCTACCCACAGAGGAAAAAGAGAACGCGCGACCAAAATTGCAAGGGCTGGTTATCCCGGCTAATGCCAGCGCGTCGATGTTCCTGCAAATACTAGACGACCAAGATGGTCAAGGAATCCTATTTGAAACCGAAGGAGACACCTTAGCGCAGACTTTAGCTACTGACCACGGCAACTACTCCGATATTCTCCGGAAGGCTTTTCAGCACGAGGGCACCGCAATGGCGCGCCGTACGGGGAATGAGAGGCGACACATAAAAGCGCCTAAACTGTCAACTGTCCTAACTGGCACACCCGACCAATTTAAAAAGCTAATACCGGACCCCCAAAACGGTTTATTCAGCCGGTTCCTTTATTTGACCATAAAACCAGAAACAGGTTTCAGGGATGTTTTCGATAAAGCTAAAACCCGGTACGAAGATGAGTTCACCCGGCTAGGTGGGGAGGTCTATGATTTATACATGGAGCTAGCGCAGGATGGTACGCCTTCCGATGATAAAAGGCTAATTGAGTTCACGTTTTCGGACGAACAAAAACGGCGATTTGTCGAAGCGTACAAAACCGAGAAACCGAGATTTATTGATGATACGGGGATTGAGGCAAACGGCGTGTTCAATCGTTTAGGACTTATCAACTTCAGGCTGGCTATGGTGCTTTCAGTGTTGAGAGCCTTTCAGAGCGACCACAGCGTACCGAATACAATTGTCTGCACAGATGGTGACTACCGTGCCGCAAAACGGCTTACAGAGGTTCTAACGGACCAAAGCAAGGATGTTTACTACCTTTTACCTGAAGCTAAAACTGACGCAGAAGATAGTTTTTCTGCGCTTGACCCTGAAATACAGGCAGTTATGCGCTTGCATCATAAGGGCCGCAGTACACGAGAGATAGCACAAGAACTTAGGTTGTCGAAATCTACTGTCCATCGACGGATAAAAACGGGTCTGTCCCAATCTGGGACACCTTAGGGACACTTAATTTACTGACAATCAAATATTTAAATGTCCCAACGCTGTCCCATTGTGGGACAGTCTCTAACTGGGACACCAATATATAAGTATGAATACTGGTAAAACTAAATCTGTTTTGGACGTAGCAGTTTCATGTATTCCCAATTATAGTTCTCCGGGTTCTGTTACGCATATAAAGCTGTTAAAATGGTTAATAGATACTCAGGCCAAAGACACGGTTATTGCTATCCGTAACGAAAGCGATAAACGCAAAAGGGATAAGCTAAAAGCGAAACTTCCAGCTATTACTCCTAGTGGAATTTTTAAGTACGCTTCAGAAGATGGGCTGATAAAACACAGCGGTTTAATTCAGTTTGATATTGACGGGAAAGACCATCTTCACATAGGCAATATGGACACACTAGGAGAGCAGTTGAAAAACATTGAAAACGTTGCGTATTGCGGGCTTAGCGTTTCCGGTAGAGGTTGGTGGGGGCTTATACCTATAACGACGCCAAAGAAACACAAAGCACATTTTGACGCTCTTAGGCTGGATTTTCAATCTTTAGGAATTACGATTGATGACAAGTGCGGAAACGTCAAAACCTTACGTGGTTATAGCTACGACCCGAACGGTTACTTTAACCATTCAGCCATCCCTTACGATAAAACATATTTACCGGCACCAAAACCACGCAAAGCCCCAAAACCAGAATTTAGGCAGAGTGCTGGAAGTACGGATTTAGATGAAATACAGAACCGTGTTTCAGTTTCCGAAGTCGTTCACTATTTGTCCGGTGATAACTCAGAGAAAGAGCTAAGGACTGGCGGCAAAAAAATGGCTTGCCCTTGCCCTGACACGAGAGCTGGAAGCCAACGTTTCACCGTATGGCCGGATAAGCAAACTTTTTACTGCCATAAATGCGGGATGGGGAAGGGTATTGCCGGAGTCTTTAAGCTAGTCCAGAACGCGCAAGATGTCACCTTTTCGGAGGCTAAAAACTTTTTGGTTGACACCTTTACACCTGACTTGAAAAGCCAAGGAATAGAAACGGCTTGCAAAACCCGGCTTATCCCGGAAGGCTGGGATAGAACGCCGGAAGGGGAACTGATTGATAGCGACGGTTTACCGGTCTTAACGTGGTGGACCGAAGATGACATTTCAGCCGCATCCCCGATTGAACAGAAAGCTGTCATTCAGGAAAGAACTAGAGTTGCCAACCTTAAAAGCCGGACTGATGCAAAGTAATACGCTTATTACTGGTGACCCTTATGAAATGGCAGACGTATTTATTGAGCGTCTTAAAGAGGTAAGGAAAGTAGAGCTGAAGGAAGTAATTGACCCTATCCTATCCCGTCTCAAATACGTCACGTCTAGTCAGGCGGCGGAACTTATCGGGATAAAGCCTTCAACGGTACGAACGTGGGAAAAAGACGGCCGTTTAAAAGCCTACCCTACCGACCGCAACGAAAAGTATCTACTTACTGAAGTCTTAGAGCTGGCAGAAATACGAGCAGACAAGAAAGCCCGCTTTTGATATGACATAAATATGACAATTCAAAAGTTAGCGTTTGCAGTGCGTTTGCAATTTACACAAACAACTGTAAATCAACTACTTATGTGGTCTCGGGTGGAATCGCCGGAAGACTGTAACCGACTGATTAACAGTATACATATCGAAAAAGTAGGAACAAAATGTTTCCAACTGCGATACATACCAAGCTTCAAACCACGCCATAAAAATAAAAAACGAACCCCACCAGCAGCGCCAGCGGGGTTCCGA
>CAZTTF010000370.1:0-12253 GCA_964616365.1 uncultured Lewinella sp. | reverse complement strand
GGCATCCAGTTTCAGCATCCCCTTCCGGAGCATTGGCCTGAGTTTCAGCCATAAGTTCGGACAGATAGACTTTAAGTCGCAAAACCGTCGCAGTCGCGTTCGTAACGACGACCAGAAAGAGGGCGAAGGAAACCAGGCCTTCTAATCTCCCTTGCCTTACACCTTCCGCTGCACCTGCGCCCGCGCCCAGTCCACCACACATTTTTAGGCGCAGACGCAGGTGCTGGGAGGGTATTTGCAGCCGTGTAACGCGGCGCTCCCCTACTAATCAGGACTTTCAACTCAGTTATTCTTCTATCCCCTGACCATGAAAAGACTACTTTTTTTCTTCCTCCTGCTTGCTGCCGGACAGCTTTCCGCCCAAACAACTGCCACCCTATATGGTAAGGTGATCGACGCCCGGACCGAAGAACCATTAATCGGCGTAACCGTCCAGATTGACGGTCAATCAATAGGTACTACCACTGATCTGGACGGAAACTTTACCCTTACTGGCATTATTCCCGGCAGCTACAATATCATTGCCAGCTACCTCGGTTACGAGACAGCTACGCGAGCTAACGTGATTGTGCAGTCGCGCGGTAATGATGCGATCAACATCTCGCTACGTGAAGCCCAGACAGAGTTGGAAACCGTAGTGGTTAAAGCCAATCCCTTTCAATCCAACCGCACTACCCCACTCTCCGTACAGCGCCTGTCTCCCGAGGAAATCAAGACCTACCCCGGGGGCAACAACGATATTGCCAAAGTGGTACAAAGCTTGCCCGGAATTCAGGGCTCGGTCGCCGGATTCCGTAACGATGTCATCATTCGGGGCGGTGCCCCGAACGAGAATGTGTACTACCTCGACGGTATTGAAATTCCCAACATCAATCACTTCGCCACCCAGGGAAGCGCCGGAGGCCCTGTTGGCCTGCTTAACGTTGATTTCATCGCCGGAGTAGAGTTGTCCAGCTCCGCCTTCGGGGCACAATACGATAATCCGCTGTCCGGCGTACTCCAGTTCGATCAAAGAGTGGGCAATACTCGCGAGCGACAAACCAATCTCCGCATCAGCGCGAGCGAAGCCGCGCTCACCACTGAAGGACCGCTGCTCAAAGGCAACGGCGAAGCCTCCAACACCAGCTACCTCCTCTCCGTAAGGCGCAGCTACCTGCAGTTCCTCTTTGCCGCCATCGGCCTCCCAATCCGGCCGGACTACTGGGACTACCAATACAAGATCAATCACAAGATTGACGAATACAACACGGTTTACCTCACTGGTATTGGTAGTATTGATGACTTCTCGGTGGAAGCCGATGACGAGTTTGAACCCGAAAGGATCGCGCAGCTCGAACAGGTACCCATCATTAAGCAGTGGACCACCACGGCAGGACTGGGCTGGAAACGCCGCCTGAAGGAGAACAAAGGCCTGATGCTAACTACCATCAGCATCAATACGCTTGACAATTCCTTCAGCCGGTTTGAGGATAACGAAGCCCAAACGGGTTTGCTCGCGCAAACCCAAAGCCGGGAGACCGAACAAAAACTCCGTTATGCTTACACCCGCTTCCTCGGTGATTGGTCGGTCACCGGTGGTGCAAATGTCATCCGAGCTCTATTCACCAACACGACTAACAACCTGATTCTGGATCAGCAGTTTGCGACCAACCTGGATTTCGTGCGCTACGGCTTCTTCGGGCAAGGCAACACCACCATCATGGATGGACGGCTGGATGTCTCTCTCGGCATCCGCTTTGATGATAATACCTTCACTACTGCGGAGAATACTTTGCTGAGCACCTTTAGTCCGCGCGCTTCTTTCGGCTATCGCCTCAACGATGCTGGCAACTGGAAGCTCAACGCCACGGTAGGCAGGTACGCCAAGGTCTTACCCTACACGGTACTTGGCTTTCAGGATGAATCCGGTGCCTTCGTAAATCAGAATACGGAGTATACCAAGAGCTTGCACGGAGGGCTTGGGCTGGAACGCCGCATCAGCACTTTCGGAAAACTCAGCTTGGAGGGCTTTTTTAAGCAGTACTCAGACTACCCGATTTCGGTCACTGACGGCGTATCGTTAGCCAATAAGGGAGCCGATTTTTCGATCCTTGGAAATGAAGAGGTAGTTACTACCGGAGAAGGGCGCACTTACGGAATGGAGCTCACCTACCAGCAAAAGCTTTACAACAATTTTTACCTGATCGCTGCCTATACCCTCTACCAAAGTGAGTTTACCGGATTAGATGGCGCCTACCGCCCCAGCGTTTGGGACAGTCGTAACCTACTTTCGCTGACCGGAGGCTATAAAGCTCCCCGCAATTGGGAGTTCAGCGGACGTTACCGCTTTGTCGGGCGCTCACCCTTCGCTCCGGTTGACGAGGAAGCCTCGCTGGAGACGTACCCGGTTTTCGTGTTGGACTTTGATGATCTCGGCAGCAACCGCCTCAATAACTTTCAGCAATTGGACATCAGGATCGACAAAAAGTGGAACTTCAAAGCCTTAAGCCTCAACCTGTTCCTGGAGGTGCAAAACGTTTTGGGCGCGGTGGCACCAGCGCCACCAAGCTACGGGCTCGACCGTGATGCATCCGGCGCCCTGGTGATGCCCACAAGTCTTGTGATTATTCCCGAAGATGAAGGTAGTGCCCTCCCCTCCTTTGGCCTGGCGATTGATTTTTAGGGTACATACCATTTACCGGACAAGTGCGTTATAGCACTTGACTAAATGAATCCGGGGAGCCCCCCTCTAAAAAACCAAGCAAATGAAAGCATTCAAATTAACCTTCCTCCTTCTAGCAATCCTCACCGTAGCAGCCTGTGACGACGACGAAGATCCCGTAGTATGTGGTCAAGCGGACTGGGTTGGCACCTACAGTGGTACCCAGACTTGTGTCGGTGGGACAACCGAGGGCGTTGACGTTACCATTACGGCCAACGGTGCCACCGGTCTGGACATCAGCTACGAAACGGCCTCTGGTAACATCACCAGCTTTACGGAACCGCTGCCTTTTGACGGTTGTATCGTGGACGTTGACAGCGAAGGCAATGGCATCACCCTCGCCATTGATGCAACGCTAACTAATGGTGAGCTATCCTTCCGGGATGTGTTGACCTTCGGCAACACCCTGGATTGCACCATCACTGCTACTAAAAACTAGTACAGCATAAACCTAAAAAAGCCACCCCCTCAATCAAAACTGATTGAGTGCGGGTGGCTTTTTTATTTGAGGTAGTCCTTACCGAAAAAATGAAGCGAAGAGGCGCTTTTGAGGCGCCATAGCACGGTAAACGACAATCCGCATCACGTTCCAATACTAAATAGCGTTATCATTACATCCGATCATATTGGACAAGTCCTCTACATCCATATCATTAACGCTTACCTGAATCCATGAAAGCCCTTAAGATCACCCTCCTTTTACTTGCCATTTTCTCAGTAGCCGCCTGTGGCGAAGATGATGACGAACTCCCCGTTGTTTGTACCCAAGCCGACTGGCTTGGCACCTATACTGGCTCTATAGACTGTACCTCAACGAACCCCGAAGATGTCAACGTTACAATTACCGCCAGCGGCCCTGACGCCGTAGTAATCGCCTACCAAACAGCCACGATTACCGGAGAATACAGCCCAATCCCGTTCGATGGCTGTAATCTGAATGCCAGTGACAATACCGGAGGAATATCGTTCTCACTTACCGTAACACGTGAGGGAGACCTACTGCGATGGACCGAAACTATCGGCGATGGTGCCATAGAGGAGATCTGTACGATACTGGCAACCAAGAATTAGATACGCTGGTCTGGCTATTGGCTTACTTTACCATTCAGAACAAAATGGTTACCATTCAGAACATTGTTGAAAGAACAACCGAATTACTCAACAACATATGCTATTGTTATGGTCTACCAAAAATGACCTTTCATGAAACTCTGGAAAATCACCTTTTTTGCCCTTCTGCTCTGCTTTGTGGCCGCCTGTGAGGACGACGATGAACCTCCTGTATGCACGCAGGATACCTGGCTAGGCACTTACACCGGAACTGCCACCTGTGATGGTGTATCCGATCCCACAACGGTTACGATTACAGCAAGTGGACCAGATCAAATCGTAATACGATATGCTGCGGGTTCCACCACAACAACATTCGACCCCTTACCAGTTACAAATTGCAACCTCAGCAGGACCAATTCATCAGGCGGTGTTACCGGTTCTGTTACCGCAGAATTAAACGGCAATAGCTTTGAACTGACTGAAACCGTGACGGGAGGCGGCTTTAACATAAACTGTACCGTTTCCGCTACACGGGATTAAGTACTTCACCCGATCTTACAGAGAAACAGCTCTGGGCAGGACAATTCCGCTCGGAGCTGTTTTCGTTTTAAACTATCTCTTCCCATCAGCCGTTATCCCGCCTGACTGCTGATAAGAACGCCCATGCAAATTGACCGTATCCCTTTCGCGGAGATTCCCCAGTTCTCCCGCCGAGACGTTGCCTACACCACCGGGCATCCGGATTTTCATCCGTTTCGTAAATACCCGGTAAACCTCGAGGCCTTTACTGATGTAATCCGCGATAAACAACGCGATCAGACGGACCGTGTGCTGTTGGTACAGGAATTATTGGATCAGTACGCGGACCTGGAGCAGGCTGATCAGGCGCGGACGCAGGTGCAAAGGCTGTTGGAAAGCAATAGCTGGACGGTCATCACAGCCCACCAACCTAGCTTATTTACCGGTCCGCTCTACTTCATCCACAAGATATGCTCGACGATCAATCTGAGTCGGCAGCTCAACGAACGTTACCCCGATCAACACATCGTACCGGTATTTATCGTTGGTGGAGAAGATCATGATTTCGAAGAAATCAACCATACCCGCCTCCATGGCCAAATGATCACCTGGGAGCAAGAGGCCGGAGGCAGCGTCAGCGCCCTTTCGACCAGTACGCTTGGTGCTGCCCTCGAACAGCTGCGCTCCGTTATCGGCGGCGAGTACACCCCCGATGATGTTTACCGGCGCCTACACAAAGCCTATACGGAGAACGAGCGCTACGGAGAAGCGACCGTTGCCTTCGTTCATGACCTATTTAAGCACACCGAGCTTGTCGTCGCTAACCCAAGCCGGATTGCCTTCAAGCGTGCTTTCCTCCCGTATATGGAGCGGGAAATCTTTGAGCAACTAAGTCAACCACTCGTAGAGCAGGCGCAAGCCAGCATCGTAGCCGCTGGCTACGGCGCGCAAGCCCATGCCCGGGAAATCAATCTGTTTTATCTGCAAGATGGTCGTCGTGACCGGATCGTACACCAGGACGGGCAATACGGGGTACTGGATACCAGCTTGCGCTTCACCGAGGCTGAGTTTCGGGCTGAGCTGGCAGCTCACCCGGAACGCTTTAGTCCTAATGTGATCATGCGGCCTATTTTCCAGGAGCTTATCTTCCCGAACCTTGCCTATATCGGTGGAGGCGGAGAAATCGCTTACTGGCTTGAACGTAAGGAACAATTTGCTGCCTTCGGACTAAACTTCCCCATGTTGATCCGCAGGAACTCCGTGTTGTGGATTGACGCCAAAAGCCAGCGCCGGTTGGATAAAATTGAGCTTGACTATCGGGAGCTCTTCCGCAAGCCCGATCTGGTAATTCGTGACTACGTCGCCAAGCATTCAAAAAACGAACTATCTCTGGCGCCTGAAATTGCCCAGTTGGAATCACTTTTCCAAAGTATGGCACAGAAAGCAAAAGCTATCGACCCTACTCTGGAAAAAGCTGCACTGGCCGAACATAGCCGGCAGGAAAAGATCGTTGTTCAGTTTGAAAGCAGACTCCGACGCATTGAAAAGCGTAAGTTCGATGACGCAGTGTCGACCATCAGAGAACTTAAGGACAAGTTATTCCCTAAAGACGGTCTACAGGAAAGAACGGACAACTTCCTGAACATCTACCTTGAAGAGGGCGAAGCGATGTTCTCCACCCTTATTGATGCACTTGATCCGCTTACGGATGGCATGGTCGTTATTCGGAAATAAGGTACGTCGCCCCCACTCCGGAGCAGCTCAACGGTTAACTACTCTGTGGAAATAAACAGATCGTAAGGCAGTTCCGCAAAAGCAGCCCTTGCCCTGGCTTCCAGTTCTGCGGCCGGCAACGCCGGCCCACCAACGGCTTGCTGAACGGTAACCTTCAGGACAGAGCCGTCAAATTCTCCGGAACGGATGGCGATCCCCTCACGGTTGTTACGCACAATGCCAGAAAGCACAAAGGCACGGTGATGTTCCGGGAACTGACTGATGTCCATAATTACGGTAGTTGAGGGGTAGGTTTACTTTGCTTTCCAAAGATAGAGTTTACGCCGACGGTAGTCAATACCTACAACGTACTGGTCCAAAAATGCCGACCCGAGGATTCCGGCGATTGATTGCTCGCCTGAGGACTGCAAATGATCAAGGTCCATTGACACAAAAGCGCGCTGCTTAGCGGATAGTTCGAGCGATTCGACATCGAGGAGCTCAACAATAGCATAATCCGCATTATTGCCATCCAGTCCTTGAATATTCATTTTCCTTGGGGAAGGTGCTGCCAACGTAGCGTATCGTTGATCAATCAGGTTCGCAGAAGCACCAGTATCCAGGATAAACCGGAGTAGCTTCTTGCCCACCTCCAGTTTTACGACTGGAAGATGGTCACTAAAATCAAGGTCAAGCACATGGTCAGGTTTGCTACCATTGTGCAGCGGCTTACGGGAGGATTTCAACAGACTGAACTCCTGGCGGAGATAATCGATCCGAAGTTCGCTACGGGTCAATAAATCATGGCCTACGAATCCATCGATTCTGCGACCGGTTCTTTGTTCCATAGCACGTAGGTCAAGTGCCAAGGCCCACTGCTTGCTCAATTGCTGACCTCCGAACTCCAGACTTTCTACTTTCTGATGCGTCAGCTGAACTGCGCCACCGGCGCCGTAGCCCGTGGTATTGCCAACTTGCCCGGCCTGACGACTATTGATCAACAAAGTAGGCGCACCGGTATCCAAGATAAAATTACCCAGTTTTCCGTTAAGCCTAGCCGGGAAGAAGATCAGGTTACGATGAAACTCAAAAGATTGAGCTGCTCCCCTATCCGCCGCCACGTTAGTGCGGCTACTATTTTTATCAATGCCTTTAAGTAAATACACTGCATCCTGCGAACGCGCCACCAGACTGGTTAATACGAGTACCGTCAATACCAGCAAACGGAAACATCCAGCCTTGTAATTACAGTTACTTAACATAGTTAATCATCAGCAACATCTAAGGTAATACTTAGTTTACATATAATTAACATTGAAAGCTGTCTTAACGGTTTCCGGCCTAAAATAAAAGTCCAAGTAGCAGTAGATTTAGTTAGGCTATGCCGCAAATAGGTGTACCTTTGTATCCCGTAATTGAAGCTTATGAGCAAGTACATTTTCGTTACGGGTGGAGTGACATCATCACTCGGTAAAGGCATCATCGCAGCCTCCCTCGCCAAACTGTTGCAATCGCGCGGTTTTACGGTAACCATCCAAAAGTTTGACCCTTATCTCAACGTTGACCCCGGCACGATGAACCCCATCGAGCACGGAGAATGCTACGTCACCGATGATGGTGCGGAAACGGATCTTGACCTTGGTCACTACGAGCGTTTTCTCAACCGACCTACCAGCCAGGCCAACAACGTTACCACCGGACGTATCTACCGTACGATTCTTGACAATGAACGTGACGGTAAATATCTGGGCAAAACGGTGCAGGTTATCCCTCACGTTACGGACGAAATCAAACGCCGGGTACAACTACTCGGACAAACGGGAGAATACGATATCGTTATCACCGAACTTGGCGGTACGGTTGGAGACATTGAATCTTTGCCCTACGTGGAAAGTCTGCGACAGTTACGCTGGGAGCTCGGTCGGGATAACTGTATTACCATTCACCTTACGTTGATTCCATACCTCGCGGCGGCGAAGGAGTTGAAAACCAAACCGACGCAGCATAGTGTTAAGGAGTTGCTCCAGGCCGGTATCCAGCCGGATATTCTGGTTACGCGTACGGAGCATCCGATCACAGAAGAGATCCGGCGCAAACTGGCGCTGTTCTGTAATGTCGAAAAGGCTTGTATTATTGAGGCACGGGATGCTTCTACTATCTACGATGTTCCCCTGCTCATGCTTAAGGAAGGCCTGGACAGTCAGGTAATCAGTAAGCTGCGCTTACAGGACCGTAAAGCTCCTGATCTACGTCGCTGGAAGAGTTTCCTCGGTAAACTCAAGAACTATACAGAGGAGGTCAATATTGGTCTTGTCGGCAAGTACACCAACCTGCAGGACGCTTATAAGTCCATACTTGAATCATTCATCCATGCAGGAGCCGTTAACGAGTGCAAAGTAAACGTCAAGTTTCTTAGTTCAGAGATCCTGGAAGGGTCACAGGTTGATCTTGCCAACGAACTCAATCAATACGACGGAGTACTAATTGCTCCCGGTTTTGGCGAGCGAGGAATTGAAGGAAAAATCAATGCTATCCGTCATATTCGGGAGCATAAAATCCCCTTCTTTGGTATTTGTCTTGGTATGCAGTGCTCAGTGGTGGAATTCAGCCGGAATGTTGCAGGCATTGAAGGAGCCGGTAGTTCTGAAGTAGATGCCAACGTTGCTCACCCGGTGATCGACATTATGGAAAACCAAAAAGGCATCACCGCCAAGGGCGGTACAATGCGCCTCGGTGCCTACGATTGCAAATTGGTGAAAGGGTCGCTGGCAGCTAAAGCCTACGGTACCACCACCATCAGCGAGCGGCATCGGCACCGCTACGAGTTCAACAATGCCTACCTGGATCAATTGAAGGCCGCAGGCCTTCAAATAACCGGGGTTAACCCTGACACCGGCCTGGTGGAGGTAGTGGAGCTTAAAGACCATCCTTACTTTGTTGGAGTACAGTTCCACCCGGAACTAAAGAGTACCGTCGAAGAACCTCACCCTCTGTTCGTGAGCTTCGTTGCAGCAGCCATTAAGGCTAAGCACGAGCGGGCTAAAGAAGCCTAAGTGCTTCGCTTCGTACTGGGAATAGACTGATTAATTCAACCGGTACCGAAGTCCCAGGCTTACTGAACTGCTGTGGTTGAAGCGCTCCATGCGCTCTCCGGCATCCTCAATTAAGTCAACCATCCCGAGGTGAAGCTGGGCTTCAAACGAGAGGGAGTTGTTGATTCGGTACTGACCGCCGAACAACGCACCGTAATCGTAGTATTTCACCAGTGGCTGCTGGGTTGCGAAAAAGTGGTAAGGGTTTGGCTGTGCAGTAACGTCTCCATCACGGCTGGAGTGCACCGTTCTGCGGAACGCGAGAGATGGGAGAGAATAACGTCCACCTGCCTGCAGGGTGGTCCGATGATTTAGCTCATACTGTAACAAAACAGAGAACTCGATCCCTTTATAGCCATCAACTACACCTACGTAGGTGTATTCGATCTCCTCACCGTTATCATCAATCTCATTGATCTTTTCTTCGTAGTGAGACCATGGTTTCTCTTCTTCCAGCACCTGTAGGTTGAGGTTGTGACCACGGTACCCTACCCGACCGGCAATGGAAAACCGTTCCCCAATTGGCTTTTGGATACCTAAAGACACGTACACCCCAAGATCGGTATCACTTAGAAACTGGTCGCCCCGCCAGTGTGAGGATAAACCTCCTCCAAAACTCAGTTTTGGCACGGTTTTGCTGGGGCTGATTACACTTTCCTCTGCAGCTACAGCAAGCGATACATAAGGCAAAGTAGTTTCTGCCAATACGAACTCCTGTGCACCAGAAAGTCTGGCTACGGGATAAACCGTAGCATTTCGCACGGGCTCCGCTTGTGCTGAAGTCATTGCAGTAATGGCTAGCTGGCTTTCAGGAAGGGATTCACTTTTTAAAGTTGTAAGTGGTGCTTCAGCGGCCGCCCGGGAGGGTAGTTCAGGATCAACTTGTTCGACGTCAGCAATCGGATTGGCTTTGTCAGGTGCAAGCAGGCCAGCACCAGCCGTAATCAGCTGTGCTGGGGTATTCGTAGCAATATTACTGAGCGTGTTTGATGATGCAATCTCTTTAAAACTGACAGAGGGCTGAGCACTTACCGCCTCAGCTGACTCACGCTGAGCAATGGGCATTGGGAATGCAGTGCTGATAGCTGAGGGAGTGCTGTCTTGAAAAAGCCAAATGGCGCTTGCCATCATGAGTAGTAACCCCAGCAGCAACCAGCCTAGCCGGGCCGGTCGGGCCTTGCCGGAAGTTTCCCGCTGTAACTCCTGGAACCTTGCGAAATCACCCACCGGGTCTCCCTGGGGCTGATAGTTGTGCAGATCTTGTCCTAGTCGGAGCCAGTCTTTCTCGTGCTGGTCCATGTCAGGTGGCGTTTAATTTGTTTACGGCGGCCTGTAGTCTCAGGCGTGCTTGTCGGAGATGGTAGCGACTGGTTGCCTCTTCTATACCAAGGTGAGCTGCAGCTTCACGATGGCTGTAGCCTTCCACAGCAGTAAGGTTAAACACTGTTCTTGGCACTTCTGGCAGTTGTCGGATGAGCGCAATTAAATCTTCAACGGCCAGCTTTTGTAATGCAGCTGGGTCGGCGCTTCGGTTGCTGTTAGATTCTGGCAATTCCGCATAAGATTGGTTCCGCCGTATCCGCAATTGACCGAGACACACGTTGACACTTATTCTCCGTATCCAGGCACCAATTTCACCCTCATTCCTAAACTTATCCAGCGATTTGAAAACCGCCAAAAAAGTCTGGTTCAAAAAATCACGGGCCTGCTGCTGATCTAGCGCGTACCGGCTCGTAATTCCAAGTACCAATGAATAATGTTGTTCATAAAAAGCCTTCTGTGCCCGCACATCTCCCTTAACACAACGAGCCAGCAGGTCGGCACCGGGATCGGTTCCGGCCAACAAACGCTGTTGGGGCAGACTCAGGTTTAAAGAAACGGGCATATCGGCTTTGGACAAAACAAGGGTGTAAACGGTGTCGAATAAGCAATGACGCGGCGGCGGTAGTAGCAAGACTACCACCTCCGAGTCATCCTAACTTGATAGTTTACATATAGTTGAGCGGGGCCACGACAGAAGTGTGAGTCAAAGGCCAACTTTTCTCAAAAAAATCACATGTATCCCGGCAGAAGAACATCATAGGGCGCGGACGCAGGTGCAAGGTGGGTAGATACTGGCAGAGCAGGAAAAGGCTTTTTAACGTGGGGTTGGGTAACGGATGCTTGGTTTCTTCTTATTGAAGTAGACCAAATACTTAGTCCTTTAGTTTTTTAGTCTGTTAGTTCTTTAGTCTATTAGACGGTCATAACGAGTTAACAGACTAAAGTATCAACCAGACTTGATAATTACGGGAGATTAGCGCATGATAGTCAGCAACTTGCATTATTGCCTCGTCCAAACCTAACGTTTATTAGTGTTTATTCCTGGTTGGTAAAAAAGGACGGCGCTAACCCCTTGGTAGTCTAAATGATAATACTTACCTTTGCGCCCCATTTAAACACATTTCCTAATGTTTGCAATCGTAACCATAGCCGGTCAGCAATTCAAAGTAGAGGAAGGTCAGGAGATCTTCGTCCACCGGTTAGAAGCCAACGCTGGCGACGCAGTCAGCTTCGATCAGGTTCACCTCACTTCTGGTGACGCCGGTGTATCTGTTGGCACGCCGAACGTAAAAGGTTTCTCCGTCGGAGCAACCGTTATTGATCACGTCAAAGGTGACAAAGTTGTTATCTTCAAGAAGAAGCGCCGCAAGGGCTACCGTAAGAAGAACGGCCACCGTCAGCAGTTCACCAAGATCAAGATCGATTCCATCACGGGCTAGTCACGGCCTTATTCCTAACTTTTCCCGCGTAGTCGGGAAGCCAAAAAATTTAATACCATGGCACACAAAAAAGGTGTAGGTAGTACCGATAACGGCCGCGACAGTAATTCGAAACGCCTCGGCGTTAAGTTATTCGGCGGTCAGGTTGCCAAAGCAGGCAACATCATCATTCGCCAGCGTGGTACCAAGTACCACCCAGGAGAAAACGTATACATGGGTCGTGATTACACACTCCATGCTAAAGTTGACGGTAGCGTTGCCTTCCGCAAGAGCCACCGCAACCGGATGTACGTATCCATCATTCCTGCAGGAGCTGAAGCCACAGCTGCCCCCGCAAAGAAGACTGCTCCGGCTAAGCAAGCCGCTCCTGCTCCTGCTCCGGTAGAAAACACCGAAGTACAAGCTGCTGCTGC
>CAZTTF010000369.1:0-7759 GCA_964616365.1 uncultured Lewinella sp. | reverse complement strand
ATGACCAGTGCGTCCCGGAAAGAAGAAAAAGCGAGATAGAGCAGGAGTAAAATCAGTCCTAAAGCCACCGGAACGGCCACTTTCAGTCGGCCACGGGCACTTTGGAGGTTCTCAAAAGCTCCACCGTACTGAAGTTCATAGCCAGGCGGTAAGTCAAGGTTTTCGCTCAGCACTTGCTGAATCTCCGTCACCAGGCTTTCCACGTCACGATTGCGTACGTTCACGCCGACGTTGATGAAACGACGCGCCTGTTCGCGGGAAATCAACATGGGGCTCTCCCGCTCTTCCACGTAGGCTATCTCACTCAGAGGAACCTGTCTTCCATTTCGCCCGAGGATGGTCAAGCCCGTTAGATCGAGGTCTTGCCGGTTGGCATCTGCAAGACGTACAACCAGATCAAACTTCCGCTCTTCCTCGTAGACCGAGCCGACGATCTCTCCGGCGTAAGCCGCCCGTACAATTTGATTGGCCTCTTGCACCACAACGCCGAATTGGGCCATCCGGTCACGATCGTAGCGTACGTTTAGCTGCCGCAAACCATCCGTTTGGTCCACCTTCACATCTCCTGCGCCGGGGATGCGGGCGATGAGCGTAGCTGCCCGGTCTGCTTGTGCTTTCAGCACTTCGTTACGCTCCCCGAAAATCTTGACCGAAACATCTGATTTGGCCCCGGTCATCAGTTCGTTGAAGCGCAGCTGAATTGGCTGCGTAAACTCGTAAGATGCCCAGGTGATTGGAGCCAGTTTTGCTTTCATCAGGGCCATCAGTTCTTCGGTATTATCGGCAGAAGTCCACTCCCGCTTTTCCTTGAGGATGATCATGACGTCGGCATCTTCGATAGCCATCGGGTCGGTTGGCACCTCTGCGGTACCGATCTTGGAAACAACATGCTTCACCTCCGGGAAATTATCGAGCAGAATCTTTTCGGCCCGGGTTGCGGTGCGGATGCTTTCCTCCAGGGAGCTCCCCGGCTTGATCGCCTGCTGCATAGCAATATCTCCTTCCTCCAACGTAGGAATAAACTCTCCTCCCATCCTGCTGAACAGGATACCGGACACAACCAATGCCAGGATACCGACGCCAAGAGTTCCCCAGGCTCCCCGCAGCGAGGCATTGAGGACAGGCCGGTAACCGTTCGTCAGCCATTTCATCAGCTTCGCGGCCCACCCTGTCTCCGGTTTGATATTGCGGGAGATGACCAACGAAGCCATTACGGGAACGTAGGTTACAGACAAAATCAGGGAACCAAGAATTGCCAGACTAACCACCTGGGCCATTGGCCGGAAGGTTTTCCCCTCCACCCCCTCGAGGGTCAGGATCGGCAGGAAGACTACCAGAATGATCAGCACACCGAAAGCCGCAGCACGATAAATCTTGCTGGTTGATTTACGGACGGCGGTATCCATCTCAGCCCGGGTCAACTCACGCCCCAGGTAACCTGCTACCAAAAAGTGCAACAGGCCTTCCATTATAATGACGGCGCCGTCAATGACGATACCGAAGTCAATGGCCCCTAAAGACATCAGATTCGCCGATATCCCCAGGTAGCGCATCATGATGAGCGCAAAAAGCATGGATAGCGGGATAACAGAGGCTACGATGAGTCCGGCCCGCAGGTTGCCCAGGAGGAGGAGCAAGACAAAAATGACAATCAGGCCACCCTCCAACAGGTTGTTCTTGACGGTATCAATGGTGCGGCCGATCAGGGCCGCACGGTCGAGGTAAGGATAAATGCTGACGCCTTCGGGCAGGGCCGCCTGAATGGTTTTCATCCGCTCCTGAACATTAGCCAGTGCCTCCGAAGAGTTGGCGCCTTTGAGCATCAGGGTAATGCCTCCCACTACTTCTCCTTTTCCATCCATTGTCATGGCTCCGTAGCGCTTGGCGCTACCGGTAGTCACCGTTGCCACATCCCGCACCCGCAGGGGCGGCCCGGAAACATTCCCCAGTGGGATAGCCCCTATTTCTGCTGCAGTGTTCACCCTGCCCTCCGTACGGATATAGTAAGAGTAGCTTTCCTTTTCGAGGTAACTCCCTCCGCTATTCTCATTGTTTTCTTCGAGGGCGGTGATGACGTCGTGCAGGCTAAGTCCATTCGCCTGCAACCTGGTGGGTTCAATCGCCACCTCGTACTGTTTCAGGTAGCCCCCGAAGCTGCTTACTTCAATAATTCCGGGCGTACCGTTCAGCTGCCGCTTCACGATCCAATCTTGGATAGTGCGCAGACGGGTAGCGTCGTACATAGGAGCTTGCTCCGGAGAGACCGTCAATACGTACTGGTAGATCTCTCCCAGCCCGGTCGTAATGGGCATAAGCTCCGTATCTACGCCGGGGGGTAACTCCCCTTTAGCTACGTTGAGTTGTTCCTGCACAAATTGCCTACTGCGCAAAACTTCAACGGATTCGGCAAAGACGATGGTGATCACGGAAAGGCCGTAGCGGGAGATCGACCGGACCTCCTCCACTTGCGGAATATTGGTCATGGCCGCTTCCAACGGATAAGTGATGAGTTGTTCTACCTCTTCGGGGGCATAGGTAGGGGCCACACTGACAATCTGAACCTGGTTGTTGGTGATATCCGGGACGGCGTCCAGCGGAATCTGGGTAGCGCTAAAACCGCCCAGGATGGCCATTACGGCTACTCCTAACAGGACGATCAGCTTGTTCTCCAGAGAGAACCGGATGATAAAATCAAACATGATAAAAAAGGATTACTCTACCTATTGAGGCGGAGACGAAGGCTGGAAAACGGAATAAACGGGCTGGCGTGTCTACGGCCTTAAGCCGATGACGCAAGCGAAAACATCATTATCCCACGCTGGGCGGCCCGCGCAGCGGGCGCTGTCTGGCAAATACCTCATCCTCCGGCAAAAGCGGATGGTAAGCAAGAATTTCCTGTATTACATTCTGCGGACCAGGCTGGGAAGCATCACCAAAAGGGAAGCCAGCAGGCCAAAGCATTGTTGATGCTGGCAACAAAGGGCTTAGGTCCAGATCAACATCGGTTGCGGCTAAATGCTCCAGGTGTTCTTCCCCCAGGTCTGCGGTAACCAAATCAACCAACACCTCGAAAAAAGAAGGCCTTGCCCCCGAATGTTCAGCAAAGACAACCACGGCTCCGTCATCGCCATGCGGTGCATGGACGTGCGGAAATATTGAATGCAGGCAGAGCATTAAGCCAGCCAGAAAAACGAGACCACGATGAAATGGGCGGTAGCGCATGATGGCTCAAGGTAGCATTTTTACGGAAAGCTCTATGTGATATGGTTCACAACCATAGGGCAATTACCGTATGGAATAAGCTACCTGTCTCTAACAGTGGAGAATACCCGATGCCCGGCATCTGACTATTCCGGCAATCGGTACAGAATCAGGAGCGCACCGATAATGACCAGGTTCTTTACAATGTATTGCCCAACCAGCGTGAAGCAGAAGGGTCCGGTAAAGGAAGCGTCAGGAAAGAGGAAAAGCGGGGTGAAAGTAAGTACCATATGCACCAGCGCCAGGATAATGACGGGCTTGCGCAACAGGTTAAGGATCAACAACAAACCAACGCCGACCTCCCAGGTAGCGAGCAACATGATGGCTGTTTTTGCGGGAATAAGCCCGCCAAACAAGGCTGTAATGGTATCCACTGCTAAGGTTTCAGCCGGGCTGAAAGCAGGGAAGAATTTAAGAGCACCAAACCATACGTAGATGACACCAATACTGATACCGAGGTAGCGAAACAGGTAACGATCCGAAGACTTGGTGAGGGTAGTTGTTTGCATAAGAGCAAATGTAAAGGCAAGGCCTTACGGCGGGTAATCAGACCGGATGATAAAAATCATTTTCAGAACTGGGATGGGTCATTGCACGAGTGAAGCAGGCTAAGGTCGGCGGAATTGGGAGGAATTAACCCCTTCCACCTTGCCCTTCATCCTCCGAGCAAGCACCCGCGGCCGCGCCCTCAGAACAGGGCGATAATACAGCCTTTGGTCAAAAATGCCCGTAGCCGGACCAACCGACGTAAAAATTTCTGAACCAAGTCCCCAACAAGCTGTTTCCCGGTCACTATGATGGTACTGATCTACACTGGAATTGTATTGGCAACGATTGCTGGCATGGAATTTGTTGCCTGGGCCGCGCATAAATACCTGATGCACGGATGGCTGTGGAGTTGGCACGAGGATCATCACCGGCCACACCACGACGAAGACGGTTTTTTCGAGAAAAATGACTTGTTTTTTCTCGTCTTCGCCATTCCAAGCGCGGCGAGTTATATCATTGGTCTCAACGTTGATGGCCTGTTCTGGCTGACTTTTGTCGGCATCGGTATTTCCATTTATGGTTTAATTTACTTCCTGATTCACGACGTCTACATTCACCGGCGCTTTACCTGGTTCAAGCATCTGGACAGCAAGTACAGCCGGGCCATTCTACGCGCCCATGGGCACCACCACGCCGTGACGGAAAAAGATGGTGCAGAAAGTTTTGGGCTCCTCGTAGTGGACGATAAATACTTCGGAAAGCGCAGCGAATGGGACGTTAAGGAGGAAAAGACCACAAATGCGTAAATTTGTAACCAATCATGGAAGATAGGTTACTAGATAAAATCGCGGAACCCTTCAATATCAATCTCCCCGAGTATCAATCGATGGAGGAGATGATCGATTCCGTGCTGCCGGTGGTCAAGAAATACAGTGAACCTTCTCTTGAAGATGAAGATGCCCCGATATATAAGATCAACTGGATTAAAATGAGTGATCAGCCAGGCTATAATACTGTGAGCCTACACACTTTCAATGCTAATGGCGGCGAGATCAGCATTGCTAACGATGGTGCCATGGACTCTTCTTCCTTTCGCGTTATCAACTCCAAACGCATCGTTATCGGTGCCAGCATGTACCGCGATAGTTTCCTCTATGAGCTCGCGTTCATGGATAACGACTTCCTGATCTTTAAGCAACACGGTAATCCGGCTAACATCAGGACCAAGTATTTATTCTACTGTTCCGAGCCAATTGGCACCCGACTCACCTGGGATGAAGCGCTGGAAAAGCTTGTCGGTAAATATCGCGACAACCAGATGCCCTGGCTACTTATCCTGATTATTGCGGTCTTGGTAATCGGCGCGATAATTTATCTGGCATAATCCGCTATACCTTGAACTATTCTTTAAATGTCAGCTTAGAGCATTGTCTCTACTGACACTTTCGTACACCTCTTTAGCTTTAGCTCGCAATGAAAAACAACTACCTCTACCTTATCGCAACCGCATGTCTGGTTGCCATCATTTCCCTGGGTAATTCCGGGGGACGTGCCACCACCGCAGATGCTGGTAACTGTGGTGCTCCCGGTGATGCTACTACAACCTGTATCACTTGCCACGGCAACAACCCAAACATTGAGGTGAGTCTCGATATTTCCATCACGGACGGAGATAACAATCCCATCGACAAGTACGTGCCCGGGACAACTTACCAAGGGTCCGTCACCCTCAACGTTTTGCAGGGGAACCCTGCAGCGCATGGCTTCCAGATTGTTGCCCTCGCGGCAGCGCTTAATGCTGATGGCCCAAGCGTCAATACTTTTGACAGCCCTTCTGCCAATACTCAAATCACGACCACCTCTTCCGGTCGCCAGTATGCGGAACACAACGGGCCTAGTTCAAACGACAACGTATTCCGGTTTACGTGGACAGCACCGGAGGCCAACACTGGCCCTGTTACCTTCTACTCCTGTGGTAACGGTGTAAACCTGAATGGTAGCACGGGTGGCGATAATGCAGCCTGTAATACGCTGGAACTCCTGGAGCGCCCTGTTTCCATTACAAATCTAGGTCAGGACACCGAGCTGAAAGTTGCTCCTAACCCCGTCGGCGATCAACTTAACCTGACCGTTTCCGGCAGTCTGCAAGGCAACTATACCGCGCGGATGTTTGACGTGTCTGGCAAACAGTTTCTATCGCGCGAAGTAGTCCTGACGGGTGGTGACAATCGCTTCGTCTTCCCGGCTCAGGACTTACCAACGGGGGTTTATTTCCTGCAGTTAACCAACGGTGCAGAGGCTGCTACGCTGCGGGTAGTTAAGCAATAAATGGCTAAACTAGCGTCAGTCGTTGGCGTCATTACAACTACACCAGGCGGACAACGCATTTGCCGCGGCCGCAGGTGCAGGGTAAATAGTCTTAGCGGGCCGTGACGTACAATGCTACGTTACGGCCCGCTATCCAAATACCGTCTCCGCCATGCGGTAGGTATTGGCGTGCGCCTCAATGATGGTGGCCAAGCGTTCGCTGTAACCACCACCCATACTAACCGCAACCGGCAGGTTGCGGCTGTAGCAACACTCGAACACAAATCGATCTCTTTCCCGGCAGCCTGCCAGCGAGCAGGATAAGCGTCCGAGCTTATCTGTTTCCAGTATGTCTACCCCACTGAGGTAAAAGACAAGATCTGGCTGCACCCGATCCAATACTTCGGGCAGGGTTAGGTAGAGCTTTTGCAAGTAAGCCTCGTCCTCGGTTCCGTCGGGAAACCCGACGTCCAGGTCAGATGGTGGCTTCCGGTTCGGGTAGTTCTTTGCCCCGTGGAAACTCAGCGTAAACACCCTGGGCTCCTCCCGAAAAATATGTGCCGTCCCGTTTCCATGATGTACGTCTAGATCCACTACCAATGCTTTAGATATTTCCCCCGAGAACAAGAGCTCATTCGCAGCTATGGCAATATCATTAAAAACACAGAAGCCTTCTCCCCTATCGGCAAAGCTGTGGTGCGTCCCTCCCGCAACGTTAAGGGCTACGCCCTCCCGCATGGCGTAGCGGGCGCAATCCAGAGTCCCCTGCGCAATCACCCTCCCCCTGGCAATTAACTCCGGTCGCATGGGAAAGCCAATTGCCCTGGCCTCTTTACGGCTCAGGGTGTTCGTCCGGAGCTTCTCCCAGTAGGCAGGCGTGTGGGTGCGCAGGATCGCTGCCTCCGGCAGCGGCTGCGGGCCAAAAAAGTGGGAAGCTGAGATCGTCCCCTCGTACAATAGCTGTTCGGGCAGCAAAGTGTACTTCTCCATCGGAAAGCGATGCTTCGGGGGAAGTTCGTAGCGGTAGATGGGGGAAAAAGCGATGCGCACGGGCGGTTGGCAGTTGGCGGTTGGCGGTTGGCGGTTAGCGGTTAGCGGTTGGCGGTTGGCGGTTGGCGGTTGGCGGTTGGCGGAAATTAGGAGATAGTCGGTATTTTGAATTAGTTAACCCAGCATTCCTATTTTTGTTACTCCAAAGGGCGTGTCATTATTCAATAATAATGATCAAGACTTACAAAGAGCTCACCATTTATCAAGACTCTTTCACCCTATTCGTTGAAGTTCACAACTTCACAATGGCATTACCCAAGTACGAGTTGTTTGAACAAGGAAGTCAGCTACGGCGCTCATCTGACAGTGTCAACAGTAATATCGTAGAGGGGTACGGAAGGAAGGACTACAAAAACGACTTTCTAAGGTTCCTTACTTACGCTCACGCTAGTAATCAGGAGACAGTAAACCATCTGAGAAAGATTTCCACCGTACATCCGGAGTTAGGCCCTAAGGCTATAGCCTTAATGAATCGGTATGACATCCTGGGAGGCCAAATCTATAAATTCAGGGAGTACGTGAGAAGATCATGGCGATCTTCCAAATAACCGTCAACCGCCAACTGTCAACCGCCAACTGACAACCGCCAACAATTGCAACCAACCGAGCGCGAAAGCGCCGCCCCTAATTCACCCGCTTAAACGCAAAGTCA
>CAZTTF010000368.1:0-11082 GCA_964616365.1 uncultured Lewinella sp. | reverse complement strand
TGGAGAACGGGCTAACCCGCTTCGCTAACCTCGAAGCGAAAGACAGCACCATTACTGGGCCTGATGCCTTCCAGCTCTACGACACTTTTGGTTTCCCGATCGACCTCACGCGCCTACTCGCCAGCGAACAGGGCCTGCAGGTGGATGAAGCTGGATTTGAAGCTGCGCTGGCGGAGCAAAAAGCCCGGGCCCGCAAAGACGCCGCCAAAGAAGTTGGCGACTGGACTGTCCTCTCCGGCGAAGACAGCAACTTTATCGGCTACGACTACCTCTCCGACGCCGGCGCAAAAATCACGAAGTTCCGCACCGTTAAGGTCAAAGACAAGCCGCAGTACCACGTCGTCCTGGACCGCACACCGTTTTACGGCGAAAGCGGTGGCCAGGCGGGGGATACCGGCTCCTTGAACGTAGGCGGAGAGACGATCTACGTAACGGATACCATCAAGGAGAATGACCTGACCGTCCACATCGTCAATAAGCTTCCGGATAACCCGGACGCTGACGTCCTGGCGCAGGTCAACGAAGCCAAGCGGCAAGCAACCAGCCAGAACCACACGGCGGCTCACCTACTGCATGCCGCCCTGCACGAAGTACTGGGCGAGCATGCCATCCAAAAAGGGCAAGACGTCCGTGCCAAGCGCGTCCGCTTCGACTTCAGCCACTTCGATGCCGTTACCCCGGAGGAGTTGGTGAAGATCGAGAACCTCGTGAACGAGAAAGTCCGGCAAAACATCCCCCTGATTGAGCGTAGGGACGTACCGATTGCGGAGGCGAAAAACTCCGGAGCGATGATGCTCTTCGGAGAGAAGTACGGCGATGCCGTACGCATCATTACCTTCGACGAGGGCTTTAGCTCGGAGCTTTGCGGCGGAACGCACGTGAAGCATACCGGCGAACTGGGGCTGGTTAAAATTACGGGCGAGAGCAGCGTTGCGGCGGGCATCCGCCGCATCGAGGCCGTTACCGCCGAAGGTGCTCAGGCTTACGTCGATGAGCGGCTGGCAGCGCTGGCTGAAATCCGGGATCTCCTCAAAGGGTCGAGTAACCCCGTCAAAGCAGTCGCTGCTTTGCAGGACGAGAACCGCAGCCTGAAAAAAGAGATCGATAAGATGCAGGCGGCCCAGGCAGGCAACGTTAAGGGCGACCTCGAAAAAGCTTTCGAGGAGGTCAACGGCGTGAACTTCCTGGCGGCCAAAGTGCCGCTCAGCGATGCTGCAGCCATCAAATCCCTCGCGTTCCAGCTTACGGGAGAGAACGACAATGCCTTCGTCTTGCTCGGGAGCGAGAATGACGGTAAAGCACTGCTGACGCTGGCCATTTCTAAAGGGCTGGCAGGAGATGATCTCAACGCCGGTAAAATGATTCGTGACCTCGCTCGCAATATCAAAGGCGGCGGTGGCGGCCAGCCGTTCTTCGCAACGGCGGGTGGCAAAGATCCCAGCGGGATTGAAGCAGCCCTGAATCAGGCTAAGGAGATGATTGCTGGCTAAGGATGATGCTCGATATCTTCCCCCGCGCCGCTACGCGCGCGGACGCACCAGCCATTGCCAGTTTGCACGCCCGCTCCTGGCAAACTGCCTATCGGGGAGACTTCTCCGACCACTATCTCGATGTCATTTGCCCCGCTGAGCGCCTCGAAGTGTGGACACAGCGGTTTGCTGCCCCTAACCCGGACATGATTACCCGTGTTCTGGTAGCAGATGAGGAGGAGGTCGTTGGATTCTGTTGTACCTTCTTCAACTACGATGAACACGGTAGTTATCTGGATAACTTACACCTCGCGGAAGCGTATCAGGGGATGGGGTTTGGTCGCGCCCTGATGGTGGATACAGCCCGCCAACTTGCTGACCGGGATCCTGACGGTAATTTTTATCTGGTAGTGCTAACGTCCAACACCGCCGCTATTGGTTTTTACGAGCGTCTCGGTGGTCGCTTTGGTGAAACTAGTCAGCGTGACCTGGCGGGAAACGTAGTCGAAGTGATTGCGGTACACTGGCGGGTAAGGGATTTTCTGAAAAGTGTTGGGTACTACAAGGGGTGATGACCTTTAAGGCCAACTTTAGTACAGTAAAGCGTGCGCGCAAAATGGCGTGGAGACTGTAAATTCGCCATATGCCAACCACCTCAGCTTTTCAACCGATGCTTCGGTTTGTATTTTCCTTGCTTTTTTTACCCCTCCTATGCACCTGCGACCGCGCCCACAGTAGTCAAATAGTAGAGGAGTCAAAAGATCAAATAGTCAATCGCCCCAACATCCTCTTTATCCTGACGGATGATCAGGGTATTGGTGATCTCTCTCTGCATGGCAACGATAGTATCCGTACCCCAAATATGGATGCGCTGCTAACTTCGGCTGCACGGATCAGGGATTTCTACGTTAGCCCGGTGTGCGCGCCAACGCGCGCGAGTTTTCTTAGTGGGATGTATGCTCCGCGTACCGGCGCCGTGTTTGTCACCCGCCGCCGCGAAACGATGGATGATGCGGTTAAAACGATTCCCGAATACCTGGGCGAGCTTGGCTATCGTACGGGACTATTCGGAAAATGGCACAACGGTGCTACCGCTCCTTACGACCCCGCCGGGCAGGGCTTTGATGAGTTTCTCGGATTTACGCTTGGCCACTTTAATGACTACTTCAACGGCGAATTACAGAACGAAAAAAATGAGTTGGTTCCCTTCAACTATGACCTGACGGACCTCCTGACCGATACCGCAGCGGCCTTCATGCTGGAAAGTGAGGTCCCCTTTTTTACCATGCTTACCTACCAGGCACCGCATACGCCGGTGCAAGTGGCCGATGACCACTGGGATGCCGTCAAAAGCCGCGGCTTGAGTGATTATAATACCGGAATCTACGCCATGGTAGAGAGTATTGATGAGCAGATCGGTCGGCTGTTCAACCTGCTCGAAGAAGCAGGTAAGCTGGATAATACGATTGTAGTTTTTTCTACAGATAACGGACCGAATGGTGACCGGTACCGGATGGGGTTAAAGGGGACCAAAGGCCACGTGGATGAGGGCGGCGTCCGGGTGCCCTTCGGGATTCGCTTTCCCGGTAAGCACCCCGCTAATGGCCAGCAATTTGACACGCATGCCGCCCACATTGACTTGCTGCCAACCCTGCTCGATTACCTGGGAGAAGCCGTGCCAACGAGCATTGACGGGCTAAGTCTGATGCCGCTGCTGGATGGTGACCGGTTTACCTATTATGACTACAACCGTCCACTTTACGGCTTCAAACAGAACTATAATTTCAGTCCGTACCCCGGAAGGCTGCGAAATCGGAATTTTCTCTACATCCTCAGGGATAAAGACGTACATGAGCTTTACCGTATCGATAAGGACGATAGCCAGCAGGCTAACATCATGGCGACAACGGAGGCGTTTTTGGAGGAGCACCGGGAGGTTGGACGCCAGATGGCCGAACAGTATGCACGTTTTGCGGCTAAGGTAGCCAGACCGGAATTGGTGGCTCCGCCAATCGATCTGGATGCCGCACGGGGTCCGGTGCGCCTGCTGGCGCACGAGGGAGAACCACTCGGTAATACCCATTTTCAAGACCAGTACGGTTGGGCAAATGACTTCTTCGTTGACCTCGCAGATGACGGCGCCTACTGGCCCATTACGACAGCAACGGAGGGTGTATTCACCGTTATGGTTCGTTACCATTACGACGCAGCACCTGACAATAGGGGAGGGGAGGCGCAGACGCTGGTGCTGAGTACGGACCAAGGGGCTGCGCAGCAACTACGGTTGTCTCCCGCAGTTACGCAGCAACTTCCCGTTGCTGATCGAACACCCCGCAAGGAAGTATATCCCCGCCAATGGGCAGAAGCAACGCTCTCCAGCTTCAGGGTGCCAGCACAGGCAACACGCCTGACCATTAATGCTCCGGGGGGAGCGGGCTTATGGATCAAAGAGATCAGCCTAGTTCGGGAAGAGTAGGGAATTCCATTGCTTCGTGCCGTGCAACTGTCGTCTAAAGACACTTTGGAAGCAAGCCGGAAAAAAAGCATAGCCCCACGCATCCTTTCCTTTCCCCTCAGGGTATAGGTAAGCAGAGGATCACAAATCACCATAGGGGATGCCCCAGAATATTGACCAAGACTTATCGATCATCCTGCAGGGCTGCCGACAACGGCAGCGCTCCAGCCAGCACGAACTGTATAAACTGTTCTATGGGTACGGGATGAGTGTAGCCATTCGCTACCTGGAAGATGAAGCTGAGGCCCTCTCGGTGGTTAATGATGCTTTCATGAAGGTGTTTAAAAGCATCAAGAAATACGATTCAGACAAGCCGTTTAAACCATGGTTTCGGCGGATCGTGATCAACACAGCACTTAACTGCATCAAGAAGCAGGCAAAATACCGTAAGGAAACAGGTATGGACGAAGTACAAGACATTGCAGATCGCGAAGAGATTCTCAGCCAGATAAACTATCAGGAACTGGTAGGGTTGGTACAATCACTGACTGCCTCTTACCGCTCAGTGTTTAACATGTACGTTATTGACGGTTTCCGTCACGACGAAATTGCCAAAACGTTAGGCATAAGCGTAAGTACTTCAAAGTCTAACTTGGTCCGTGCACGCCGAAAGCTACAAGAGATGCTGGAGCAAAAAATCGAAATTTCAAATGCCTGAATTGGACGACGACAAGACGGACAAGCTATTCCAGGTAGGTGCCGGCCGGCACGACTTTGAATACAACCCCGCCGCCTGGGAACAAATGGAGGGCATGCTCGACGCAGACGACCTCCGGCGACAGCGTCTCAGATGGCTATTGCTTGCGGGAGGCCTCGTATTCCTGCTGCTCCTGCTGTTTGGTTGGTTCCAGCTTGGTAACACTGGCCTATCGGAGCAACTTGCGCCTACTGCTGAGCAGACCGGATCTGAACTCCCCGCAGTACCAGTACAAGGAAGTGCATCTGCGGCTGGCTTAACGACAGATTTATCCGATAAAGATGTTGCAAAAGCGCCGACCCCGACCTTGGCTACTCCCGCCGCCAGCGAAGCAACGGGATTGCCGCAGGATTTGCCAATAATCCCTGAACCCACAAATGCTTTGGCGCAGCAAATCCCCGAACAGCCGGTGCGAGACAATACTCAAGTTAACACAAGCCCTGAGGGGCAGACTACGCTCCCGGTAGACGAAGCGGAAATTCCTCAGGAGGTTGTGGTGGTGACTGAAGAAGAACCCCTACGCAAGGAGCAAATGGCAGTCGCAACTTTGCCTCAAAGCATGATAACCTCGCTCTCGCACGAGCGGAAAGTGGCTGCGCCGGAACTGGCAGCAACTACAGTACCGACCTTTACCTCGCCAAAGCCGGTACGCGGCTTTGCGCTGGGCCTTTCCGCGGGTTTTGCCAGCGGCAAAACCCAGACAGGGCAGTTGTCTCGCCCAAGGCTACGCCTTGGTGGCCGCCTGGATTATCGCCTGAATAATCACTTTGCAATTGGAGGGGGAGCTTTCCTCACTAAAGTAGATTATCAGTCGGACGGAAAAGAGTACAAAACGGACGAGAATTTCTGGGCCTACGACATTCTTCCCGCCAAAGTCGATGCCGATTGTGACATCCTGGAGATTCCGCTAACCCTAACCTGGTTTCCGCATGGTGACCAGCGTTCGGGTGTTTACTTCGGAGCCGGCCTGACCAGCTACTTTATGCTCACGGAGAAATTCAACTTTACCTATGACGTTCCAGATGATGAGTTGATCAAAAACTGGCGCGAGGACAACACCAATCAGCACCTGCTGGGCATGGGCCAGATCAGTATTGGCTTCCAACGTTCTGCGGGGCGCCGTTCTGCGGTGCAAGTAGCGTCTTTCCTGCAGCTGCCGCTCACGGGAATTGGCCACGGAAAGGTTAATCTACTGACCGTAGGTGCATCAGTAAACTATTCATTTGACCTCCGTAAGCGTAAATAATCTATACTCTCCTCGGCCATCAGAGGTGAAATTTGTGGCGAGGCTATTTTTGTGACCAGCAAGGCAAAAAACGTAGGCATGGCCACCGTAACGGCGAGGCTTTTTAACGCAGCTGGGGCAAACAGCGTCCGTCAAAAATTACCTGGGGTGGCCGAGGGGAGTATATCATCATCAAGACGCGTAAGTGGTGCTCAACCACTTTTTAATAAGTTCTCTGTTCAGCCGCCTCCTTCTTCGTGATGGGGGCGGCTTTTGTATTGGCTACTTTTGTGTCTGTTTGTAGTCAACGAATGCTTCTGTCACCCATGCCTCATCGTCACTTCCTGCTTCATAAGCCCTACGGCTATCTCTCCCAGTTCATTACCAATCAGACCAAGCGGAAGAATCAGAAAATGCTGGGTTCGCTGCATGATTTTCCGGAGGGGACGATGTCGATTGGCCGGCTGGACAAGGACTCCGAGGGGCTTTTGTTGCTTACGACTGATGGTAAGCAGAGTGCCCGAATTACGGGCAGAAAAGTCGAGAAGGAGTACTTCGTACAAGTAGATGGTGTAATTACACCGGAGGCAATTGCACGCTTGAGCGCTGGCGTAGTAATTACCGTCCACGGTAAGCCCTATACGACCTTGCCGGCAGAGGTGGTCGCATTACCGGAAGCCCCGGGCTTCCCGCCCCGGTCACGGCCGGTGCGGAGCGACCGGCATGGCCCAACTTCATGGGTGTCGATTACCATCCGGGAAGGGAAATTCCGTCAAGTACGAAAGATGACGGCAGCCGCAGGCTTTCCGACGCTGCGCCTCGTACGTGTGCGGGTGGGGGAGTGGACGTTAGGAGAATTGCCCCAAGGTAGCGTGAAAGAAGTAAGTTGGCTACTTAGAGAATCTTAGACCTTTTCTGGTTTTCATAAAGTGGCTGATGTAGCAACTAATCGCGGCATCCCTAACCTGCGGTAGTCACCAGACTACTTCCCCTCCCACATTTCAGCGTTCAGTCCGGGAATGATGCGGAGAGCATTTTTGTAGTACAGCTTTTCCAGGATTGGCTTAGGTAGATCCAGGCCATACATTCGCCAGAAGGCATGGTATTTCTTGTAGTAGGGGAAGTACTCGTCGTCAGTCTCGAGGACGCGGAAGTAGGTAGGGTATTCTGAGGGCCGGTAGTAGTCTTTGCCGAATAGTACCCGATCCTGGTATTTCTCGAAAAACCGATTGGCCGCTCGTGGTTGACGTCCTAAGTCTGAAATTACGGCTCCGATTTCCACCATAACATTCGGGTTCTCTTCCAGGAACTTCCCTAAGTAAGTAAGATCGTTACCGTACCAGGCCATATGGGCCGCAATGAAAGTGGTGTTTGGGTTTTGCTTAAACAAGTCGTGTGCTTCAGCAGCGATAGTATCCCAGGGAGCAGGATTGTCGGGGCCACGCTTCCGGTTTGGGCGAAGCTTCAACTCCAGCCAGCGTTCGTTCTTCTCATCGTGAGGCAACCAGAACGATTTAGGATCGGCATAGTGGATGAGTACGGGCCAGTTAAATTCACCAGCTAGCTCGAAAATTGGCTTCAGGCGGGGATCATTGATTTTAATCCGATTACCGGCTTTATCGGTATTGCTCATGCCCTGAGATTTGTAAATCTTCAGGCCGCGGGCACCAATACTGTGGTCGTAGCGCAGTTGCTGGAGGGTGGATTCCAGGTAGTCGGGGTCATCGATGGAGCGGATGTTGATGTTGGTAAAGCACACGATCCGGTCTTGGTAGCCCGATTTATTTACGTTGTCCATCATGGCCTTTAGCGCTTCTCCTCCCCGGCCACTAAGGTTAACGACGACTTGCATGTTCAGGCTGTCCATCTGCCGGATCAACAGGTCCAGATCCTGGGTCCCCATACGCCAGTGATGACTGTGTACATCAACAAAAGGCACGCTTGCCGATTGGGGATGATGCTCCGGAACCACCAGAGTGGATACAGGGTCATAGTCCTCAAAACTAACGGTGAGGCTCGAGTCAATTTTTTGGCGTTGGGCAGCAAGGCTGCTTACTGCTACGAGAAGCAGTACAATCGGTAAAAAGCGCATATAAGGTGGTTGTGTATTACCGCAGGTTGAGTTCTTGGGACCAAGGTAGGGTTTATCCCACTTCCCGGCATGCTCGTGAGGGCACTCCTTTTGGGTGAAAACCAGTATACAACGATTGCCAGAGTAGCGGGTAGCTATTGTGGTTTAGTTTGGCGAGCTCGCAGGTGCAAAGGGGAGGACAGAGAGCAAAACAAGACATGTTTCCCTCCGAAGGCTGAGCGGACTCGCTTCATGATTTCACTTCACGGCAGAAAAAACCGCCAAAAGACCTTAGTCAATTGGCGGCAAAGTAAGTTTAGATGCGCTATCTGCAGGTGGTCGGGGATAGCTATTTAATATTGATCAATCAAATACTTAACGAGGTCCGTCGTGGTAACGATTCCGACCAACTTGCCTTCGTCGGTAACGGGAAGGGCATGGAACTCGTTCTTAGAGAGTATGGTGGCGACATCAAGAATGGTGTCGTCTTGCTGTACAGTGGTCACGTCCTTGGTCATGACCTGGTCGATAGATAAGCTATCGTACATGGCGGTGGTAAGTCCATCACCGTCAACGGTGTTAACGAAACTGATTTTTTGCAAATCAGTCTTGCTGAGCATTCCGATAACTTCTTCGCCGGAAACTACCGGCACGTGGCGAATATGCTCATCTTTGATTACGGTGTCAACCTCGCGCAGACTCTGGGTCAGGTTAACGGATTGGATGTCGGTAGACATGATCTTCGATACAGGGGTGCGCTTTTTCATGGCATTGTCTTAAAGGTGGTAAAATGGTAAAGGACCAATTGACTTGTCCCCTTTACGGAAGTAAAATTAACGCTGGATACACCCGCTTACAGTGACCTTTGTCAGTATGAAAAGTGAGAAAAAACAGCGCGTTGCCAACTTGTACTACTTGCTTGCCTGGAGGTGTAAAATACCCGGAAAATTCAATCAGTAACCGACTGGTAGCCTACCCCGCGATGGTTGATGATACTAATGCTGGGGTCCATTTTCTGAGCGCAAGCACACTACCGATAGCATGACTATAAATGGACTTTACCGCCACGCCTATAACACAACTAGCTACCGCCTCGAATACACTTTCGATGAAGCACTGGTGGATTGGGAGAATGTAGACAACCGGTATAGCATGGATATCATAGTAAAAGAACCGGCTGATTTACTACCTGCACTTAAACAGGAGTTGGCGGCTACCTTTCCCATTGGGGCCCGCCTTGAAATGCAGGATAAAGAAGTGGTTGTTATTCGTACCCTCGACGGAGAAGTAACGGCACCCCTAGGGGTGCCCACGGAGCAATATGCTGGTCGGGGTGATGGTTTCAGCAGCTCTGGAGCAACCCTTGGAATATTCTGTAATTACCTGGAAGACTTCGGGATTTTTGGCTATCCTGTGGTGGACGAAACAGCGCAAAGTGGTTCCTTTACGATTGACTTTGCCTTCGACCCGGAAAACAGTGCCTCCTTCAAGACGGAGATGGAACGATACGGATTAACCTATGCAAAGGAAGTCCGTAAAATTGAAGTCCTCGTACTATACCTGAAGGAGTAAAGTACGAGGACTTAGCATGGTGAGCCTGATTGAGCACCAGTCAGGCTGCTATTTGAGCACCACCATTTGTTTTGATGACACGAAGTCTCCAGCTACAATCGTATAAACGACTACTCCTGTAGCACGCAATTCGTCTCGGTTAATTACTAATTGGTTCATGCCTGCAATACCATCTACTTCTCTTTCCAGAATTCGCCGTCCTGAGATATCGGAGAAGACCATGGTTGCTCTTCCGCTTTCAGCCAGTTTAAAGGGGATAATGGTACGGTTTAGGACTGGATTTGGGTAGTTCTGCAGCAATGCGTAAGGCAATGAGGTTGCCCCGAAGTCAATCCCTGTGGTTGGCGAGGTTGGTTTGTCGTCGTAGTCAGGGCACTTCAGCACTGCTGTAGTGCGATGATTACCCGCGTAAATATTTGTAGGCGCGTTGCCATCAATACTGACTTGCATGGCATTGTTAGCATTAGCTCCCAGTTTATCATAGATAGCAGATTGGATGCTGCCGTTGTTGGTTAGGATCTCGATACTGCCATCATAGCATGCTTCAGGAAGTGCAATGGAGAACAATTCAATGGGAGTCCCGGCGTCTACTAATTCGAAGATAGGAGAGCTTTGCAGTACCGCAAAGTAAACATCGAAGCCCTTGAGCTCTCTGGCGCTTAAACCAGCTGAGGCATAGAGGTCAGGAGTGAGCCGGTCAATAACCCAGCTTCCGTTGCGGTTGTGAACCGCTCCTCTGAAGGGTAGTGGAGTGATACTAGGGGCGGTTAAGGTGCCTTCTGGAACCAGGAATGTAAACAGAGAGCCTTCTACCAGAACCATCTGGTCAGTAGAAAAACTAGGATATGCCAGGGCAGTGATGATCTTTGGTTGATCTTCATCGCGCAGGAAGCCGTACGTAGCCGACTGGGCTACCATCATAGCGGAAGAGAATACGGTAAAAGCGAGAAAGGATAAAAGAGAACGTTGCTTCATGTTAGTATGGTTGACAAGCGAAAATGGAATGACAATTGTGAATCGTTATTTCAGGTCGAAAACTCAGTTGATTACAATCAATGTATTTCAGAAGTAGGGTTAGGCTGGTCGTCTTGTCTTTTCAGAAGCTGTTTAAATGTACTGCATTTCGAGCAGGTTGACAAATGTCGACAATACTTTCGCTAATATCGCGCCGTGCTGACAGGATGGCTCCTGTGTCGCGTACTACGTGCACGACCGTTTGCGGCTTAAAAAAAAGAAAGGCCTTTTCGCTGAGCGAAAAGACCTTACAATGTCGGGATGACAGGATGGCTCCTGTGTCGCGTACTACGTGCACGAACGTTTGCGGCTTAAAAAAAGAAAGGCCTTTTCGCTGAGCGAAAAGACCTTACAATGTCGGGATGACAGGATTCGAACCTGCGGCCCCACGCCCCCCAGGCGTGTGCGCTACCGGGCTGCGCCACATCCCGATTGGATGAAAAACTACCGAAATAGTTATGGGGGAATTTGGGTGGTCGATACTGGGCTCGAACCAGTGACCTCTGCAATGTCAATGCA
>CAZTTF010000367.1:0-4975 GCA_964616365.1 uncultured Lewinella sp. | reverse complement strand
CGTGAGCTGGTTAACCGTATCCAGAACCTCCGTAAGGAGCAAGGCTTTGAAGTAACGGACCGCATCCGCGTCCGTCTGCAAGGCTCCGAAGCCGTTGAGAAGGCCGCTACTGCCTACCGAGAGTACATCACTGCAGAGGTCCTTGCCGACAGTCTCGTCCTCGACGGAGACGTTGCAGGCGAAGCCATCGAACTCCCTGGAGAGGAGATGGTAACGTTGGCGGTGGGTAAGGTCTAATTTTGAGGTAGCTGCGGCTTCAGCCGCTGGGCTGTCTGCCGGCGGAATCTAACATTACTGCCTTCGCTTTGGTGGAGGAGCGAAGCTCCTACTGCCCTTTAGTTATCATCAAATGGAAGTATGAGTATAACTACAATAGCTTTGCTCACGTGTAGATCAGTATACCTGATACTGGCTACTCACTCACTCGGAGCTCCTCGACCAACTCGAAGAATACATCACAAATACTCTCCCACCGCCAGCGGCACATACTCCGCGTCATCATCAATGATCCATTCGTCCTGCCTACGGCAGGCGAGGGCACTGGCCCGGAAGGAATGGTAAGTACTGATCTGGTACCGGTGTTTGTCCTCGTCCATGTTGAACTGAGCGAGGGCTTGGTAAACCATGGTGGACTCTCCGTAGTAACCTTGGTTTTCGGCTACGACGTCCCGCCCACGCAGGATGATGGCAACATTGTCTCCGGTGCGGCCGAAAACGGGCTTGCGGACGTAACCATCCAGCGGGTTAGGTAATCCTTCGGGAACAAACTCCGTAGGCAACAACAGTGGGTGCCCTGGCGCATCGCGCCAGGCGTGCACCATGAGTGCTTTCGACTGCAGCAAGAGTGTCCAGGCCGGGTTAAGTACCCGCAACCGATCGTTCATCACCATCTCGGAGAGGTAGTCAAACAGGTCAGGCTCTTCGAAGAGGGCAAAGTCCCAGGGGAAAAACTTAACCATGGTACCGTAGTGGATCCAGCGCCCGGCCTTTGCCTCATAGAAGAGGCCGGAGTCGGGGTTGAAGTCGAGTTCGGGGAGTTCGACGGCATCTGCACGCCCCCAGCCAGCATCGGCCATCGCTTCGGCAAGGATCTCACTGTTGTGCAGATCATCCGGGTGGCCCAGGTGGGCCACCACATTGGCAGTGTCCTTGCGGCCCCGACCGATCCGTTTGAGGGTGTCGGCGAGTCCTGCTTTCAGGTTATTCGGAGCCGGAGTTACTCCGGCTTTTTTTAGAATTTCAGGTTGCAGCACCACCGTTTCGGGGAGCAGGCTTGCCGTGTCGGCGTTAAACTCGATCAACTTGAGGGGGAGGCCGTCAAAGCCTCCGGCAAAGTCGAAACGCCCGATAAGGTAATTGTCCCACTCGTGTTTTACCGACCACTGCAGCAGGGGGACCGCTTTTTCGGGGATGCCGAGCTCCGCTCGGCGCACCGGGTCGGCCAGTGACCGCCGGGCAGTGTCTCGCAGCAAGTCAAAAGCCTGCTCGCCTGCCCTGAGGTAGGCATCAGCTTCTCCGCGGGTGATCTTCAGGATCTCATCGGACAGATAGTCGTGGTTCTCACCCGTGACGTAGTAATCCAGCCCTTTTTTGCGTACCCAGCGCTCTTTCAGACGAGGGCTGTCCAACAAGCGATTATCCACCGAAAGAACGGGTTGACCGGCCACTGCTGCTGCGCCCTGTGCTGCTTTTGCCAAAGCCGGAACGTGTACGGGTAGTGGTTCTCGCGCTGTTGTTCAGGGCCGTTCCTGCGGTAGCTGAACGGTTGTAGGCAGATTGACTGGCGTAGGCTCCGGCCCGGGGCGTGTGTCCTCCCACGCGGTTGTACATCATGAACCAGAAGAATCCACCACTACTGCGACGTACTGCGCGGCGTTCCTCGCTGCTGTAGCGTGAGCTGTCCGCAGTAGTCATCATGCGTGCTTCATCCAGAGAGATCGTCTCCGTTGTGCCGTCCATTTTATTCAGGATGATCTTACTGTCGTCGACACTGGGAACGGTCTCTTCCGAAGCGATCAGGTAGTCTCCTGAGCTTACTTCCGTGAGGGTGGTGACCAGGCCTTGCGTAGGCTCCTGAACGGTTTCAGTATTGTCTCCACAACTCAGGAGACCAAGACCAAGACCTGCTGAAAGCAGGGCAGGGATAATTAGGTGCTTGCGTAACATAAAACTTACTATTAGGATGGTAAGGTAAGGGTTTTTAAAGATTAGTAGAGGGCTTTAGAGCGATCGTAAGGTTGGAGGTCGAACGCCTGGAGAAGTATTGCCTGCTGAGCTTTGCTCCGGAAAACGAACGCCCAAAGACCTCTTGTCTACCGTTTGTTCTAGAGCGTCCGGAGCTTGTAATTGCCGGAATGGTTTACCATAGATAAACGCTCTCCGTTTACCTTTACGTTCAATAAACCTGAGATTATCAAAAAACCATTACTCTTTGCGGCCGTCTTTTTGGCGGGACTTTGCTCCATCGTCTACGAGTTGTTGATCAGCACCACCAGCAGTTATTTTCTGGGAGATAGCGTCAAGCAATTCAGCCTGACGATTGGGATCTATATGTTCGCGATGGGCGTGGGCTCATTTTTGACGAAGTACGTCGGTGAGCGGGAGCTTTTGGCCTTTATTCGCACGGAACTCTTGCTCGGCCTGCTCGGTGGTATTTCGGTGCCCCTGCTGTACTTCTTATTCCAGTATCAGAGCAATGCGCAGTACCAGATAACCATGTTGGGGCTGACCTTTGCGATCGGTTTGCTTACCGGACTGGAAATTCCCTTGCTGGCGCGGGTGATGAGAACCTATTCTCCGTTGAAGGAGAACCTGGCCAACGTGCTGGGTTTCGATTACGTCGGAGCCCTGGCGGCCACCTTACTCTTCCCGTTTTTACTGCTACCCTTTGTCGGTCTTTACAGCTCCAGCCTCATCTTCGGGGCGGTCAACTTGCTCCTCGGCTGTGGTGTCGCGTGGCTGTTCCGCAAGGAGTTAGACCGACGGGAAAAGCGCGGTGTTTATTTGCTGACGGCGACGGGTATTGTTGCTTTTGGCTTGTTGTTGTCCTGGGCAGCGCCTTTTTTACAGCACTGGGAGGCCGCTGCCTATCCTCATCGTGTCATTTATCGTGAGCAATCTCCCTATCAGCAAATTACCCTGACCCAGAACCGGGATGATTTGCGGCTTTACCTTAACCGGGTTATTCAGTTTTCCAGCAAGGATGAATACCGTTACCACGAGGCGCTGGCGCTGTTGCCAGCCTCAGCAGTGCCGCGGGTCAAGCGGGCGTTGATCCTGGGTGGAGGCGAGGGCTTGTTGGCCCGGGAGGTTCTAAAAATACCGGAGTTGGAGTCGGTAACTATTGTCGATCTGGATGATCGGGTATTTGATCTGGCCAGGCGTCATGGAGGTATCCGGGCGCTGAACGCAGGTGCATTGCAAGACCCGAGGGTGCAATGTTTGGCGGAAGACGCAGCCGTTTTTCTCCGTAGTGATACCACTACGTATGACTTGATTCTCGCTGACCTGCCAGACCCCAGCAGCGAAAGTGTTGCCCGGCTTTACTCGACGTGGTTTTTTGGTATGGCACGGGCGCGTCTCGCGCCCCACGGAGTCTTCGCTACACAGGGAACCAGCCCTTTTCATACGCGGAAAACCTTTTGGGCGATCCACGAAACGCTGCGGGCGAGTGGTTTTACGAACCTCAGGCCGTTCAACGTTCTGGTGCCCAGTTTTGGGGTGTGGGGCTTCGTTATGGCTGGCGGCCCGGAGGGGCCGCTGTCGCTGCGGCAGGATTTCAACTACCGATTTCTGAATCCGGATGCCCTGGACCAACACTTTTACTTTCCGGCAGATATGTCTCCGCGCTCCGGAGAAGAGTTGCTCCCCAACCGGCTTGACCGGCCTGTGCTGCTGGACTACTTCCTGGAAGAATGGGGCGACTGGCAACGCGAGAAGGCGATGTGATCGTCGCTTGCTGTAGCCGGTGCCATAGTGCAGAAGCCGTACCTTCAACTTCTGGTAAACACCTTTGAATATCAAAAACGAATCCGCTAACCCCTCCATCCTGGCAGCCCGGCCACAAGCGCTGGGCCGGCACGTACATCTCGAGTTGTACCAGTGTCCAGTCAGTCAAATCACTGCTCCAGCAACTGCAGAAGGCATCCTGCGCGCCGCCGCCCAAATTATGCAAGCAACTATCGTCGGGAGCCACTTTCATGCTTTTAGTCCCTACGGCGTCTCCGGAGTGGTGATCATTGCTGAAAGCCACCTGACCATTCACACCTGGCCGGAACACCAGTATGCGGCGGTTGATGTTTTTAGCTGTGGCGATCTGGACCTTGAAGCAGGGCTGGCACACATCATTGCAGCCTTCGGGGCCGAGCGGCACGAGGTACGTTATTTTGACCGTGGATTTGTGGTAGGACCGGAGGCGGGAACACCTCCGTCTGCTCAAAAGGAGTAACGAATCCCTGCTCCGGCACCAAGCAGCCAGCCGCGCTGGCTGGTACCTGTGATGGCAGAAGTGGCCAGCTTGAACCGCCTTGCATCGGCACGCAACTCCAGGGCCCAGGGCTTTTTAGGGTCTGGTTGCCAGGTCAGACGGGGTTGTAGTTGGTAGCTGACGAAAAAGGCCCGCTGTAAGGGTGATTCATAGGTGACAACCCGTCCGTCCGCAGCAATAGTTTTACCCTTTGCGGTAGCCTGCCAATTGAGCCCGGCCCCGAGCCCAATGCCCAGGGTAAGGTCGCCAAAGGTTTGCTGATATTCGAGTACAATGGGGAGGTGAATAAGTACTTCTTCGTTGTTGTGCGCGACTGATCTTCTGATAACGGCGTTTAAGAGGCCTGTATTCGGCGGAGTGGGGTGGGGAATAAGGGTGTCCCTTTCTGCTACGTATCTGAAGGTATTTCCCGTACGGTTGTACTCAATTCCGGTATTCAGAGCGAACTTGTCGTTGAGGTGGTAGCGTACATTGATAGCCGCAGTCTGC
>CAZTTF010000366.1:0-5654 GCA_964616365.1 uncultured Lewinella sp. | reverse complement strand
GGTACGTCTTGCTTGATGTACGCTCTCCCGGAGAGCATACTGCCGGCCATTTACCCTGGGCTAAAAGCTTGCCTTTGTTCTCTGATGAGGAGCGGGCTACGGTTGGAACCTTGTACAAGCAGGATAGTCCCGACGCTGCCTTATTGACCGGGCTGGAAATTGCCGGCGCAAAAATGCGAGCACTGGTAGAACAGGCCAGAGCCTTGGCGCCAGAGGGCAGGGTAGTGGTACATTGCTGGCGTGGCGGCCAGCGCAGTGGGAGCGTCGCGTGGCTTTTGGAACGTGCCGGTATGGAGGTCGTAAAATTAGCGGGAGGTTACAAAGCCTCCCGACACTTTATACGCCATTACCTTGCTAATTCACTTCACGAGTTTAAGGTGCTAAGCGGACCTACGGGTTCAGGTAAAACGCCGGTTTTGCTGGCCATGCGGGCATTAGGGGCCAGGGTTATTGATCTCGAAGGGATCGCTAATCACAAAGGGTCTTCCTTTGGAGCTATTGGTGAAGCGCCCCAGCCCACGACTGAGCAGTTTGAAAATGAATTATTTGCCCGGCTACAGGCCTTGCCCGTAACGGAGACTGTCTGGCTGGAAGATGAAAGCAGGATGATCGGTCACGTTTATTTGCCCGATGAGTTTTACGATCGCCTGACGGCTGCACCGGTGACGAGCCTGGATCAACCGACAGCCTGGAGAGTGGAACGGCTGGTGGAACTCTACGGAAGTTATCCCAAAGCCCCCCTTGTGGAGGCTTTCTCCCGCCTGCGTAAAAAACTCGGGGGGCAACACCTCAAGGCAGCGCTGGCGGCGCTGACCACTGATGACCTGGCTACCGCAGCGAAAATTGCCCTGGTCTATTACGATAAAGCTTACCACCACTACGGCGAACGCCGCGGAGCGAAGGTGGTTAGGGTCGTGGAGGCTAATTCACCTGACCCCCATGAGATTGCCCGGCAAATCCTGGAGCTATAGCAGTAGCCTGCCTAGCCATTTAATGAGGATGCTGCTTATTGCGGGGTCTGTACCTGCACTTGCTGCAGGATGTTGCCGTAGAACTGTATTCCTGACTCCGTCATCATATTGGAATAGGCTGGCTTGCCATTTTCGTACCAAACGTAGCCCACACAATTCTCGTCAAAATAAATGTCGGCTTCCTCGATGTTGACGCCATTGACCTGGAACCAGATATGACCCATTGGCTGGCAGGTGCTGAGCAGCTGCATGGGGTCGGAAGCGATGGTAGCAAGCGTCTGCTGAATCTGGGATAATTCACTCTGGTTGATGGATACAGGAAGGTTGTAGAATGTTGCGTCCATGTAGGTACCATTCTCAAACAGGTATTCCAGCTTGGTTACGTCTATTGACGGCAGGGTAGTAATGGTTGGCCCCGCAGCAGTTGCCGTACTGGCATTATTGTTGCCGCAGCTACTGATGGTAGAGGCAAGCAGGCAGAGAAAAAGAAAACGCATCATTATTCAGTCGTTGGTTTGGGGATAGCTTCTCCCTGGCCGAATATCCAAACGGCTCTGAGGCTAATGGTTCTCCCCCTTAGTGAGGTGTTGATCTGGTCATTAATGTCGAGATCAATCAAGTGTTTGGACCAACGGAAGTTGATCCCGAAGTTTTCGTTAACGTGGAAAGTGACTCCGGCATTGAAGGCCACCATGTCATCTTTAAGGATAAACTGGTTAGTCATGTCCTCTCCCTGAAAATCATCTATTTCGTAGGAAAATAGTCGCTGGTAAGAAAAACCAGCCTCGGCGGTAATTCTCCAATCTTTGTAGTAGGCCATCAGCGGTACTTCCAGGGTGTTGAGCTGAAAGCGGGAAAACGGGCTAAAGTTGAAAGAGGAGTTCGGCAGGAGCGCGCCTTGCTGACTGTAGAGGATCTCCGGACCAACCCGCCAGCGGTCACTAAGGACCGCTACTACCCGGATTCCGGTATTGAGGCCTAGCTTGTGAAAGCCAAACAGGTCATCGCCGTCAATTTGACTCATGTTCATCCCTCCGATAACCGATGCCTGGAAGGTCTGGGCCGATAATTGACCTGCGGTTGTCAGCAGCAGCAGTAAGATCAAAGTATCCCTCATGGGGCAAAGATAAGTTCTCTGAGGAGACATTGAGGCCTGCCTGCTGGCAGGCCAGCCGACTTTAAACTACCTTTACGCTATGGTATCAATGACCAAACACAGCCTCAAGAAACTAGAAACACTCTCCAAAGAGCTAGGCTATACCGTGCGCTACGAAAAAGGGAACTTCACCTCCGGCTATTGCCTCGTGGAAAGCCGGCGCATGGCTATTATCAATAAGTTCTACGATACGGAGGGCCGTATAAACGTACTGCTAGATATACTCAGTAATTTTAGAGCCAGCAAAGGAGAGCATCCGGTGCTTTCTGATCCATCTGCGAAATTATGGAAAGAGCTGAAGCCGTTTTTGGGAATAAAAGAGGAAGAATAAAAAAAGCCACTGCAGAAGCTACAGTGGCTATTGAAATTTAGAATTCACTAGTTTTATTCTATGGTTCCTTAGAGGTGGTAGGAAACAAGTAACAGAAATACAATTCTGGTATTGCGAAGGCTTGGTCCAACCTGACCATTGATTTATGTTATTGCTCGAAAAAAGTTACAGTGTTCCAAGGCGCTGCGGCGGCAAGTTGTTTGGATTTCTTCCATTTCCCTTTTTTCGAAACAGTATAAACTGCTTTGCGAGAAACAGTGGTCTCGTCTCCACGGAAGACACGGCTAATTTCAATTAATTCAGCGTCCGTATCACCGTCAATATCGGTTATCCAGGTGTCCTGCTGGGTGCACTTGCCATCAATACAGCTATAGTAGGCCATAGTTCTTACATGCTCCACTTCGTACCCGTTTATTGCAAAAAGCTCAATCCTGTCTTCATAAATCCCGTCTAACCTGACGAGGTAAAGGTCTTCTGTCCCCCGGAGGTTGATAGCCTTCGTAGCATAAATTTTGGCGCCAAGACGCTTTGCCAGGCGCTGAAATTTAGTAGGGAGCAAGGCTTTTGTAGTTCCATCCGCTTCCTCGCCTTTGAAAAGATAGACTTCGGCCGGGTCGATTGTTGGATCCAGATACACGTGAAGGATGCCGCTTGGCTGCGGGCTGAATGCTGCTTTAAAAGTCTCCAGAGCGCTCATTCTCACGACATCTTCCTCCTCGGTATTAGCCTTCCTGTCGGGAAAGTTGGTGGAAGTTGCATTGACTTGAGCAATACCCGTTGCAGAGTAAACAATAAACAGAAAATAACAGAGGACAGCTTTGTACATTGATTTAGTTGGTTTCTGTAATAGCACATCAGCCAACCACAATGTTCGCTACCGATCAGTTTTTCCGGAGAATTGCTCTTTGAAACCCGCTAACCATAAAAGACTCTACGGTGGGAATTTCTTCGCCCTCCTGCGCTGTTCCTCCGGTCGTTCGCACAGCACTGGACTTGCCACTGTGAATGGCGTAGACCAGATGGTCGCCCCGATGTTCAAGCGCGGAAATCAGGTAGGTGCCCTGAACGGTGAAAACACTTTGGTAAATATTGCCCAAATAGTAGCCATCCAGCAGGATTGAGTTCTTCTCGTCGCAAACCCAGTGGTGCGGTCCATCGGCGCCAGGTACAATAATATAGGGGCGTGCTCCGGTGGCTTCATCTTCACCGTATATGATGGTGTAGGTGTAAGCGGTGTCCGCAAGTGGTTGAATCTGTAGTTGCATGGGGACCGATTGTACCACTCCCTGGGGACGGTATATTTCCAGTGTGCCGGACCAATCTCCCGTAAAATCAGCAGGGAAGGCCGGCAAGTCAGCTGCCTGTGCATTAAGCAAGTTGCTGCATAGTATACATAATACGAGACCGGCAGTAAGCAGTAGTGGGCGTCGGGCTAAGGAGAAGGGCATAGTCAATTTTTTTACACAAAGTAAGCCAAAAGGACCTTTATCTTCGTGCCATGGATCCCACAATTACCGGCCTGGTCATCAACTTCGCTTTCTTTGCGATCGGACTTTACCTCTATCTCTTTGCTCGTGGCCTCATCAGTTTTGGCAAGGAAGAAGCGCGCGCCCGTGCGGAAGCTTTTCGGAAAGATAACGCTACCTGGATGCGGTTCCTGGGGCTTGCATTAGCTGCCATTATGGGGCTAAACCTATTTCTCGATATCCAGACCTTACTGGCTGCTGGATAGTAGCTGACTAAGCAAGTGGCAAGTCACTATAAATGAACGCCAACAAGCAATCCGGTTGACCAAAAGACATCCTCCTGTCCAAGGCTGAACTGCGCCCTTGCTTGCAGACCAATTGAAACCATTGTAGTTAACTGATGCGAAAGAATAGCTGAAAAAGGGAGGCCGACTGCCGTACGGTTAGCAGTAGTGAAGCGGTCACTTTGGGAATTCACCCTGTAAGATTGATTGAAATCTACTTCAAGCAGGTCACGGTAAGTGTGGGACCTGCTGCTAAAAGCAAGGCCAGTACCAACCTGAAATGTCGTTGCCTTTTCTGAGAAAAGGGTGTAGTGTATGTCTGCTCCCGCTACGAACAACCGCATTGAATTGTTTGCCCGGAAAGTATAGCGCTGTTCCTCTGGATTGAGGTCAGATATACCAAAGATGTAGAATTCCTGGTCGAAGAGGGTACCTGAACCGCTGTGATAGGAAACAAAAGGACTCACGCTCCACCGATCGTTTATTGTTTGAGCCAAGCCTAAACGGACAAAAGCCATCTGGACAGGCTCGGTAATGTTACCATTACCCAGATGCTGAGCATTACCATTTACGGTAAATACAGTCGTTGAGAAGTCCTCAAAAGGGGTAAAAGAAGAAATGCCTGCTGCTACTTCAAGTTTCGGGTTGAAGATAAATTGACTCTGAAGTCCCAGAGAAAAGCTGCAACAAATAAATAGTGTGAATAGGCGCGTAAACATATCAGGGTGTTTACTACTCACACGATCAAAATGATAGTAAAGGTTGGCTCGCCGGACAAAAAAGTAGTAAAATGTTTGACTACCAGCTAGGAATTTGCATGGTCAGGCAATGCAGCGCGCCGCCTTGCTCAATGAATGGTCGGCAATCCACAGATACAACTTTATACTTACCGTGCTGCTCAAAAGCAGCAATGGCTGCAGCGTCCGTAGCCTTGCCGGGATGGTCTGCTGCTGCTCCGCTGAAATAGCTGGGGACGAACACCGTTCCGTTACTGATCAGGAAGTTGGCATAAGTGGCTGGGAGACGGGACCCATCGCTATTATAAATGGCGGGAGGCAGGGGGAGGGCTAAGAGTTTGAATGGCTTATTGTGGGGGGTAGTGACGAAGCGGAGGTCCTCCCACATTTCCTTCAGGTTGGTGTAATGGGGGTCTTTTTTGTCGTTGCACTGGACGTAGGCAATGGTCCGCTCATCCAGAAAGCGGGCCACGGTGTCAACGTGGCCGTCGGTGTCATCACCAATCAGCTCACCATCGGTGAGCCAGAAGATATCCGTCTTCTTGCCGAAGTACTGCTGCAAGATAGGTTCGGCTTTTTCGGGGTCGTCCCAATCATTACGGCCCGCACTGAATAAACAGGCAGTAGTAGTCAGGATAGATCCCTGACCGTCAGAGTCAATGGACCCGCCCTCCAGCACTAAGGGGACACGTTGATAGCCTGCTTCAGG
>CAZTTF010000365.1:0-11102 GCA_964616365.1 uncultured Lewinella sp. | reverse complement strand
GTTAGGGAGCGCTAAGCTGCCTTGTCTAACCTGCCGTAGTCCGGCAGCCTGCGGTAAGTCAGCCGGATATACCTTTTGTTTGCTTCGCGGTTTAATCTGTGTGCCCTGTGGCCGCCAGCTTATAACGCGATTGGGGCAGCCAGCAACTCATCGGGAATGCCAAATCCATCAACTAGCGCACCTACTTCGGTCCGTAGCTCTGCGCAAAGCACGTCTACCGCTTTGCGGATGGCCTTGGATTTTTGCCCGGAGATATAGTCTGCTTCCAGGTACCAGCCGCGATGACTTTCGATGGTGTGCAGCGCGTAGAGCTGCAATACCTTCTTAAGGACCTCCCGGCCAGGGTTGGATTTAGGTAGAGCGGCTACCCGTTCCAGGCTTTTGTCCAGGATCAATGCTTCCACGTAGGCTTCCGCAGCTTCAATCATATGAGTCTGGCAAAGCAGACCTGCTTCATAGGCGGACTTACCGTCTTTGATATAAGCGCGCAGGCGCTGCGCCAGCGTACTGGTCAGGCGGCGGGAACGGAAGTCGAAGGCATACTGAAAGAATGCCCGGCTCGTCAGGTGCTCCCTGTCCGTCTGCCGGACAGTATAAGCGTTCTGCTCCGTAATCACCGTGGCAATACGACGACCCATGTATTTGAGGACGGCAAAGTTGCCGTCTTCCTTGAATTGTTTCTGGAAGTCAGAGAGTAAGGACTTGGCGACGAGCTGCATCAGCACGGTATTGTCGCCTTCAAAAGTGGTGAAAATGTCAGTGTCAGCTTTTAGGTCAGCAAAGCGGTTTTCAGCAAGGTATCCTTTACCACCCGTTGCCTCGCGGCACTCCTGAATGGCCGCCGTAGCAAACCAGGTCGCGTAGGACTTCAAACCTGCCGCCATGGCTTCAATCTCCCGCATATCCTCTTCGCTGCGGTTAACGTAGCGCTCAAGGAGGTAATCAAGCCCAAACTGCGTGGCGTAAGCTTTCGCCACCAGGGGAATGAGCCGTCTTTGCTGGCGGGGGTAATCCATAATGATGGTCTCAGCCTTCAGTGGGTCGGCAGCGAACTGCCGGCGGCGCAAGCCGTAGCGTACGGCAATGGCCAGGGCGCTTTTGGCGGCGCTCATGCCCGCACGCGGTACACAAACCCTGCCCCCCACGAGGGTGCCCAGCATGGTAAAGAAACGGCGTCCGGGATTGTCGATATCACTATGGTAAGCGCCTTCGGCGGTGATGCCTCCAAATTTGTCCAGGAGGTTGTCAACGGGAACGCGAATATTCGTGAACCAGATACGGCCATTGTCAACGCCGTTGAGCCCGAGTTTGTAGCCATTGTCCTCCACCCGGATCCCCGGAAGGGTGTTGCCCGCCGCATCCCGAATCGGAACTACCACGGCGTGGACGCCGTGGCTTTCGCCATTTACGATCAGCTGGCAGAAAACGGCGGCCATACGACTGTGCATCGCATTGCCGATGTACTCTTTGCCAGCACCAAGGTTGGGGCTGTGCACGATCAGTTCCTTGGTGTCATGATCGTAGACGGCAGTCGTTTCCAGGCCGCGTACGTTTGAACCATGGCCGGTTTCCGTCATAGCGAAACAGCCAGGAAGCTCCATCGTACCGGTGTCTTTCATATAGAGATCATGGTGGCGCTTGGTGCCAAGGTTGGCCACGGCCCCGCCCCACAAGCCAAACTGTACACCGAATTTGATCGTCAGGCTCAGGTCGTGATATGCGATGGTTTCAAAGGCAGCCGAATAGGCGCCCATATCGTCTTTGCCACCATATGCTTCCGGGAAGGCCAGTGCGCCAATACCTTCTTCGCCCAGTTCTTTACACCAGGCGAGTACCTGGTTCCGGTAATCTTCTTTTATCCGCAGGGTCTTCCGTTCGAAGGATGGGCGTTGCAGGATGCCTTTTACGTGCTCGATCATCCCGGCATTGTCGCCGTCGAGAATTTCTTGGTAGCGCGCGGGGTCTACGCTGGCACCTTCGATGGCTTCAATCAGCTTTTTTCGTTCATCGTAGCGGGGAAAAAGGCCGCGGTAAGTGTCGGCATTTACGCCGTGCAGGCCAAGCTCAATGTCGGTGAGCGGAGCAACCTGAGCCTCCCAGAACGCAGCGCGTTCATCGGTTTTACCTTCGGCTCCATGGCCGAGTAATGCGCCGAGCTCAGCGAGGCTGGCAGTACGTTCTGCGGGTAAGACCTCCGCAGCGTTACGACTCATGGTCTGCCACTGCTGAAAAAGCTCCCTTTCCGGTGGCCGGGCAGGGTCCGACCAGGCCATCAGGATTTTCTTGTCCTCTTCGTTGAGGAAGGGGAGATCGGCTGCGCGTTTGCGCAGTGCATTGATTTCTTTGAGGTTCAGGTGCCGGTCGGCCCACGCTGCATAAAGCAGCGGAAGCATTGCCTGAATTCCGGCGGATAACTGGGTATTCATTTGGAGGTCGGCGCCCATAGGGTTGGTTTATTTGGTTTGTTTGCTAAACGCTACGGAGGCAGCTAGGGTTCTGCCCCAACCTCCTGCTTTTGTATTCCTTAACGCCCGGCCGACTCCGCCACTTACATCAGGGCCAGTTCCTATCACTACTCACTGCTAAACAGCAGGTCGTAACGCGGTACTTTTTGCACGATGTGCCTCAGGAGTAAACATGCTGCCCACAAACAGATGCCCCCGAGCGACACCCCGCCCAAACGCCCCTCCCTGGGCCAACCCCTAAGGATGCTGGACTTGGCTGGATCATCAGGATCGAAGAAGACCATTAGGCGGGCCGTCTCGGTTCTGGTGGTGAGTGCACGTACCTGGGTACTCCATGCTGCCTGCTTATTCAGGGCAGGGTAGGGGGAGAATGTATTGCTCCGATAGGTGGTCCCGTCAACGGTGTAAGTGTATTCCAGCTCGGTCTGCCGCATGTTTCTGCTTAGCGTGTATTCTTCCGCAACTACTTCAGAATAGCCGGATAGCTCCCGGGAGATGAGCTCTTTGTGCCAAAAGTCATAGAGCAGAAAAAGGCTTACGCAGAAGAAAAAGACAACGGCAGTAAACAACATGATATTCAACTCCGATTTAGCTACTTGATCGTTGGTCATAGCAGACTATTGAGGGATGAACTGAATGGAGTCTTGCCAAACCGCCGGAGCACTTAGCCATGATTGGTAGCTAAAGTACAGGAAGGTAGGAACAATGATTCCTGCGAAAATGTAGAAGAGGGTCTTGCTCCAGCGAAGTTCGGGGTAGCCGATCTGGAGTGCGGATTCGTTGGGGGCGTCGGGGTTAAAGTGGACCCTGAGCTGATCGCGCTGTGCTTCCAGTTTGGTCAGGATCAGCTGCCGCTGCTCATTGCTGAGGCGGGGGCGGTTATGTACGAGGATATTACCAGGCGTTGACTCGCCACGGTAGAAAAAATGAAAGGCTTTAGTGAGTAGGCCGGCTTCCTTTTTAGGCCCCGCTTTGATATCAAGTGGTGCTTTGGGTAGTCGTACCCTGGTAGTCGGCCAGGTGAAGGCAGCCTGCCGTTTACGCTCCCGACTGAATACCCGCTGGAACCTCCAGGCGAGAAACAGAAACATCAGGATGGAAATGTAGGGCGTGTACATGATGGAAGTTTAAAATTTGTCAGGGCGCGGCCGCAGGTGCAGGGTGGAGTAGATTAACGCCATAGCATGTCTCGTTTTGCCATGGCTTCAGGGTGGCCACTTGCCTGCAGCCTGGCGGTTAATAGGTGCAGTCTTCCGGCAGGTTCTCGGGTATATATTGGCGTGAAAGTATGTTTGGTAGCTTCGGAAATACGTGCGGCCAGGTTGGTCGCAAGTTTACGCGTGCCAAAGGCCCGCGGTACGGCCAGGTAGTATTCGCCCCGCGACCAATCCGCCGGCTGCTCCAGCCGGAGCAGGTAGCGTGGGTTGTCAGCCGGACTCATCAGCTCCGACAAGGCCGCTGCGAAGAGGTGGCTGTCATGATGCGCTGCTTCCGAGAGGTACAGCATCAGGGTATCTCCATCCTGCTCTAGTCGCAGTTGTTCGGGGGTGGCCTGGTGGAAGAACGCGGCCTGTTGTAAGCTGTGGGCAAGGGCATTACCGTAGGCTTGTAACCGCTGCCGGTCATCAGCCAGTATCTCGTACTGCCGGGCTGCTTGTGCCATCGCTCTGGCGGGGAATAGCCAGAGATAGCCCAGTAGCCAACAGCACAGGGTGCCGGCAAAGGCGAGGCCGCTGGCAGGGCTGATGATTAGCGCCAGTAAACTCAGTATCGCCGGAATGCCAAGGTGGGGCTGTAGTCGGAAGGTGCGCTGGTATTCCGTAGCCTGTTGATCCTGAAAGCCTTTTGCCACGGCTTGTTGCTGCAGTTGGCGGAATTTATGTTGGAGCAGCAGACCTGCGGCAACCGTCAGTATGCCCAAAGGAAGAAGTAGGTAGGCAGGCATTCCGAAGAGAAATACAACGGCAGCTACGGCTGATGCCAGGAAGGTGGCGCGTTGGATTTCGAGGAGAAACTGCCGGTACCCATTCTCAAAATGGCGGTCAATTCGCTCTTTGTAGTGAAGGGTTAGGGGGTCTTTTTTTGCGTAAAAGTTGTTGGCTGGAGGCTTAATGGCTTCCACGAGTTGGTTGCCTCCGGCAAGCGCTTCCTGCCAGGCTACGGTGAGTTTGCTACGTGCTGTAGCGGTCTGCATTATGGTGTTACGAAAAGCATTGACGGTGGCTTTGCCGCCGTTCAGCCAGGCCTGACCAAAACGGTCTAACCCGTTCTGAAGGGCAGGAGTCCCGTCCATACGTGGTCCTGCGAATGCCCTGAAGCGCCGGGCTAACCGCTGCACGTCGGACCCTCCCTTGGGGATGTCGGGCTGCACGACCACCGGATGCCAGATATTGGCCGTCTTGTCCGGCTGGTTGCGTACGGTCCGGATCGCTCTGCCACGCATTTGGTTACTTAAAACGAAGCTGCCAACCGTGTTGGCCAGTACGAGGCTGTTGATGACGGGGGCATCCCATCCTTCTCCGAGTAAGCTTTTGGTTCCTACGATAATGCGGACAATCCCTTCGGTAAAGAGCGTAGTGATCCAGCCAACACTGTACTTGTTGGCAAGGCCGCCAGTATTGACCACGCAATAGGCCGCGCCGGGAAAGAGAGGTTTTGTCTTTATCACCTTTTCCGTTGGTAGCTCCTCGTAGGCTAACTCCAGGAGCCGGCTTTCGGCGTGTGTCGAGAGAATGATCAGGCTACCGCTAAGTAAACAGATGTCACCTTCGTAGAGGGTATTTGTCTGCCGCCGCAGCATTTCGAATGCCGGTACGGTGCCAACTTTGGTTAATGCGGTACGATCATGTTCAGTAGTAGGCAATAGCTCCGGGTAGATATGATCGGTAAGCACCACCATGCGGAGTTGTGCGCCGAGGTCTTCACTCTCCAGACGGGCAATGTCAACGATGGCCGCCAGCTTGGCGGCGGCACTGCCTTGGGTAATGACCTTTTTATCGTAGGCCGGTGGCAGGTCATCAGCCAGGCGGAGCTTCCCTTGCTGCCAGGCTTCCATTCCGGTGAGGAGACGCCGAAATGGCTGCATGTGGGTCTTACCCTCTGCCGTGGCAAAATAGGGGTCTTCGCGCAATGCCCGCTGGAGGAATACACTGGCCCAATGATCATCCAGGGTAGGGGCAATCATGGCTTCACCGTGTAAAACGCCGAGCGTAGATGCCGGCGGCTCGCTCCCCTGAGCCGAGAGCACGCTCAGCAATGCGGTGAAATATTCCGGATGCTCAAAGATGTCAGCGTAGTGTTCCTCGGGGGTGTCCAGCCAGGGGTGCTCACGTAAAAAATAGGCCAGTCCGGAGCGTTCGTGGAATGCCGCCAATAGGGCTGTTTTTCGTGCCTGCCAGTTAGTGATGACGGTGGCATCGCCAGGTGGCGGGAGGACTGGGTAGAGATAGTCCTGGTGCGGGCAGAGGTCGCCGCTGGCGACCAGCTCGGGAATGCTGATCTCCTCGTCAATTTCGCCGCAAAACTCATCGTACCGCCGCCATTCAATTCCGCTCACGTCGTAGGGAGGGGTGGCCGTCAGGGCCACCAATTCAGGCGTGTGCTCGGCGACCAGCTTATCCAGTACTTTCCACCATTCGTTGCGCAGGTGATGGCATTCGTCAACCACCAGCACCTTGGCCCAGCTCAGGTCCGCGGTTCCCTGGCGTTTATTGAATTCGAAGATGGCCTGATAGGTAACAATCGTCAGGTCAGCAGGGCGATCGAGCTGGTGAGAAATTAATGCGTCACTGGCGGCGAAGTCTTCGCGGAAACGCTGGGCCCATTGGGCCCGGATGGTGAGGCTCGGGACGAGCACAAGCGCCTGACGGTCGATCCTGCGGATAATTTCCAGGCCCAGGACGGTCTTGCCCGCCCCCGGCGGAGCTACGATGTGTACCCTACGATCCTGGCGGTAGCGTGCAAGGTGTTCCAGGACGCGGGCCTGGTAGGCCCGCCAGGGGTATTTGAACTGTAGGTGATGGAAGTCCATAGGTGAGCTCTAAGATATACTCCCCCGGCCAACCCAAGTGATTTTTGACGGACTCTTTTTGCACTTAACTGCGTCTAAAAGCCTCGCCGTGACGGTGCCCATACCTACGTTTTGTGCCTTAATGGTTATGAAAAATAGCCGCGTCACAAATGTTATCTCTGGTTACCGCGGGGTGTATCGCATCAGAATTGGGAGACATAACGTAAGGCCTCGATGGTCAATAAAATGGATTGTCCGGGAAATTTGGCAATTGTTTAAGCGTCATGCCTGGATACAAATTGCGCTATACCCTTCACGGCTCCCTGCGTCCGCGCCCTTTTTCCCACTTTTGCTTTGGTCTTAGCAGGTCGCTAAATTTAATTTTCCTCCAATGCGGAAACTTTTCGATGTCCTATTACCTTTGTCTCTTCAAACCGGGCCCATAGCTCAGCGGTTAGAGCGCCGGACTCATAATCCGTCGGTCGTAGGTTCAAATCCTACTGGGCCCACATCTTGCAGCAGGCAAAAAGGTACAGCCTCTTATTTTGACTGTCTGTAAAAAAATGGGAACCCCTGGCACACAAATTGTGACCAGGGGTTCTTTTATGGGATTACGTGTTTTCTGCTGATGGTCTAAAATCCGATGGATTGAACGGTAATTCCAGTTAGGTCGAGGATGCTTTTATCCATATTCGCTTCGCCGGCTTTGATGTCCTTGTACCGAACGGTGTAGGTGGATTTTCCGTCGTTGGAGATGGACAGGATCGGAAAGCCTTCGTACTGCCCCGCCATTGCTGCGCCAGGGCCTCCTTTCTGTTGCTGTTGCTGAGCGCCGAAGGCGTTCATCATGCCCAGGTATACATCCTGCACGTTAAGCCCTGTTTCCTTGGTTACCCAGCTTTCGGTCGTGACGCCGTTAGCTTCGTCGGTGATGACGAATTTGCGGCAATTGAAGCCCTCAATTGTTTGATACTCGTCGGTGGCCTCAATGGAGATGTTCTCTACGGTTTCTTCTACGGCTTCGGCAGTTACTTGCTTGAGGTTGGGCAGACGCATACGCATGGCCGTTTGCTCTCCTTTTTTGTCCGTTGAGACAATGGTCGTGTAACCGTCCTGGGTGCTGAGAATCATGCGGTTGACTTCCTTGGCCTCCTCGTCTTCCATGCGGAAAGCAAATTGATCGGTTGTAGCCGCCATGTCCATGTTCATGTTCTCCACTTTTCCGTTGCGCTTCTCTTCCGACATTTCCATCCGTAAACTGAAGCTGACAGGGTTCGTGAAAGGCTCCCATTTGCCGCCGCCGAAGAGTCCGCCACTACGGGGAGTAGCAGGTTGGTCATCGGCTGCCGGAGCATCTGCGGTATTGCCTTTTTTCTTCTTCTTGTTTTTCTTTTTGAAAAGGTTGCCGACAGCATTGAAGGCATCATCGACGGCCCCGTCGATTTTTTGGTCCACTTTACTGTTTGCCCGGTTCTCAGCCCGGTTTTTGGCTCTTTCCTTAGCACGCTCGGTCACTTGAGCCGAGAGGCTTACGCATAGCAAGAGGGCTATAAGGGTAATGATGGAACGAAGTTTCATGACTATTCTGATTTGTGTTTGAGAGCTCCACCCGATCTGGATGGTCGCAGTTATCTCTCTATGCCATGAAATTTATTGATGTTACGGGGTGGCGTATTTTTTTTCGCTTGGCGAGACATCAGTCGAACTTTTATCTGGTTAAGCCAGGCTAAAAGATGCATCGGATAACCGGCTGCGCTAGCTGTCTAATGCCTACCGTTTATTCATAGGATGGAAACTCATGATGGTTTCCCGCAGGAAATCGGTATCCAGGTGGGTATATATCTCGGTGGTCAGAATAGATTCATGGCCGAGCATTTCCTGGACTGCGCGGAGGTCTGCGCCTCCTTCAATGAGGTGGGTCGCAAAAGAGTGTCTGAAAGTGTGCGGGCTAACGTTTTTTTCAATACCAGCGGCAGCAGCATATTTTTTTACAGCGGTAAAAACGCTTACCCGGCTCAGCTGTCCACCCCTGCGATTCAGGAAGACGATGTTCTCCGCCTCCGGCTTTATGACGGGCAATTGAGGACGTACATATTCAAGGTAGATCTCCGTCTGGTGAATAGCTTCTCCTCCGATGGGGACGACGCGCTCCTTATTCCCCTTACCCGTTACCCGGATGAAGCCCTGGTCAAAATATAGATTGCTCAGCTCCAGGCTGGTGGCTTCGCTTACGCGGAGTCCGCATGCGTAAAGGACTTCCAGTAAGGCCCGGTCGCGCAATCCGTGATCGTAACTCAGGTCAATGGCGCCAAGTAATTCCCTGATTTCGTGATAAGTGAGTACCTCCGGGATTTTGCGGCCGAGTTTGGGCGCCCGCAGTAATTCTGTGGGGTCGGTTCTGATTTTACCTTCGTCAAGGAGGAAGCCGAAAAAAGTCTTGAGGGCGGAGATCAGGCGGGCTTGCGAGCTGGAAGCGAGCCCGAGTTCGGCGAGGTACTGGATGAAGGCATCCAGGTGGAAACGCTCGATGGCGGTGACGGGGAGGTCCCATTCCCGCAAGGCGAGATAAGCCGGCAGCTTACGCAGGTCAGAGGCATAGGCGGCCAAGGTATGATCGGAATAGCCCAGGGATAGTTTGAGGTGGGCAGAGAAGGAGTCGAAGAGCGGAGAGTAGCTGGTTAGACTGTTAGTCATGTTAGTCCTTTAGTTCGTTAGACTGTTAGTCATTTAGCGGGTGCGCAATATATCGGGCCGAGTGAAGCTCCATATAACTTAATAGTTTGCCCACTTCTTCAGCGGCGGCTGTATATTTTTGGTGCGTATCTTTTGCAATGTAACCAAATTCTAACGCGAAATCTAGCCAGGTTTGGGTTTCGAAGTTTTCTGCGATTGAATCTGTTAACTTTGACCTGAAGTGTTTAGGGTAGCGCCTTTTACCGTACGCTTCGGCCAAGTTCGCAGCTACTGATCTTGAAGATCTTCTGATTTGATCGGTGAGGCTAAAGCGCTCATCCTTGGGGAAATGGACGGTCATTCGGTGTATGGAAGAGGCTAATGCGTAACTTTTCTGGTACGCAGCCCAGTCTTTGTGTCTAGATTGTGCCATGGTTTCTTCTTTTGCACAAAGAATGGGGACTGCCCGACAACGAATCGTAATTTATGCGTATAAAAACGTTTATATGCGGATATGTACGCTTAAGGTGTGCCTGATTTGCGCTCGGTGATGTCCTGACAGGTCTGCAGACTAAGAAACTAAAGAACTAACGCTTTAACAAACCAAATGACTAACCTCACTCCTTTTGCCAACAGATTAAAAAAAATGGCTAAGCACCACGATAAGTGGGCCCGCCGCCAAGAGCTGGAAGCGTACCGTATCTACGATGCTGATCTGGACGAATACCCGATCACGATTGACCGGTATGGGGAACAACTCTACGTGTCAGTCTATCACCGCAAGGGGGAACAGTGGACGGAAGATGAGTGGCAAGACCGTAAGCTGGCTTACCGGGATGTAATTACGGAGGTCTTGGGGATGAGCCGTGACCAGGTATTTTTCAAGTTGCGGAAACGGCAATCTGGGACCGAGCAATACGAGAAGCTGAGCATCGCTCAGCGAGAGTTTACCGTGGTGGAAAATGGCCTGGGCTTTATTGTCAACCTGACGGATTACCTCGATACCGGGCTCTACCTCGATCACCGGCAGGCGCGAATGATGGTGGCCCGGGAGGCGCGCGACAAGGTGATGCTCAACCTGTTTGCCTACACCGGAGCGTTCGGGGTATATGGCGCGGCCGCAGGTGCCAAGCGGGTGGACAGCATTGCGCTCTCCAACACCTATCTGGAATGGGGGAAGCGCAACATGGTCCTGAACGAAATCGAAGCGGAGCAGCATCGGTTCATCAAGGCAGATGTCATGCAGTGGCTGGCTGAGCATAAAATCCCGAACTACGAGCTTATCGTCCTGAACCCTCCTACCTTCTCGAATTCCAAGATGATGCGGGAGTCCCTGGACGCACAACGGGATCACCTTCGGTTGATCAACCACGCCCTCCGGCTTTTAAAGCCGGGAGGGAAGCTCTTTTTTAGCACCAATTACCGCAGGTTTAAACTGGATGAAGCGGGGATCGTAGGAGCGGAGTCGATTAAGGAGATCACTAAACAGACGTCTCCACCGGACTTCAGGAAAAAGACTCCCCACCGTGCCTGGTGGATAGTGCGGGGTACGGGAGAAGCGGTCCCTCCGGAGGTGACGGAGTTTTATGAGTAACACTCGTTCCCTGCGCTTCAGCGCGGCGTAGGTCTAAATTGGTGTAGGGTATGCTGTCCACGCTGAAGCGTGGGGAACTAAGTAGGGGCTATCTTTAAGCCATGAATTCGATGAACCGTACGATTTTTATCCTGTTATGTGCCTTTATGGTACTCCTCATTTCTGGCTGCCGCGCCGCAGGCTGCGGCTGTCCGATGTATTGATTTGACCGGAAAGCGGTTGTTAGGGTGGTTTCCAAACTAACCTGATGGCAGTAAATTTTCAATTTTGCGGGGAATTTTCGACTTTCGCGCGGTTAATGCGTTAGTCTGAGAGGAACTTCGCGGGCATAATTCCCTTTGCTTGCTTGTTTCTCCTCAAT
>CAZTTF010000364.1:0-10041 GCA_964616365.1 uncultured Lewinella sp. | reverse complement strand
CCAGCCGCTTGCCTACGGCAATCAAGGACACACACGCCACCCCGGAGATGACAGTCAGGCCGGTGAACCAGTCTGTGCCGCTGAGGGCACAAAAGAGAATAGCAGTAAGGGTGAGCAGGTAGGGCCAGATTCGGTGGAGGGGCATTGACGTAAAGATATATTTCATCCCGCCGTAAAGCCCAAGAAAACTTTTCCGGATGGTTGCACGGTTATTCCTAAGCATGTATCTTTGCACCCGCTTAACCAAACGGCGCGGTAGCTCAGCTGGTTAGAGCGCAGGATTCATGATCCTGAGGTCGGCGGTTCGGGTCCGCCTCGCGCTACTTAAAGGTCACTTCGATGGAATCGGGGTGGCCTTTTTTCGTTGTCGTAAGTATTATCACATGGACTACAAAGTATATATCCTTTACAGTGAGCGGGCTGAAGCATCAGCCAGTTGGGCAGTCCGTATCGTAGGCACTCTCAGCCCCTTTCCTTGCACCTGCGTCCGCGCCCCAAAATCTGCAAGCATATTTGAGCGCGGTCGCGGGTGCAAAGAAGTACCTTTAAAAGCAATATGCCATCTACTTTTCTTGAGGGCATCGTCCAAATTCAACCCTGTGGACTACCTGCCACAAAGGCTAAGGTTAGACATCTTTGGCCAGGATCCTGATTATCCTTCCGTTGATAACTTCCGATAAATTCCAATTGTAAAGTTTCGAATCCGTCGTACTGTAAAACGTAACGATAACCGCGTCGAGGTCTTTGTCGTAGTTCGCAAAACTCTGGTAGCCCGGTACCCAGCCGCCATGGTCGAATTCATACAGGGAAGCGTATAACTTTTGTTCCGTAGGCGTCAATACAGAGCCGTCATTTAGTGCGCGCAAAAAAGCGCCTACGTCCGCAGCCGTAGCGTGCATGCCGTGGTCTTCTGTCTTCAGGTCGTGAGGATAACCTTCGTGGTAACCGCTCATCACGTCCTCTATATCTACCGCGCTCAGCGAACTGAAAGTGTGGGTTAGCTTCAGGGGCGTTAAGATCTCTTCCTGGATAAATTGGAAGTTCCCATAGCCCAGTACATCATCCATGATTCTATTGAGGAGCAGGTAATTGGTATTGCAATATTCGTAGTCAGTGCCCGGCGTAAAATTGGCGGGCTGCCCCTGAATTAAAGCCAGGCTTTCGGCAAAGTTCTTAGTCGGATTACTCCAGAAATTCGGAGCGTCCGTAAAGTTGGGAATACCGCTACGATGTTGCACGAGCATCCGCAAGGTGATCTTATCCGCGTTATCGATCCTACCCACCAGCTCCGGCAAATAATCGCCTACGGTTTTGTCAAGTGAGAGGCGGCCTCGACTGACTAGCTTAGTCACAGCCACCGCATCGTATAGCTTACTGATGCTGGCAATTTTGAACAAGGCCTGCGGGTTGGCAGGGAGCTTCGCGTCCCGATCGTGCCAACCGGCAGCAAAGAACTGCGGTGGCTGACCGGCCCGGTCGACGTAAGCAATCATTCCATCAAAGCCATCGTCAATCGCCGATGCCACCTGCGCCTGAACAGTTTCCGGCAAAGGGCGTGCCCAAGTCCGGACTACTCTCCACGGCACGAAGTACAGGGAGCAAATAGAGACAATGATCAGAGAGATACCGAAAATACGCTTGCTTTTTTCCTTAGTCATAATTAAGGAGTTGGTGGTTTAACAATAAATAGAGGCCTTATGATTAACTTGTCGACCTTCTATAAATAGTTGAAGAACAGTTCGATAATACCACCGATTGCAAAACTTGCGATGAGGGCTATAAGCGATATCCGTTGTTGCTTAAAAACATTCTGAAAGGCTATCCACAGACAGAATATCGCGCAAATAGTCATGACAACTGTCCCATACAGGGGCATCAAGCTCTGGGACAGTCCTATTTGATCGAAAATCCAATCGAAGAGCGCTGTAAATCCAAAAACAGCCAGGGCGAAATTTGCTTTTTGATGTTCGATAAACAAGTAATAGCCTGCGATAAACAGTTCAATACTGATTACTAAGGGACCGAATTGCTTATAGTATTCTCGTTCAAAATAGCGCTCAAAGCCTTGAGGGAAATCAATCTTTAAAAAGAAAGCAATACTCATTGTGGTGGCAATGAGTAAAAGCAGTATCGATACAGCTTTACTGTTTTTCATGATGTGTGGTTTGTGAATAGCGAGCCTGATAGAGTGAGTGATTCCACTACAAGTTACTCCGGTTTTGAATATTCGATTAACTCCTCTACATACAAGAAGTCACCTTGAGACTGCGTAAGCTTGATGAAATTCTTGACGGAAGGCGCGTACAACCAAACTTCTTCCTCATCTGCATTATATCCCCTTGAATTAGTTGTTTTCCCGGTGTACTTAATGGTGTAGGCCATAAACGTACCTGCAGCCACCGTTTCTTCCTTGTAGGATAATATCTCAGCATTTTGGCTTTGACTTCCCGTTGTCCCGTCCTGGCTTGTCCAGTTGTTCTCGTATTTCCATTTTTTACCTACTTCCAAAGGCCAATCGTATTTCGGTGTATCGCTATCGTCTTTTTTTACGATATCAGTAACCGGAATGGTATCCTTTCCGATCGTCATACCCAAACCGCCATCAGTAATGATGACTTCCCTTGTATCTGTTCCATCAGAGCGCACTTCACCTGCTGTCGTTACCCCTTTATATTTCCAGACCCATTTTTCACCAGCCTGGTAATCAGCTAGCGTTGGTTGTTGCGTAGTAGCAGGCTTTTCTGGACTTGGACTGTTGCACGCGGCTAATACCGTAAATGTTAGGAATATTACCATTTGAAATTTCATAGAAAAATGCTTTGCGGGAATCAGCTCCCTTTTAATTTTTTTTAGCTGGTGAATACTGTTTTCACCAGCTATCATTCATCGAAGGCAGCCTTCATGGAATGGTTATTTGAGCGTGGATGAATTAACTTCAATACTCGCTCATGATTAGGTTTTTACTCTTCAACATCAGATTCTCGAAGATCGAATTCCCTTTGCTGTCTTGTACATGTTTCGAGTCCTCAAGCAATAGGAAACCCTCCAGAGAAGAAAACAGCTTCTCTGCTCGCTTTTTCATTTTCGAACCCGGAAACATTACGTCCTTTTTAGCAGCCAGGATGGTAATTGGGGTGGTTATTCTTTGCGCCTCCTCTCTAGTGATCACCGGAACGGGCGTAAAGTCCATCTTAAAATGAAGAAATACTTTTCCGAGAAAGTCCACGGCAAATGCATCCCGCTCAGTAAACAGAGCGGATAAGAATTTTTCCACGTGTTTAATTTTATGCGACTTCATGTAGCGCATCATTGGAACGAATACCTTGAATAGCGCACTTAACGGATTACCGTTTACGATATAGGCGGGAGAAGCTAAGTAAGCTGCTTTAATACGGTTTTGATTGTGCACCAGTGTTTTCAGAATGATTAAACCTCCAAAGGAAAAACCCGCCAATGTCACATCGTCTATATCTAATTCAGTGATGACTTCATTAACCCATTTTCCGTAGGAATCATCCTTCATACTTAATCTGGTCTCCGCACTTTTATTGGGTTGCGCCAGAACATCTACCGCGAATACCTGATATTTCGAGCTGAGATTCGGATAACATTCCAGTGCTATTGGAGCACATCCATTGGCCCCATGAATCAAGAGAAGCGGAGGTAATGATGGATCTCCCGTTCTCAGGACGTGAGTGCGCCCAAAAGTTGTTTCGAGATAGATGGACTCGTCGGCGATGTCCAGCTCTTCCAGCTTCTGGTCGTACAAGTCAAGTATCTCTTTTTTTCCTGTTGCTGATTTAAATAGCGTGTTCATAATTATATGTTGAAGTGTCAAGGTGCTATCCTGAAATTCCAGGATAAATCTGCCAGCCTTTCAAGATGTAAATTAGTATGGTACTAAACCACCGTAAGCACCACATTTCCCCGCTTACGGCCGGTGTCTACGTAGTGATGAGCCAGGGCTGCTTCTGGCAATGCGTACTTCTTATCAATCACTACCCTGAGCCTTCCGCTAATGATCAGTGGAGTGATTTTTTCCAGGTACTCGCGCAGTTGGCTGGGCGGCAGTAACCCGGCGGCATCAAACCTGGCTTTTTTATCGGAAAAGAATCGGGCATAAAGCATGTCCACCAAAAGGGAAAATTTCAGCACCGGAGACATATAGACACCACCTTCCCGCAACAGGTGCCGGGACTTCCGGTAAGTAGTATTGCTGATGGTGTCAAAGATTACGTCGTAGGCTCCCCCGGTTTTCAGGAAGTCATTTTCGGTATAGTCAATTACGCGGTGCGCGCCCAGTGATTTGACCAGTGCTCCATTACGGCCGCTACAAACTCCCGTAACCTCCGCACCGAAGGCAGTAGCCAGTTGTACTGCCGCCGTCCCCAGGCTACCGGAAGCACCGATAACCAGGACCGACTGCCCCTCCTCGACTTTGGCCAACGATTTCAGGAAATGATAGGACGTCAGCGGGCCATCACACAGAGCAGCAGCCTCGGCATAGCTGAGTGCCATCGGGATCCAATCGATGACTCCATCCGCCGCTACGCAGACGTATTCTGCGTTAGCCGAAAAGGTAAGCCCACTTTCTCCGTAAACCCGGTCACCAACTGCGAAGTCTTCGACGGCGGCTCCCACGCCAATGACCTTACCGGCAAAGCCGGTACCCATCACGTTGTTGCGCGGGCGGGTGAAGCCCATGAATAAACGGCTGATGGCGGGCTCTGCCCGACGCATCATCGTATCGGCGGTAGTAACTGGCGTAGCATAAACTTTTACCAGCACCTCATTGGGTTTAGGGCTTGGCTGGTTAATGCTTACGACTTTGATGTTCTGCGGAGCGCCGTAGCGGGTAAGGACGGCAGCTTTCATGGTTGTTGCGGACATAACTATTGGGTTTTGTATGCTACAAAGGACGTGCCTCCGAACAACCATATCGTTCGGGTTTTGAAAACCGAACCTATTTACTCAGTGCTTGCTTTCGGTAAGTTGCGGGAGTAATCCCGGTCGCTTTCTTGAAAAAAGTGTTGAAAGTCGTCTTTGAGTTGAAGCCGCTTTCATACGCCAGTCCGAGTAAATTAAGGTGTTGCAAATCGGGGTCGGCAACTTTAGCCTTGAAGGTCTCCACCCGGTAATTATTGATGTATTCCGCAAAGTTTTGGTCGAATCCTTCATTAAGGAGTTGAGAGAGGTAATTCGGAGGGAAATCCATTATCTCCGCCAGCTGGCGTAGACTCAAGTCTGGATCCAAAAAGGGTTGCTCCTTTGCCATCAGCTTTGTCAATTGTTCTTTGTAGCGGTCTACCTCTTCCGCGGCCAGCAAAGTCTTTTTGTACTTACGCCGGGGCGTCTCCACGGGTGCGGCATCGCCCAAAATCCGTTGCCGCAACTCCTGAAAACGCGGAGAGGACCGTAGCGGCTTAAGGACAGGACCGATCTGTGTATAGACCGCCAGTAGCAACCCCGCTTCAATTCCCTTCGCTAATAGTTTCAAGACTTCCTCCTCATTTCCAAGAAAAGCATGACACAGGGTGAGCTGGTTCAACGCCTGGTCCATCTGTGGTCCGTCCATTGCCTTTTCCAGCTGCCGTATCCCTTCCCGGGCACGATCGGGCGCCGTTAAAGCGTACACCATGGTTTTACCACCCACAACCAGCAGGTTGTCTTCGGGTAAGGGCAATTGATCATAAAAAGTCCGCGCGCGTTCATAATCGCCGGACAGGAGATAAGCCAACCCCAGCTCTACAAAGGAAACGTGGTTATCCGGCTTAAGCACCAGACTTTTTTCAAAGTATTGTATCGCAGGAGCGTATTGCTCCTGCAGGTAAAACAGAAAGCCTTTCAGGTGGGCGTTCACGGCAGAAAAAGGATCTATTTGCAGAGCGGTATCAATATAGTTGTGGGCCGCTTTTATCCTGCCCTCTGCTGACAGCACGGAAGTCATCATCTGATAATATTCCACCGTAGGCCGCTTTTCGAAAGACTTATTCAAATGCTGGTAGGTGCCGGGGAAATCCCACGCTTGTAAAAAACTTTTATAGGACAAATGAATCTGTACTTCTGCTAAGCTATCATCCAGTTCAATGGCCTTGTCAAGATAAGGCAGTGCCTTAGCAAACGCTTCCTGGGCGGGCATCATCCCCAGGGTTGCCAATAAAGTGTAGCCAAGATGAAGACCAAGGTGAGCCAGCGGAAAGTTGGGTTGATCGGTGATAATTTCCTCCATGATCGACATTCCAAGTTCAATCTCCAACGCACTCATCTTAACGATGTGAAACCGCCCTTTGAGGTAGCGTTTATAGTTATCGACGCTAACCTCTGGCGGAGGTACCAGCTGCTCGTCAATCTCAAAATGGCCGATATGCTCCCGCAGTCGATCAGCTACCAGCAGGCTCACCTCATCCTGGACGGCGAAAATATCGTCCACCTTACGGGCGACCGTTTGCGACCAAAGGGGAATGTCTTCGGCTACGTCCACCAGGGTAGTCGCTACCCGCATGGCTCCCCCCGCCAACTGAACACTCCCTTCTAAAATGTAGGCAACCTTAAGCTCTTCGCCAATCTGCCGCAAGGAGACTTGTTTGTTCTTATAAAAAAAGGAAGAAGTACGTGAGGTAACCTTAAGGTGTTTGATCCTTGACAGCGCATTAATAATTTCCTCCGTCATTCCATCGCTGAGGTACTCGGCCTCCCCGTTAGCACTGCGATTGATAAAGGGCAGGACCGCTACGGTTGGCTTTTCAGCCGTTTGTTTTCCGCGCAGTTCGTGGCGCTGCGGAACAGTGACTCCTTTGTTCGTCACGGAAAATATAGCCAGGGGGCGATCAACGTTCTTGAGGCTGAAAAAACCCAGCGAAGTCGTGGTGATCCCCCGTTGATTAATCAGCTCATCGTTCAGCTTACCTGACACTAAAATACCGCCAGGAACGCCCATTGTCTCTACCCTTGCCGCAACGTTTACCCCGTCACCGTAAATCTCAGTTCCATCAAAAACAATATCTCCCATATGGAGTCCAATGCGAAGCGGTATACCACCCTCTACGTTTAATGCTTCCTGGATAGCAATGGCGCAGGTCACCGCTTCTACCCCACTCTTGAAGGTACTGAGCGTTCCGTCTCCAAAGTATTGTAAGATGGTCCCCTGATAACGCTGATGGGTTGCTTCGAAAACCTGACGGTGTCGTTGCCGTTGGGCAATCGCTCGCTGCTCATCTGTTTGCATTAGTGCGGTATAGCCAACGATATCCGTGAACATAACGGCAGCCAGGCGGCGCTCTGCTTTTAGGGAAGCCATTTATTGGGTGGTTTACAGCTGTACTGGTAATAGATATCGAAACGCGTCAAACATAAATTTCTGTTTTTTTTCTCAATACGACAACATGCTGTTGACGCTCACCTGCAAAAACGCGATGATCATGTGTATCGTTTGTTGACACTATCCTGCCTTAGTGGAGGAGCTCTTCTCCGATTTTTGCTAGTTAGAGCAGAGCTCATTTACCAAAGTGCCCACTGCTTTTTGAACGGATTCCCTGCAAGCATTAATGCTCAACATCCGCTGACAACTTCCACCCAAGCAGCTACAGGTGGTCAAGACGATCATGAGGCGCGGCCGCAGGTGACATATGAAAGACCTAGAAGCAATGGGGTATTTCCGTTCAGTCTCTCAGCGTTCCGCTTAATTTCAGTGGTGCTGATAATAAAATAACGTGAGGTTTGACAAAAATGCTTGGTTTACTCTTGTTGAAATGGATCAAGTACTATGTTTGGTTTGTTTCGTCTTTTAGCCTGTTAGGCGGTCATGACAGGCTAAAAGACCAACAGACTTGATAATCACGGGAGATTAAAAGATGATAGTCAGCAACTTACATTATTGTATCGTCCAAACCAGACGTTAAAATACACCCCTACTCCAACGTGTACATAACCGATTGCAGGTTACTCGTTGCAGCATGAATGGGTTGAGCCGCTGTGCGGCGAATGGAAGATGAAGGACTTTCACAGCATTCTTCTTGCGAGCATCATCCATCCGCAAGCGGATGGCCTGTTTGCCGCACAGTAGCTCAACCTGGTAAAACCTACGACCTGTTATCCACCCTACTCCGGATAAGCGTGGTACAAAAAGTAACTTTTCCCGATCTTACCCCTTCAACCTTGCACAATGCCTCGTCTTCTCCTCCCCCTCTTACTCCTATTACTCACCGCCTGCCGCGAAGCTCCCTCCATCGACAGCCTCTCCGAAGCTGAAAGGATCACGGCCCGCGCAGCTAACGTAGAGATTATCCGTGATGACTTTGGCGTTCCGCACATCTACGGTAAAACGGATGCTGATGCGGTTTTCGGTTTACTCTATGCGCAGTGCGAAGACGACTTCAACCGCGTAGAGCAAAATTACATCTGGGCAACTGGCCGCTTAGCAGAAGTGGAGGGAGAAGAAGCCCTTTACAGCGACCTGCGGGCCAATCTCTACATGACCGAGGAAGAAGCCAAAGCGGCGTTGGCCGAAAGCCCAGCCTGGTTACAGGAACTCTGCGTTGCTTTTGCCGACGGGGTCAACCACTACCTCGCGTCCAACCCCGCGGTAAAGCCTCGTCTGCTGACGCGCTTCGAGCCCTGGTTCCCGATGCTCTTCAGCGAAGGTTCGATTGGCGGAGATATTGAACGCGTGTCCACCCGGAAGATCGGAGCTTTTTACGGCCAGGAGAAAGACCAACTCTCGTCCCTGCACGACGGCCTGATCCGCCTGCGCGACGATGAGCCTCGGGGTTCCAATGGCTTTGCTATCTCCGGCGACCGGACGGCCTCTGGGAACGCAATGCTCCTGATCAACCCGCACACTTCCTTTTATTTCAGAGGCGAAGTGCACGTAGTAAGTGAGGAAGGGCTGAATGCCTACGGAGCCGTCACCTGGGGGCAGTTCTTTGTCTACCAGGGCTTCAACGAAAAGACCGGATGGATGCACACCTCCACCGGTACTGACATCATTGACGAGTTTGCGGAGACCATCGTGAATGACGGAGGCACCATGAGCTACGATTACGGAGGCGACCTGCGGGCGCTGGACTCCCTCACCGTCACGCTGGATTACACTACAGACGGCGGTATGGAACAGCGGGAGTTTACCATCTACCGCTCGCATCACGGTCCGATCACCCACGAAGAAGATGGCAAGTGGATTGCCACCGCATTGATGTGGGACCCCGTCACCGCGCTAGAGCAGTCTTACATCCGGACCAAGACCAGTGGCCACGCAGAATTTAAAGAAATGATGAACCTGCGTCGCAACTCCTCCAACAACACTGTTTTTGCGGATGCCGGTGGCAACATTGCTTACTACCACGGTAACTTTATTCCGAAGCGCGACACCAGCTTCGACTACACCCAGCCCGTTGATGGCAGTAACCCCAAAACAGATTGGCAGGGTCTGCATACGGTAGACGAAAACATCCTGATTGTCAACCCGCCTAACGGGTGGATCCAGAACTGTAACTCGACGCCATTTACGGCGGCCGAGGAGTACTCCCCCAAACGCGCGGATTACCCGCGCTACATGACCTCCTTCCCGGAAAACTGGCGGGGCGTTCACGCCATCCCTTTACTGCAACAGGCCAATAACCTCACGCTGGACGGCCTCCTCGACCTTGCCTACGACACTTACCTCCCTCCCATGGAAGTTGCCGTCTCAGGTTTGATGGAGGCTGCTAAGAGTTCCCGGAATCAGGATCCGCGTTTAGCTGAGGTTTTGGAAATCCTTGGCGAATGGGACTACCGCGTAGACATCAATTCCGTTGCCATGACGGTGACCAATTTCTATCTGTCCAGCTATGCTCGTTCGGGCCTGCTGCCCAGCCGAAGGTTATCCATTGATAACGTCAACTACCTCAGCCAGGACAGTGATCCGGAAGAGCGCATGGCGCAGCTGGTCGCTGCGCTGGATTGGCTGGAAAAAGACTTCGGCACCTGGCAGGTTCACTGGGGGGAGTTTAATCGTTACCAACGTATTGACGGCGCCATCCGCCAGCAGTTTAACGACGACCAACC